>CAZYOO010000015.1:0-27451 GCA_964649185.1 uncultured Dehalococcoidales bacterium
TCGACCGGTTCGTGGCCTGCATCAAGGACAAGCTGGACTCCGACAGGAGCAACCGTACCTGTTTTGAGATGGTCTGACCGCGCCCCGCAGTGGCGCGTGTTCGAACGTTTGACTCTAATATTTGTGCCACATATAATGCTGTCATACGGTGGCGTATTCAAAAATCAACGGTATGCACTAACGGATGTACCTATGAATCTGAAGGAGCCATAATTATACGAAGATTATGCAAAGGGTGAAGGCAGCTACTCTTTTCGTGAATCAACCGTCGAATGAAAAATGCGAGCGCAATCCTTCAGTCATTTAAGGTAAGCACGGAGTGAATAATGAAATACAAGAACTATCAACGGAATCATGTGATTCTTCCTGGAAGGGAGGAGGCTTTAGAGGCGTTCCTCAAACAGAATTACAAGGGCATAGGGCACCACAAATGGAAACATCGGCTTAATTCTAATAGCGAAGATGCATTAACCTGGTCTTGTTTCGAGATCTTGTCCAGCTTTCCTCTGCCCATAAAAATCATGGCCTTAGACGAAATATTTGAGGACGCTTATGAGGGACAAAGCAACTTCTTATTTAAGGATGGCAAATTTCAGGAAGATCAAATTCAAATACATGTCGGAAAACAATATACTGGTTCTGCTACAAAAGAATCTACTGAAGTCGATGCGAGTATTGAGTTGCCTGGCAAACTGATATTTTTTGAGGCAAAATTGTATAGTGTTATTAGCATGGCATCTCCAGAAAAGCCATATGATCAAATTGCAAGGAAACTAAGAATCGGCCTAGATTCGCCTTTGCAGGATGCACGAGAATTCTATTTTATCTTCCTCGATATAGCACCGTTAGACAAGCTAACGAGGAGAAAGATTAAAGAGGAGGATCTTGCCAAAGTAAAAGGCGGGTTTGAAGACAAATGGACTAGTGCATGGCAGTTCAATTACTACAAACTTGGTCAAAATAATAGCTTAAGTCCTTTGAAGAAGGTACTTGAAGGGATTCATACTTCTTCTGTTGAATCTGTCGCTGCAAATATGGGGTGGCTAACATGGAGCGATCTATTTAAGACTATTTTGCGAGGAATGATAAGCAACAAAACCACTCGTTAAATCAGCTGAATCAGGCGAAGATTCATTGGTGAAAATATGCTTCGATGTACCTAAGGGGGAATTGAATCCCTAAATTGAACATTTCCTCAAGATTGGCAGCACCGTAGCCGTCAGCCCGGTGGAGTGAACGGTGAAAAAAGGGGGAGCCGTTAGAGGCTCCCCCTGCGCTGTCTGTCGATTCGATGTCTACGGGTGGCCCACGATGCAGATGCTGCAGATGAAGCGGCCGGGGTTGCCCCCCTGGTTGTGGCCCAGCGCCAGATTGACGTTCTTTAGCTGGCGCTCCGGCTGCTCGGCCTTCCCCAGCAGCTCCACGTAGCCCTCGAATATCTCCCGGATGCCGCTGGCGCCCACCGGGTGGCCGAAGGACTTCAGGCCGCCGCCGACGTTGAACGGGTGCTTGCCGGTGAGGCTCAGCTCCCCGGCCTCGATATCCTGCTTGGCCTTGCCCTTCTCGCACATGCCGAGGTCCTCGTAGGTTATCATCTCGGCGATGGAGAAGCAGTCGTGCACCTCGCACATGCTGATCTCCTTGCGCGGGTCCTTCACGCCGGCCTCGGTGTATGCCTGCTTGGCGGCGCGCTGGGTCTCCTCCCAGTGGGTGTAATCGTAGTCGGTGCGCACCTTGCCCATGCCGGGCCCGGTGGACAGCCCGAAGCCCTTGATGGTGACGAACTCATCGGTGAACTTCCGGGCGTCCTCGGTGCGGCACAGCACCGCGGCAGAGGCGCCGTCGGTGACGCCGCAGGCATCGAACAGCCCCAGCGGCCAGGCGATCATCGGCGCCTTCATCACCTGCTCCTCGGTGACCTCCATGCGCAGGTGCGCGCGGGGGTTGAGGAAGCCGTTGTGGTGGCTCTTGACCGATATCTTGGCCAGCGTCCGCTTGCCCTCCTCCTGGCTCAGGCCGAAACGGTGGAAGTACCTTGTCGCCGCCATGGCGTAGCGCCCCGGGGCCGAGTCGCCGGAGCCGATAACCGGGTGCCACTTCTCGCTGCCGCCGGACTGCACCGCCATCGGCAGGCCGCCGTAGCCGGTGTCCTTCAGCTTCTCGAAGCCGACGGCCAGCACCAGATCGTATGCCTTGGCCACCAGGGCGAAAGCCGCCGCCCGCAGCGACTCCATGCCGGTGGCGCAGACGTTCTCCATGCGGGTCACCGGTATGTAGTCCAGCTTCAGCGGCACCGACAGCTGGGTGGCGGTGGAGCCCATCACGGTGCCCACCCATGCCGCCTGGATGTCCTTGGGGCCGACGCCGGCGTCATCGAAGGCGTCGTAGGAAGCATCGATGACCAGGTCGTAGGCGTCCTTGTCCCACAGCTCGCCGAACTTGGTGCAGCCCATCCCGATGATGGCTACTTTATCCTTTATGCTCTCTGCCATTTTCTCATTCTCCTCGTAAGCTGGTTATATCGTTACGCGCCCTTGGCGGTCGAGGCCTTCTTCTTTTTGGCGGCCGCCGCCTTGCTCCCGGCCACCCGTATCGGACGGCACTTCCAGAAGTAGTTGTGCAGGCCGGCTCCCTCGTGTATCTTGCGGAAGGTCATCTCCACCCGCAGGCCGATCTGCACTTGCGAGGTGTCGCGGTCGGTCATGGTGATGTAGATGCGGCCGCCGTCGTCGAAATCGCTGATGGTCCACACCCGCGGCGGGTCGACCTCCACCGCCCGCTCGTCCATGCTGAAGGTGAACACGGTGGCCTGCTTATCGGCCAGCGGCACCTCCACGTAGTCGTCCTTGGCCTGGCAGTAGGCGCACACCCGCTGGATGGGGAACTGGATGTTGCCGCAGTTGTTGCAGCGGCAGCCGTGGAGCGGCATCACCTGCGTGCGGTCGCGCCACATCATGGGCAGGGAGCTGATGTATTGAGGGCGGCGGTCGGCCTCCCCCTGCATCAGGTTGCGGAAGCGCACGTACTTCTCGTAGTTGGGTATCTGCATCTTGGATTCCAGGTGCTTGGCGATCCCCCGCCGCCCCTTTATCTTCTTTATGGCGTCGGTGACCTTCAGGACGAAGGCGTCGGCGCCGTCGCCGTAGCTGGCCCACAGTATGCGGTCGCCCGGCTTGGCCTGCTCCAGCGCCGCCACCAGCATCATCGGGGCGAAGGCGGCGCCGGTGTTGCCCAGCACGCCGAACATCGGGTTCTGCACCTGCTCCGGGTTGAGCTTGAGCTGCTTCGCCATCCGCTGGTGGCTGCGTTCGTCGGGGGCGTAGTACACCACCCTGGCGAAGTCGGCGGCGGAGAGGCCGGTCTTCTTCAGCAGCCCGGCGACGGCCTGGCCCATCTTCTCGCTGTAGCCGTGCTGCAGGATGAAGCGGTCCTCCCAGGTGCGGATGTAGGGGTCCTCGGCCCGCTTCCACACGTCGATGAAATCGCTGGACAGGGTGTAATAGTCCTCGATGGCAACGGCCACATCCTGGTCGGAAATGATGAACGCGGCGGAGCCGTCGCCGAAGACCGGCTCGAACTCGGATGCCGGCGGCGCCAGGCGGCTGTCGGCGGCGGTGACCAGCACGTTCTTGGCGGAGCCAGCCTTGATGGCATCCATCGCGGCGCGGATGGCGGTGGTGCCGGCCCGCAGCGTGCCGGCGATGTCCAGCGTGGATATGTCGGTGCGCAGGTCGGTGGCCGCCGCCACGATGCTGGCGGACAGCTTCTCGTCGTAGGGCGGGGTGGTGGAGGCGAAGTACAGGGCATCCACCTTCTTGCGGTCGATGTCACCGAAACAGTCGATGGCAGCCTCCACCGACATGGTGATGCTGTCCTCGTCGTAGTTGGCCACCGCCCTCTCGCCCTTGCCCCTCCCGCCCCAGGCGCGGGCGATCTCGGTGGCGGGCATGCGGTACACCGGTACGTACGCTCCGAACGATTTAATCCCGATCAATGTCTCACTCCTCTATATTATCTCGACGCGGCGACTTTATTTTAATTGTTATTTATTTCACAGTCAAATCGGGTGGGGCAGGGGTGCCTTTTGGTTGCAGGCGTAGTATCATTGGAGGCGTTGACTGCATGAGGTTCGCGATGGATAAATTGATCGCCGGAGCGGCGGAGCTGGGGATACGGCTTGACGACCAGCAGGCCGACAGGTTCCGGCTGTACTACGAGGAGCTGGTCGACTGGAACCGGCGGGTGAACCTGACATCGGTGGTGGACTATGAGGATGTGCAGGTGAGGCATTTCCTCGATTCGCTGACCGCCGCCCCGCTCGTCGGCAACGAATCGTCGCGCGTGATCGACATCGGCAGCGGCGCCGGCTTCCCCGGCGTTCCGCTCAAGATCGTCTTCCCCGATATCGCTTTGACGCTGGTGGAGTCGGTGAACAAGAAGGCAGTTTTCCTGCGCCACCTGGTCGACTGCCTCGGCCTCGACGGTGTGGAGGTGGCCGCCGTCCGCGCCGAGACGCTGGCCCACGACGGGCGCTACCGTGAGAGGTACGACATCGCCATCTCGCGCGGGGTCGCCGCCCTGTCCACGCTGGCCGAGCTGTCGCTGCCTTTCTGCGCCGTCGGCGGCAGGTTCATCGCCATGAAGAAGGGAGAAATCGACGTCGAGGTCGCGTCGTCCGCGAAGGCAATCGAAGCCCTCGGCGGGAAGCTGGCGGAGGTGCGTCCGGTCGACATCGCAGAGTTCGCGGGCGAGAGACGATCGCTGGTGGTCATCGATAAGCTGGAGCCGACGCCCGATAAGTACCCGCGGCGCCCCGGCATGCCGCGCAAGCGCCCGCTGTGAGCCGATACCGGCGGCGGCATTCCGCCTGTTACCCCTGATAGCCCCTTTCCCATATAGCTTGTTTTTTGGTGCATCAGGATATAGAATACCCCTGCCCCTGAGGGGTGTCGGTCGATGATAGAAGGGGAGGATAGCAAGGCATGGTAGCTAATCCGTGGTGGGCGCCGTGGGCGCTGAACAGGATGATCGAGCCCCTGATGCGGGAGCTCAGGGTGCAGGCGCCGGAACTGGCTGGCATGCGGGCGGGGGATAGCGCGCTGGACGTCTGCTGCGGGACCGGGGCGCTGGCGCTGCATTACGCGGGGTTGGGTGTCACCGCTGCCGGCATCGATATGGACCCCCGTGTGATACAGATAGCGGACAGGAAGGGACAACGGCTGGGTTTGACCAACGCCTCATTCAGGGTGGCGAATGCCTCGGCCCTGCCGTTCGAGGATGATTCCTTCGATTTCGCCTCCATCTCCATGTCGCTGCACGAGACCGAGAGCGCGGAGCGGGACGCCATAATCTCCGAGATGAAGCGGGTGGTGAAGGCGGAGGGCGCGCTGATATTGATCGATTACAAGGTGCCTCTGCCCTTTATCCCTTCCTCTTACACCTCCAGGGTGGTGGAGCTGGTCGCAGGAAGGGAACACAACAGATACTTCAGGGAATATATGCGTCAGGGCGGGCTGGACGGCCTGTTGGACAGGCACGGGCTTCGTGCAGATAGAAGGGCGGAGCTGGGCCCGATGTGGATGATAAAGGCGACGAGGTAGGCTTATCGGATAGCCCTTGAGCCGGAAGAGGCGTCAGTGATGGTGTTCGGGGGCCTCGCCGTGCTTGACGAACAGCAGCGGGTACACGATATCGCTGAGGCAGCAGGGGAGCCACACGGCGGCGAACAGGAAGGCGAAGATGGCCACGAACTGCCACCACTCCATACCGGTGCCCACCGCCATCAGGATGTGGAACAGCGACGCCCAGGTGCTTATCAGCACGTGGCCGGCGTGGGGGAAGCGGGTGGCGGTCAGCAGGTAGCCGACGGCGATGCCGGCGAATGCCGGCGGGTTGGTCTTCAGGGGCTCGTGGATGAAGCCTATCTCCAGCTCTCTGTCCGGCAGCACGGTGAGCCATTCGCCGAGGTAGGGGATGACGCAGTCGCTCAGCGTGGCGATGAAGATGGAGCCGGTGTAGCCGATGAGTATCGCCTTCAAAACCTTATATTTCCCATTGCCGTATATCCGGTAAAGGGCGGTGGTCACCATGGCGCTGAGGAACACGTGCGTGGGGTGCAGGATGTAGAACACCGTTTTGGCGTGGGGCGACACTGAATCGAGGTAACCGCAGGAGATGATGATGACCATGAAGATGATGCCGCTCAGTGCGCCGATGGCAGTGAACGGGATGTGGTGCGATAACTCCCTCGTGACCAGCTTCCAGTCTATGCGCACTTTCGTCATGATTCGGCTCTCAATGTCGCAGTAGCGGTCAGCGCGGCGCCTTCTGGCACGCGGGGCAGCGGCCGAGGAACTCCAGCAGGTGGCTCTCCATCTCGAATCCGGTGTCGCGGGACAGCCTGCGCTCGATATCGCTCAGGTCGCAGCCGGTGAAATCCACCACCTGCCCGCACCCTGAGCAGATCAGGTGGTGGTGGTGCTCCGCCGGACGGCGCAGCAGGTAGCTGCGGCAGTTATTCCCGGAGTGCAGCTCGCAGATGAGGCCGATATCGGCCAGTAGCTCCATCGTCCGGTATACTGTGACTAGGCCGATGCCGGGATTCTCCCGCCGCACCTTCTCATGCAGCTCGGCGGGGGTCATGTGCTCGCGAGTGCCGGCGATGGCCTTGATCACCGCGCGCCGTTGGGGGGTAAGCTTGTAGCCGTGTTCCCTGAGGGCGGCCTCGATAGTCTGCCTGTCCGTTATCATACAGCTACACAAATGAAAACGATTTTCATCTAGATTATATCAGGGGTTCGGCGGTTGTCAAGGCCTGCGGTAGATGTGGCATGAAGAGGGGATTACGACACGTGTTGGCAGAGGGTCGCCAGGCAGCAGTTGTCGCAGCGGGGCTGCTTGCGGCAGACGTCCTTGCCGTGGCGCACCAGCAGGGCGTGATACTCGTTAAACAACCCCTCGTCGGGTTCCAGGCTGTCGGTGAACAACGCCTGGTAAGCGGCATAGGTGTCCTGCGGCGGCGCTATCCCCAGCCGGCTCAGGATTCGCACGGTGTAGGCGTCGATGACGAAGGCTGGCCGCTGCGCCGCGTAGAGCATGATCGAGTCGGCGGTCTCCTCGCCCACGCCGTGGATGGAGAGCAGCTCCCGCCGAAACGAGTCGTCATCGAGGGCGAACAGCTTATCCAGTTCGCCATCGTATCCCGATAACAGGCGTTCGACGAACGCCTTGAGCTTCCGTGCCTTGGCGTTGTAGTAGCCGGAGGGTCGGATGAGCCGGGCCAGTTGCTCCACAGGCATATCGTGAAGCGAGTGTGGGTTCAGGGCACCGGCCGCTTTGAGGCCAGCGATGGCTTTCTCGACATTAGCCCACGCCGTCGACTGCGTGAGTATCGCCCCCACGATCACCTCGAACGGCTCGTCGGCGGGCCACCAGTGCTGCGGGCCGTAGGCGGCCAGGAGGCGGCCGTAGATTTCCCGCAGGGTTACTTCTCGGTCCTGATCTTCGATACCCAATCCGGCATCCTGACCTCGGCGGGGTCGTCCAGGGGGGGCATGAAGGGCTTGATGTCGATTACCGGGGTGCCGTCCATGGCGTCCAGCCCGACCACGGTGAGCACGTTGCGCTCGATACCGACAAGCTTCACCACGCTGACGCCCAGCGAGTTGGGGCGGAACGGGGCGCGGGTGGCGAACAGCCCCACCAGCGGCAGGTCGGCGCGGCCCCGGGGGTGCAGTTTGGCCGGCGGCCTCTGCCCGGCGGGGGCTTGGTGCATCCAGAAGACCACGATGATATGGGAGAACTGCTCCAGGCCTTCCAGGGACTCGGTCAGCCTTTCATCGAGGACCAGCGTTGAGCTTACCTCGCCCCAGCCGCTCCTCTTGTGCTCCTTTATGTCGTTGCGGACAACGCCTATCGGTTGCAGCGCTATCTGTGCCATCTGCTTCAAGGGGCCAGCGTGAGGATCCTCTTGGCCACTGCGGGGTGCATGGCTATGAAGCACAGCTCATCGTCGGTCAGCGGCAGCTGGGTATGGGCGCTGGCGAACTGCACCAGGTCGAGGACGTACCGCGCGCTCTCGTCATCATCGAGGGTGATGCCGATCTCCTCGTAGACATGGCGGAAGCCGGCGATCCCGCCGAACTCGCCGGTGGTGATGATCCTGCCGGTGGGCAGCCGCACCTCCTCCCCGCGGCCCAGTATCTCGTAGTCGAACAGCTCGTAGTTGCGGCGGTTCTTGAGGGCGCCGTCGGCGTGGATGCCGGCCTCGTGGGCGAAGATGTTGGCCCCCACCCCGGGCTGGTTGATCGGTATCGGCATGCCGAAGGCGTAGGATACGTATTTCGCCAGCTTGTCCGCCAGCTTCAGATCGAGGTCGTCGGCGATCTCATAATCCTCCATGTCGCGGCCGAACATGATGGCCAGGATGCAGCTTATGAGGTCCGCCTGCCCGGCGCGCTCGCCGACGCCGTTCACCGAGGTGTTGATATAGGTGTCCACGCCGCCGTCGATGGCCCCCTTGGCCCCGGCGATGGAGTTGGCCACCGCCATCCCCAGGTCGTTGTGGCAGTGGGTTTCAACCGGTATCTTGACCGTCTTCGCCAGCTCCTTGATGCGCTCGTAGATGCTCATCGGCGTGTCGTAGCCCAGCGTGTCGCAGTAGCGGATGCGGTCAGCGCCGGCCTTTTTAGCCTCGCTGGCGAACTCCTTGAGGTAATCCATCTCGGTGCGGGAGGCATCCTCGGCGTTGACCCCCAGGGTCTTGATGCCGTTGCTCTTGGCGAACCTGGCCGCCTCCGTCATCTCGCCGATCACCTTGTCGCGGTCCAGCTTGCCGCGGAACTTGTGCTTGATCATCTGGTCCGAGGTGGAGATGGAGATGTTGAGGTGGCGCACCCCGGTGGCCAGCGATTCCTCAACGTCGGAGGGGATGGCGCGGCACCAGCCCTCCAGGATCATCTCCCGGAAGATCCCCATCTTCTGCAGCTCCAGGTTACCCTTGACGTAGTTCTTCTCGTGCCTCACCGTGGGGAAGGCGAACTCCGACTGATATATCCCCATCTCCGAGAGGTATAGATTGAGCATGGTCTTCTGGAGCTTGGCCATGATGTGCCGGGATGCCTGAACCGCATCGCGGTTGGTCACGTCGATAAAGCGTATCTTGGATTTCTTCTTGGGCATTTCACCCTCCTTATGTCTTGCCAAGCGGCAACTTCATATGGTAGCATACCAGTAGCATGGTTTGCAACGCCCCTTGACAAGGGGCAGCATTGTATCTATAATGGGCGAACTTTCGCAGAAGAACGATGATAATAGACGTGCAACAATTGCTCAAGGAGCCCGCGGGCTCACGACGGCGTTACGAGCTGGACGGCGACGGGGAACCCCCGGTATGGGGCGTGGTGGAGCTGGTGCGTACCGATCGCGGGGTGTTCGTCAGCGGCGCGCTGAGGAGCACGCTGCGGGCGATATGCAGCCGGTGCCTCCGCCCGTTTGACTATCCCGTCAAGCAGCAGTTAGAAGAGGAGTATCTGTCGAAGGCCGAGGAGGGGTCGTTCGCCGTCAACGCGTGGGGGGAGATCGACCTGAGCGAGGCGGTGCGCCAGTACATATTGCTGGCAGTGCCGATGAAGCCCCTGTGCCGTCCCGATTGTGCCGGGCTGTGCCCCGGTTGTGGCCGCGATCTGAACAGCGGTCCCTGCGAGTGCCGGCGGGATGATATCGCCCCTCGCATGGCTCTGCTGGCCAGCCGGCTCAAGGAAGGGAACTGAACATGGCATTACCGAAGAAGAAGACATCCAAGGAGCGCCAGCGGAAGCGGCGTTCCCATCTGGGGTTGGGCACACCCTCCATCGACTACTGTCCCCAGTGCCACAGCCCTAAGCTGGCACACCACGTTTGTCTCACCTGCGGCGTGTATGGCGGCAGGGAGGTAATCGAGGTGAAGTCCAAGAGTAAGGAATAGGAGTTGTACTTGGCTGAACGAGCCGGAGGTTCCGCATTCGTATTCCCCGGCCAGGGGTCCCAGAAGGTGGGCATGGGGCGGGACCTTTGTGACAATTTCGCCTCGGCACGGGAGGTCTTCGAGGAGGCGGATGAATCCCTGGGGTTTCCCCTCTCTCGTCTGTGTTTCGAGGGCCCCGAGGACGAGCTGGCGCAGACGGTTAACGCCCAGCCGGCCATAATGACGGTGAGCATCGCCTGCCTCAAGGCCGCTGCCGGCGTTGCGGGGAAGCTGATATGCCCCGCCTTCATGGCGGGACACAGCCTGGGCGAATACACCGCGCTGGTGGCCGCAGAGGTGCTAGATTTCGCCGATGCGGTGCGGCTGACCCGGCGCAGGGGGGAGTTGATGCAGGAGGCGGGGGAGCAGGTCCCCGGCGGCATGGCAGCGGTCATCGGCCTGGATATGGTCTCCGTGGAGGAGGTGTGCCAGGAATCCGGCGCGCAGATCTCCAACCTGAATTCCCCGGGCCAGATAGTCATCAGCGGCTCCAGGGAGTCGCTGGTGCGGGCCATGGACCTGGCTCGTGCCATGGGAGCGAGGTATATCATGCCGCTGAAGGTCAGCGGCGCCTTTCACTCGCACTTGATGCAGCCCGCCGCCGAAGGGATGGCAGAGGCCATCTCCAACCTGGAATTCCGCACCCCCAGCGTTCCCATCGTGGTCAACAGCACGGCCCAGCCGGCGTCCACTCCCGCCGAGCTGAAGGATGAACTGCTGAAACAGCTTTCCACTTGCGTCCACTGGCAGGAGAGCGTGGAGTACATGGTGGACGCCGGCGTTGATACCTTCGTTGAGATCGGCCCGGGGCAGGTATTGAACGGTCTGATCAAGAGGATCAATCAGGGAGCGAGGATCCTGAACGTCGAGGATTCGAACTCGATAACCTCGATGAGCGCTTAGCCGGCCCTCAGGCTCCACCCGCCGGGCCGGACCCCCTATTGTTTACCTTCCCACGGACGTGGTATGATGCTGTATTGTAACCGCAGGCAGCGGCGTTCTCTGCGGGCAGTAGATTAAAAAGGCGCGGTCACCGCGCCATAAACGGGACTACAGATGGGCATTAGGAGAAAGGCGAGGGTCGTTGCTCTGCAGGTCCTCTTCGAGGTGGACCTGGCGGGCCACGACGTCGGCGAGGCTCTGGCGTGGCGTCTGGAGGAAAACGCATTGGCGCAGGAGGGGGCGGATTTCGCCCGGGAGTTGATTGAGGGCGTGTTGACAAACAGGGATAAAATCGATAGCATAATTCAGACTAGGGCTCCAGCCTGGCCGGTACCGCAGATAGCGGTCATCGACCGGAATATCCTGAGGATTGCCATCTTCGAGATTTTATTGAATAATAAGGTGCCGGTTAGGGCCGCCATCAATGAGGCGGTGGAGCTGGCCAAGGCCTTCGGCAGCGATAACTCCCCGAAATTCATTAACGGGGTTCTAGGCACGGTCAGTGCTCAATCTGGTGGCGAAAGGGGGTGAACATTGGCCACTGTATTCGACAGGTTGAAAAAGATCGTCGTCGACCAGCTGGGTGTCGATGATGACCAGGTGACTCCGGGCGTCTCATTCGTTGATGATCTTAACGCAGATTCCCTGGACCTGGTGGAGCTGATCATGGCTATGGAGGAGGAGTTCAGCGACTCCGACAGGCAGATCAGGATACCGGATAAGGATGCGGAGGAGATAAAGACGGTTCAGGACGCGATCGATTATATAAAGGAGCTGGGGATAGAGGACGAGTAGGTGAGGGAGCGGGCTCACCTCTCAGCCGCCGGCTGGGGGATATAACTTTGTGGCGCGGGCTGCAGTCAGGTTCGTGCCTCGTTTAACTCAGGGGGGCCAAATCCCCGGGGCTTTTATTTCGGGTAAACGTGCCGGCCGGTGTCGAGTTCCGAGACATGCCCTATATTGTCAGGTTCACCTTCTTCAGCATCCGGGTCGCGAACCTGCCCTCGCTTAGCCATGCCGCAAGGGTAAAGCGCCGGGCCGCGGCTACCCCTACGTCGGCCGGGTTCAGGCTTTACGCATCGGCATACCTCTTGGCGCTAGCCGCTAATCTTTCAGGCAGCAGGGCCGCAGCTGTCGGAGTTTGAGCCTTCAAATAGCCGGGTTTTTGACATTGTGCCGATTCTAGGGTACCCTTATGAAGCGAAAAGGCTCTTGGGTCTGCGATATATCGGTAAAGGAGAGATAGCTTGGAGTATTTCTTAACCGAACAGCAGAAGCTGGTCAAGGATATCGCCCGGAGGATAGCGGAGGAGAGGATCCTCCCGGTGCGGGCGGAGCTGGACGAGAAAGAGGAGTTCCCGTGGGCCATAGTGAAGGACATGGCCGCTGCCGACCTGTTCAGGGTCTTCATACCGGAGCAGTATGACGGGTTGGGGGAGGCGTGCTTCGCCCTCTGCCTTGCCGTCGAGGAGCTGAGCCGGGCCTGCTGCGGCGTAGCCCTGACCTACGCCGCCGACGCGCTGGGGAGCCTGCCGGTACTGCTCTACGGCAGCGATGAGCAGAAGCAGAAGTACCTGCCCGACATCGCCGCCGGCTCCAAGCTCACCGCCTTTGCCCTGACCGAGTCCGGCGCTGGCAGCGACGCCAGCGGCATAAGGACCACGGCGGTCCTGGACGGAGACGAGTACGTTCTCAACGGCACCAAGCAGTTCATCACCAACGGCGGCGAGGCCGAGATATACACCATTATCGCCCTCACCGACCCGACCCGGGGCGCCCGCGGCGCCAGCGCATTCGTAGTGGAGAAAGGGACGCCGGGGTTCTCCTTCGGCAAGAAGGAGAGTAAGATGGGCATCCGCTCCTCGGCTACCAGAGAGCTTGTCTTCCGCAACTGTCGTATACCGAAGGAGAACCTGCTGGGCAGGGAGGGCGCTGGTTTCATCGTTACCATGAAGACGCTGGACTCATCCCGCCCCGGTGTAGGCGCACTGGCGGTGGGGCTGGCACAGGGGGCTGTGGAGGCGGCGGTGGCCTACGCCAGGCAGCGCGAGCAGTTCGGCCACCCCGTGTCGGCGATACAGGCGGTGCAGCACATGCTGGCCAACATGGCCATGGAGCTGGAGGCGGCGAGGGCGCTGGTCTACGCTGCAGCCAGGACAGTGGACAGCGGGGCCAGCAGGTATACCGAGGAGGGAGCCATGGCCAAGGTGTTCGCCACCGACATGGCGATGAAGGTGACCACCGACGCGGTGCAGGTCTTCGGCGGCGTGGGCTACATGCGGGACTACCCGGTGGAGAAGATGATGCGGGACGCCAAGATCAACCAGATATACGAGGGCACCAATCAGGTGCTGAGGAATGAGATCGCCCTTAGCCTGCTTAAGAGGAAGGCGCTTCGCGAGTGAACATCGTCGTCTGCATAAAACAGGTGCCGGGCACTACCGATATCAAGATAGACCCCCAGACCAACACCCTGGTGCGTGAGGGTGTGCAGAGCATCATCAATCCCTTCGACACGTATGCGCTGGAGGAGGGCGTGCGCCTCAGGGAGAGGTTCGGGGGCAGGGTCATCACGATAAGCATGGGGCCGCCGCAGGCGGATGCGGCGCTGCGGGAGGCGATCTCCCTGGGTGCCGACGAGGCCATCCTGCTCAGCGACCGCGCTTTCGCCGGCTCCGATACGTGGGCCACCTCTTATGTCCTTTCCAAGGCCATCGCCAGGATAGCGGACTACGACGTCGTGCTCTGCGGGCGGCAGACGCTGGACGGGGACACCGGCCAGGTGGGCCCCGGCCTGTCCGAGATGCTAGGGATACCGTTCGTATCCTATGTAAGCAAGGTCGAGGAGGTTGGGGAAGGTCGTATACAGGTGCAGCGGATGGTGGAGGAGGGTTACGAGACCATCGAGATGGATCTGCCGGCGGTGATCACCGTGGTCAAGGAGATAAACGTGCCCCGCGTGCCGTCGTTGCGCGGAACGATGAAGTCCAAGACCGCCGAGATACCGGTGTGGAGCGCGGCTGATATCGGCGCCGAAGATGAAAAGGCCGGACTCGCCGGCTCACCCACCCGCGTGGTGAGGGTGTTCTTCCCCCAGCGGGAGCGCAGGAGCGAGATGCTGGAGGGGAGCACCGAGGAGCAGGTGGATAAGCTGGTGGGGTTGCTGGAGGATATCGTTTGATTTACAGCGCGAGCGCGAGGTTGGGGGATCTCCATGCAGTGTCATCATCCGGCTTGGGCGGATGATCCAGCGGTATGCTAGGGTTGTGGATTGCCCGATCAAGTCGGGCAATGACAAAGGGGCAAGTCGGGCAATGATGGGTTGTTGGTAGGCAAGCGGGTGTTAGCGAGTAAAGCATGGGAATAAATATAGACCTTGAGAAGTGCACCGGGTGCGGCTCCTGCGAGTCGGCGTGCCCCTTCGCCCTGATCGAGGTAGTGGACGATAAGGCGCGCATCAAGGAGGGTTGCAACCTCTGCGGCGCCTGCGTGGACGCCTGCCCCGAGGACGCTATCACCATCGAGGAGGCAAGGCAGGAGGTCAGCGAGGGTTTCAAGGGTGTGTGGGTGTTTGCCGAGCAGCGGCACGGCAGGCTCAAGGATGTGTCCCATGAGCTGGTATCGGAGGGGAGGAGGCTGGCGGACAAGCTGGGCGTGGAGCTGTGCGCGGTGTGCCTGGGCCACAACGTCGAAGGCGTTCAGAGCCTCATCGAGTACGGCGCCGACAGGGTTTACCTGATGGACGCCCCGGCGCTGGTGGACCATCAGGAGGATTACTATACCGGGGCGATCGTTGACTTGGTACGCAAGCACAGGCCGGAGATACTGCTGGCCGGCGCCACCGCCATGGGGCGCTCGTTCATACCCAGGGTGGCATCCATCCTGTACACCGGGCTCACCGCCGACTGCACCGGCCTGGACATCGACCCCGACAGCAGGCTCCTGCAGCAGACGCGTCCCACGTTCGGCGGCAACGTGATGGCCACCATCGAGTGCCGGGCCAAACGGCCGCAGATGGCCACCGTCCGACCCCACGTGTTCAAGAAATCGCCGCCGGAATCGGGCCGGCGCGGCGAGATAGTCAAGGTGGACTTCAACAAGGAGGCGGTCACCGCCAGGAGCAGGCTGCTGGATTTCGTCGAGGACCTTACAGAGAAGGTCAACCTGGGTGACGCCGATATAATCGTGTCCGGCGGCCGCGGTCTGGGTAAGCCGGAGAACTTCGCCGTAGTGAAGGAGCTGGCGGACGCGCTGGGTGCGGCACTGGGCTCGTCGCGCCCGCCGGTGGACGACGGCTGGATCCCGTACTCGCATCAGGTGGGACAGACGGGCAAGACGGTGTGCCCCAGATTGTATATCGCCTGCGGCATATCGGGGGCGGTGCAGCACCTGGCCGGCATGCAGACCGCGGATGTCATCGTCGCCATCAATGAGGACCCCGGCGCCCCTATATTCGAGGTGGCCACCTACGGGATCGTCGGCGACCTGTTCAAGGTGGTGCCGATGCTGACCGATAAATTGAAGCGGTCGCGGGGACAGTCGTAATCTTTGTTGCCGTCGCCTGCCGCCGCGAATTGAACTAGCCCTGCTGAATGAGGTACCTCTCCGCAGAGAGGGCTGCCGTAGCCCCGTCGCCGGCCGCGGTGATCACCTGCCGCGCCGAGTGGTGGCGGATGTCTCCGGCGGCGAACACACCGCTGACCTCGGTCTCCATGCGCTCGTTGGTAATGACGCGGCCCTCCTCGTCCAGGGGGACGGTGCCATTCAGGTAGCCGGTGTTGGGCTTCTGCCCCACGTAGATGAACGCCGCCGATACCTCGATGGCCGATGTTTCGTTGGTCTTAACGTTACGCACGTTGAGGCCGGTGACCCGCTCATCGCCGATGATGCCCTCGACCACTGTGTCCCACACGAACTCAATCTTCTCATTGGCGAACGCCCGCTGCTGCGCTATCTTGGAGGCGCGCAGCTGGTCGCGGCGGTGTATTATGATCACCTTAGAGGCAAATCTGGTGAGCAGGATGGCCTCCTCTACCGCCGAGTCGCCGCCGCCGATGACGGCCATAGCCTTGTCCCTGAAGAAGGCCCCGTCGCAGGTGGCGCAGTAGGAGACCCCCTTACCGGTCAGGTATTCCTCCCCGGGTACGCCGAGTCTCTGCAGTTCTGCGCCCCCGGCGATGATCACCGCCCGTGCCGTGTAATCCCCCTCGCCGGTCTTGATCACTTTGTTGCGCCCGCCGAGATCGACCCCGGTCACTTCGCTGGAGACGATACCTATGCCGAACCTGCTTGCCTGGCGGTACATGTTATCGCTCAGGTCGAAACCCGAAATCCCGTCGGGGAAGCCGGGGTAGTTCTCCACCATCTCGGCGCTGGTAATCTGACCGCCCATGATGCCCTTCTCGATGAGCAGGGTTTTGAGCCCCGCCCGTGAGGTGTAGAGGCCGGCGCTCAGCCCCGCAGGACCCCCGCCGATGATAATCACATCGTAATCACTGCTCATAGTATATGCCCCCGCTCCCGTCGGAATCGCATGAAACGCTTGCCCTCGATTCTAGGCGAGGTTTTCATCCAGCGCCTTCTTCAGCTCGGGCTTGGGCCTGAAGCCGACGAGCTGGCTGATCGGCTTGCCGTCCTTGAACAGCAGCATGGTGGGTATGGCGGAGATGCCGTACCTGCTGGCGCTCTGGGGGGCCTCGTCGACGTTGAGCCGGGCGATGGTCATCTTGCCCTTGTACTCCTCCGCCAACTCGTCGAGTATGGGGGCTATGGCGCGGCAGGGGCCGCACCACGGCGCCCAGAAGTCCACCAGTACCGGCGTCTCCCCTTTTATCACCTTCTCCTCGAAGGTCTTGTCATCTACCTCGATAGGTTTTTCCATGTTGCTCCTTTCATTCAGCTGGTAACGGTCTTTATGGCCTCCACCACCCCCTGCTCCGCTGCTTTCCGGGCAAGGAAGACGGCGTTCATGATAGCCCGGCCCTCGCTGTGGCCGTGGGCGATGATAACGTTCCCGTTGACCCCCAGCAGGGGCGCCCCCCCGTGCTCGGCGGAGTCCAGGGACTGCAGCGCATTGCGAAGGGTGCGCTTCAACAGCAAGCCGATCAGCTTGATATGGGGCTGGCGCGTTATCGCCTCGCGCAGCGACAGCACCACCATCTCCCCTACCCCTTCGCCGGTCTTGAGCACCACATTGCCGGTGAAGCCGTCTGTCACGATCACGTCGGCCGTGTTGCGGGGGATGTCGTGCCCCTCCACGTTGCCTACAAAGTTGAGGCCGGCACCCTTCAGCAGCTCGTGACTCTGGCGCACCAGCAGGTTCCCCTTGGAATCCTCCTCGCCGTTGGATAGCAGGCCGATCTTGGGGCGGTCGATGCCGTAGAGCTTCTTCATGTACACGTTACCCATCTGGGCGAACTGCACCAGGTGGATCGGCTTGCAGTCCGCATTGGCGCCGACGTCGAGGAGCAGCACGGAGTGCCACGGGAATACGACCAGGGCTCCCAGCGCGGGGCGCTCGACCCCCTTGATCCTCTTGAGGATGAACGAAGCGGCCGCCATAATCGCCCCGGTGTTGCCCGCCGAGACGAAGGCGTCGGCCCGGCCTTCTTTCACCAGGTTAAGCCCCACCACGATCGACGAATCCCTCTTGTTGCGCAGCGCCTCCCGGGGGTTCTCGCCGAGGCCGATGGACTCGCTGGCATCGGCGATCTCCAGCTCGTAATTGTTTTTGGCCAGCTCCGCCTCAATGGCGCTGCGCTGCCCCACCAGCACCACCTTCACATCATGCTGCCGGGCGGCGGCGATAGCCCCCTGCACCACCGCCGCGGGGGCGTTCTCGCCCCCCATGGCGTCCAGCGCTACCTTCATCTTAAACGCTCACCTTTCGCTCACCGGGATGCAAGGAATTCCTCCTTCACCCTGGCGGTAAGCCCCGGCCTGGCGATGAGGTCCACCGTGGTCATCGCAAGGGCCTTGGCCCCGTCGAGCAGCCCGCGCATCCCTTCCTCCGATGCCGCGGCGGCGGCGAACTCGGGCGAGTGCACCGTGACCTGCGGCGGGGCGATGGCGATCATGGGATGGATGGCGGGCACCAGCATGCTGACGTTCCCCACGTCGCTGGAGCCGAGCGCCTGACCCCGGGACGGGGCCAGGTGGCGCCCCAGGGATTTCATGTTCTGGGCGAACGCCTCTATCAGCACCGTGTTGGTCCTGAGCGGGGCGTAGTATGTGGTCCAGCGATAGTCAAGCCCGGCGCCGGTGGCCACCGCGGCCGCGGTGAAGCAGTTCAGCACCCTGCCCTTAAGCTCCTCCAGGTAGCCGTCGTCCTCGGCGCGCACCAGGAAGCTGCCGGCGCTGTGGGAGGGTACGATATTGGGCGCCTCGCCCCCGCGGGTGATGATGCCGTGAACGCGGGCGCTGTCGCGGATGTGCTGGCGCAGGGCGTTGATGCCGTTGAAGGCCAGTATCATCGCCTCCAGGGCGTTCACCCCTTCATGGGGGTAGGCGGCGGCGTGGGCCGCCTTGCCGCTGAACTCCACCTCCAGCCCGACGCAGGCCAGCGCCCGGATATCGGCCACGTCCGCCACGCTGGGGTGCACGATCATGGCGGCATCCACGTCGGTGAACGCGCCGCGCTCGGCCATGAAGATCTTGCCGCCGTACATCTCCTCGGCAGGGGTGCCGATGACGATAACCCTGCCCCCCCTCTCATCCACCGCACCCCTGACCGCCACCGCGGCGCCCACCGCGGCGGTGCAGATGATGTTGTGGCCGCAGGCGTGGCCCAGCTCGGGCAGGGCGTCGTACTCCGCCAGCAGGGCGATGGCCGGCTCCCCCTCGCCGTAGGTGCCTTGGAACGCGGTTTCGAGCCCGCAGATCCCCCGCTCCACCTTGAAGCCGTAGCGCTCCAAGTATTCCGTCAGCCACTCGCAGGCGCGGAACTCTTGGAAGCCGATCTCGGGGTTATCGTGGA
This sequence comes from uncultured Dehalococcoidales bacterium, assembly GCA_964649185.1. GTDB lineage: Bacteria > Chloroflexota > Dehalococcoidia > E44-bin15 > E44-bin15 > CAYUWM01. The sequence continues at coordinate 18,921 of CAZYOO010000015.1, forward strand.
TCCTGATGCTGAGCTCTGTCAGCTCCCCGCGGCGGGAGTTCACCTCGGCCACCGCGGTCTCCTTCAGCATCTCGATGTCTAAATCGTGGCTCACGGCGGTTATTATAAACCTCTGGCGTGGGCATTTCCAGTCTTTTGACATGCGGCCACGGCGTCGGTCGATAATCGCCAGATCGCAGCAGGGCGTGCCTACCCCTTGAGGCTGCCCAGCCGGTGGGCGAACCGTATCAGGTCGTCCCGCAGCACCATGCCCGCCACCCGCCCCCCGCTGACCACCGCCACCACATCCCGGTTCTCCGACTCCATACTCTCGAGGATGGCGAGGGCTTCGCTGCCGGGCGGTACCGCCGTCAGCTCCTCCACCGGCGTCATCACCTGTCCGGCGGTGGTGAGGTTCCACCTGTTGCGGGGCACGCCCCTGAGCTGCCCCAGGGTCAGCGTGCCCTCCACCCTGTCGCCGTCGGTTACCAGCAGCAGCCGGCCCGACACGCTTCGCAGCGGCCCGTCAGCCAGCTGTCCGATGGTGAGCTGCCGCGGCACGCGGGGGAAATCGGACGCCATCACATCCTGCGCGGTATACCCCTTGAGTGCCTCCCGTATCAGCGTCTGCTGGTAACTGGAGCGGGCGGCGGCATTGAGGAAGAAGCCGATGAATATGAGCCACAGGCCGTCCCATGCATGCAGCAGGATGAACATGAGGAAGCCGCCGATGATGAAGGCGAACGATACGCCGTAGCCCGCACGGGTGGCGATGCGGGACGCGCTCAGGTAGTTACCCTTGACCTTCCACAGCACGGCTCGCAACACCCGCCCGCCGTCGAGGGGGAAGCCGGGTATCATGTTGAACGCGGCCAGGGCGCCGTTGATGTACGCCAGCCAGAAGGTGAGCCCCGCCGCGTACTCGCTCAGCGGCCCCAGCAGCAGGTACAGGGTGTAGAACAGCACCCCCAGCGCCAGGCTGCACAGCGGCCCGGCCAACGCCATCTTGAGCTCGATGCCCGGCTCCTGGGCCTCCTTGCCGATGTGGGCCACCCCGCCGAAGAGGAACAGGGTGATGCTCTTTATGGGTATGCCGTAGTGCCGCCCCACCAGGCTGTGCGCCAGCTCGTGGGCCACCACCGAGGCGAAGAACAGCAGGCTGGTGGCGATGCCCACCCCCCAGTAGGCCCCAATCGGCCAGTCGAAGCTGCGGGGGAAGATGGATATCGACAGCATCAGGGTGATGAAGATGAAGATGAAGAACCAGCTGAGGTCCACCCCGAAGGGGATGCCGAATATCCTGCCCAGCTGTATAGCTCTTCCCATGGTCGAGGCTGCTCTCCGTCCTCCACCTTACAGCAACGGGTGTGCAGTGTCAATCGCTCCATGTTTACATACGATTGACATAAGTTCGTTTCGGTGGTATAATCAGCCTGCTCCGAAAAGAGGCGATGCAGGATGTTGAAAGGTAGAGCGATGCGCAGACTGGCGTTAGGGTTATTGACCGTTGCGCTGGCGGTGGCGGCGGTACCGGCGGATGTTGCAGCCGCCACAGTTGAAACGCCGGGCGTCATCGGTGAGGGCGATGGCGTGAGACAGCTCATACAGGAGTTTGTGGACACCTCCGGCGGCGATGTGACCGCTGAGCAGATAGTGACTTTCCTCAACGGGCTTGATGAAAGGCCGTCGGGGAGCAGCACCATCAACTACGGCTCTGAGTATATCTTTAATCCAGGTAGTACCTTTTATATCTCAGCTGCTGTCCTCTCTTTCGATAAGTTTGTAGTAGCATATACGGACAGTAGTAACTCTGGACACGGCACGGCGGTTATTGGCGATGTATCCAACAGCACAATCACTTACAGCTCCGAGTACGTGTTCAATCCAGCAGGCACCAACGATATTTCAGCTACCGCCCTATCAGCAAATAAGTTCGTAATAGCGTACAGAGATTCTGGCAACTCCTTTTATGGTACATCAATCATTGGTAACGTATCTGGTGGTAACATATCCTTTGGCTCAGAGTACGTGTTCAACTTAGCTTTCACTACATACATCTCAGCCGCTGCTCTATCAGACGAAAAGTTTGTAGTGATGTACCAAGACGGTGGCAATTCCGATTATGGTACGGCGATCATTGGCAATGTCTCTGGTTTTACCGTCTCTTATGGATCAGAATACGTGTTCAATTCAGCTGGCATCTGGTGGAAATCCTCAACAGCCGCCCTATCACCAAACAAGTTTTTAATTACCTACACTGACATTGGAAATTCCGACTATGGCACTGCAATAATTGGTGATGTATCCGGTAATACAATTAATTATGGCTCAGAGTTCGTGTTTAGCTCAGCTCCGACTTGGGAACCATCATCTGCCGCACTCACCTCAACCAAGTTCGTAGTGGTATACCAAGATGGTGGCAACTCGCAATACGGTACGGCAATTATCGGTGATGTAATCGGCACAAATGTCTCTTTCGGCTCAGCGTATGTGTTTATCACAGCAAACACCTTTGACATTTCAGCTATAACTCTCACCGATATCAACTTCATGGTAGCATACAGAGACAGTGCACACTCGTGGAACGGCACGGCAATCATTGGCAACGTATCAGGCACAAATATCTCCCATAGTTCTGAGTACATGTTCAACCTAGCCGAAACCCAGTACATCTCAGCTGTTTCCCTTTCCTCGTCTAGATTCGTGGTAGCATACAGTGATGGTGGCAATTCCTGGAACGGCACGGCGGTCATAGGGCAATTTCCAACGCTTACGCCCAGCCCGTCGCCCACGCCAACGCCAACGCCAACGCCTACGGCGTCGGCAACCGCCACCGCCACAGCAAGTGCTACAGCTACGCCTACCGCCACCGCAACCGCCACGCCTACCGCCACCGCAACCCTTCTCCCATGCGGCTATTCCAACTTCTCCAGCACCGAGGGCGGCTCGGTGATAGAACCGTGCGAATGCAGCTACTACCAGGGTGTATGCTATAACGGCGGGGTGATAGACCTGCTGGCGGTGGCGGAGCCGGGATATGCGTTCACCCACTGGGAGTGCCATTTCAAGTACACCGGCGTCCCCTGCACCAACTGCTCGATAGATGATAGCTTCGCTGCCGATACCTTTATGACCTTCCAACTGGGATGCATCCATGAAGTGACCGCCTGCTTCGAGCCTGTCCCCACCCCCACGCCTACCGCCACCGCCACGGCGCAGGTGTGGACCGCATTCGGCCGCAGGATCGGGGGTACGCTGGTGCATTTCCCCGGCGTGGGGATGACCTTCGAGGCGGAGGAGGGCAGCAGCTTCATTGTCCTGGTGAACATCAGCCACGTGCACCGCCTGAAGATCGCCCAGTACGATATAACCTATGACCCGTCGGTAGTTACGGTGGACACAGTATCCGGCTTCCCCGATGTGAGGGCGGGTAAGATAGGGGGGGAGATTTTCGCGGTGGACAACTACGCCTTCGTGCCGGTTAAGACGCAGGGCAGGGTCAGGGTAATACACAATATCGACGGGGTGGAGGGCAAGACCGGCGCGGGGTACCTGTCCCGTATCTACTTCCATGCCGTGGGCACGCCGGGCGCTACCAGCCCCATCGAGATCGATATGGCGGTCCTGAAAAATAATGCTTTAGAGCCGATCCCGCACACCGTAACCAATTCATCGGTGCTCATCATCACACCGACGCCTACGCCCACGGCAACGGCAACCGCCAGCGCTACGGCAACCGCCACGCCATCGGCCACGCCAACGCCCACGGCGACGCCGCCGCCCGGCGACGCCAACGGAGACGGAGGCATAGACGCGGCGGACATCACCAAGATAGAGCGCATCATTCTGGAGGGGGACGAGGAGACGCCCGGAGCGGATGCCAACGGTGACGGGGATGTGAATGCCGCCGATATCGGCGTGGTGGAGTACATGATACTGGAGATATGGCCGTGGAACCACGTGCACATAGAGGCCCCTGCCAGCCTGGCGCACTGCAACAGCTTTACCGCCACGGTGTTCGTCACCTACGTGGAGGGCTTCGGCTCCGCCGGCTTCGAGGTGAGCTATAACGCTGCCGTCCTCGACCTGCTGGGCGTGAGCGGCGGCAGGATACTGGAGATAGACCCCGGTGTGTCGGCGGAGATGCACTCGGTCGCCATCGACGATTGGGGTTTGCACGGCGGGCCGGGCGCGGTGCGCATCAACGCCAGCATCGCGGGCAACCCGGGGCCGGATGGGGCGGGCTACCTGGCGCAGTTGCAGTTCCACGTGAACGGCTCGGCGGGGCAGGGCAGCGCCATCGCCTTCAACGAGACGCAGTCGTGGCTGCGGGACTCGCTGGGTGACGCCATCGACGCCACCTGGGCGGATGACTGGTTCACCGTAGCGCCTTAGCCCCCTGCAGGCCTTGACAAACCGGCATTTCCGTGATACAGTTTGCCTACAATTCGAGGCTCACATACGAGCCTGTCGGGAGGGAGCCATGATGCGGATAGTAATCGGAATAGCCTCCTTAGGGATTCTGGCGCTCATCTTCATCTTCACCTTTTCCGTCCTGTCCCCGGCTGCGGCTGAGCCCACGGCGGGTATAACGGCTCTGCCGTTCGGCGCAGATGCCACGCCAACGCCTACGGGGTCGCCAACGCCCACATCAACCGGATACTGAGGGCTGTGGATCAACAGCACTGCCGGCGGCAGTGTAACGATACCGGGTGAGGGATTCTTTGAGCCCTGCTATATCAACAACATAGGGGCAACGCCGGATGCCGGGTGCAGCTTTGTCGAATGGACGTGCGTGGTCGGGCCGAATGGCTATATTTGCGATGTGGCGGACCCCTATGCTGCCTATACCACAATCGAAGTCGACCAGGGTTACCTGACCGCGCACTTCACGTGCGGGTCTACACCCACCCCCACGCCTACCGTTACGCCTACGTCGACGGCCGTGGTGAGTTACGAGTACACGATATACCGGGGAAACGTAACGTTGCGGATGGTGATGAATGGAACTAAGCAGACATTCGAGCAGACGCAGCCGATATACGATGGAGTGGTGAACTTCTCGTTCAACGAGGTTGTGGTGAACAACCAGCGGTCGTTTGTGATGCATGAGGCTAGCTTGAACCACACGCCGGTTTTCTTCCCCGACTTCATTAACGGCTCGGGTATTGACTTCTACCTGACGCTGGACATGCTGGCGGACTCGATGGGTACGCTGTACGTTGCGTACAGCTTGGGCGATGTGGACGTATTCACTGTGACGCGTAACTGGACGGTTCCACAGACGACCACGACGGTAGGGGACAGCGTGCTTGATGTTGAGGGCAGCGTGCTGGCGCCGGCGATGCTGAACGGCACGGCGGAGATATACATGGGAGAGATATTGTTAACGAACATGACTCTGCCGATGAACGTGAACTTTACCACGGCGTTTACGGAGAACCTGTTCCTGGAGCAGCCGGTGTACGCGCTGAACGGTTCGATGATCAACGCTACGGGTATCCCGTTCGCGCATGGCAACGGGACTCCTTACGTAGGTACGAACGGGCGCCTGGTAGCGGTAGCTGCTGGAGCGGACATATCGGCGGTGGGGGGCTATGTGGACTTCCAGGCTGTCATAGATTGGTGGCTGTGCACCGGTAACGCGTGCCCCACGCCCACGCAGTCCACCACGTCCACGCCCACCGCGTCGCCCACGCCCCCTGCGGGATGGGAGTATAGCCAGAGAGGCGCGGTGGCCTCCTACGAATCATGCGGCAACCTGTCGGATTACCAGGTGAGACTGGTGCTGCACTACCTCGAAGGGCAGCTTCAGCCGGACTTCGATGATGTGCGCTTCACCAAGGCTGACGGCGTGACCCTGCTGGACCACTGGCTGGAGAAGGGCAGCCTGCAGCCGGGGGATCAGGCGGTGTTCTGGGTGAAGTTCGATACCATCACCCCGATAGGCACCGAGTTCTACCTCTACTACGGCAACCCCAACGCCAGCTCCGCCAGCGACGGTGAGGCCACCTGGGACTTCTTCGACGATTTCGAGGGCAGCGCTGTAGACACCGACAAGTGGGATGAGGTGGGCAGTCCCGGCGGCACGGTGGCCAATAGCGAGTTGACGATTTCTAAGACGGTAACCAGCTCAGGTGTTGCGCACGGGTATAAGACGACCACCAGTTTTGACGATTGCCGGATGCTAGCGCGGGGGAAGACGGGGTACAGCCAGACCGCTGCCACTGCTATCCTCATCTCGCAGTACCTCTCCCGAAGGTGCAGCAACAAGGTTGAATTCCGTACCGCTAATGACATATACCTGAGAGCAGATATGGCTGAATGTGATGGCGGCACCACCAATAATGTCACCAACTACGATTTCGCTCTCAACACGTATTACACATACTATTACGTAAGGCAGGGCGGCGAGCATATCAGGGCATGGGAGGACGGGGAGTTTGTGGGGGAGGTGACCGCCAGCATACGTGATGCCAGCGATCCCGGCGCTATACTGATAACGTTCTATAATAACGCACAGCGGACGCAGGATATCGTGGTGGACTGGTATGCCGCGGGCAAATACTGCGCCCCTGAGCCCGTGTTTTTCTGGGAAGGGGAGCCCACGCCCACGCCAACAGCTACGCCAACCGCAACGGCATCGGCCACGCCTACAGCGTCGCCCAGTGCTACACCGACGGCTACCTGTACGGGGGTGTGCCCCACGGCCACGCCCACGGCGACGCCTTATGCCAACCTCACCGGCACCGAGTGGTGGATATACCACATCTACTACAACAGCGAAGAGGGCACCCAATCCACGGAGAACAGCGTTTACCACATAATGAACGTGCGGGAGAACAGCATGGGCACGCATACGCTGACATACGATGACTGCGGCCAGCGCGACGCCAATGGGGACGGCAGTGGGTTGACGCAGAGCCTGGCGAAGGTGATGGGCACCTGCCCGTGCCGGCCGACGTCGGTGTGCCGCAACCCCACCGGCTTCAACAACATCGACTGGACCGGTGTGTTCGTAGACCACAGCATGTACTATTCGGGCAGCGGCGACGCTTCGCCGCGGCACAGGATCGTGGCGACCGGGTTCACCGGCATCATGGTGCCGGCGAGTGCGAATAAAGAGATAATAGACATGGAGTGGGGCGTGAAGCACAACAGCGCCATCACCCTTACCGACACCTATCAGTTGCCGCGCACATTCTATATGACGGCGGGCAACGGGGTTGCCCCGTCCAACGTGCAGTACAGCTGGCAGGAGCAGACCAACCCGGCGACCACCGGGGACGAGCCGGCGGGCAGGGACGGCTACCCGTTCGCGGTGAACAGCTCCAAGAGGCAGTCTTGGCAGTTCACATACTTCGATAACAGGTACCTGGGCGGCTCGAGTCCTAACCCTTCCCTGTTCGAGAAGGGGCTCATCTGGCAGACGTACCAGAGCATCGCCGACTACGACGTGGACGCCAACAGCGAGGCGACGGACACCACCACCGATACGTTCGACGTGTACGAGATAAGGCGCAACAACGATTATCTCGCCAGGTGCCCTGTGGGTGGAGGAGCAGGGCTCTTCTTGGGGCCTACCGGCGGAGTGAGCTACACCACCAACCAGTCGGTGAACGCGTGGTACTGGTGGAACGATTCGGTGAAGAACTTCGTGCGTCTGCTGGATAGGGATACCTACTACGGGCGTGAGGACTGGGGCATCAAGGCGTGGGAGTCGCGGCGGACGAAGGTGACGGTGAACGAGTTCAGCGACGCCGGCACCGGGTTCGATATCAACGTGACGGTGGAGAACAACTGTCAGACGTGCGCGGCGGGGAACTTCAGCGTGCTGGCCCTGATAATGGACATGGACGCGGTGACCGCCACCAACAGCGTCCCGTACGTGAACGGCAAGACCATCTATCCCGACGTCAGTTTGTGGAGCAACATCGCGGAGGCGATCCAGTATACCGGCACGCTGGCGTACGGTGAGAGCGCCACGCTCATATGGAACAACGTGGGATCGTCAAGCACCACTCACGAGTACAAGCTGTGGGTCAACGGGGCTACGGCCACCATCAATGGGCCTGTCCCCACGCCCACGCCCACGGCCACGGCGTCGGCGACAGCAACCGCCAGCGCTACGGCTACCGCCTCTGCGTCAGCTACGCCCACGGCGTCAGCGACAGCGACGGCAACGGCCAGCCCTACGCCAACAGCGTCCGCCACGCCCACGCCAACGCCCACGGCGACGCCGCCGCCCGGCGACGCCACCGGGGACGGAGGCATCGACGCCGCAGATATAACCAAGCTGGAAAGGATAATCCTCGGCTGGGACGAGGAGACGCCCGGCGCGGATGCCAACGGGGACGGCAAGGTGGACGCCGCCGATATCGGCGTCATCGAGTACATGATACTGGAGATATGGCCGTGGGACCACGTGCACATAGAGGCCCCTGCCAGCCTGGCGCACTGCAACAGCTTCACCGCCACGGTCTTCATTACATACGTAGAGGGCTTCGGCTCCGCCGGCTTCGAGCTGACCTACGACCCGGACGTCCTCGACC
>CAZYOO010000016.1:0-25331 GCA_964649185.1 uncultured Dehalococcoidales bacterium
GCGGCGTGCGGCCGGATGTCGCAGTAGTAGAAGCCGTCGCGCTGCACCACCTCGCCCGCGGTGTAGGGGATCGCATGGCGGAATATCGGCCCGTCGAAGACGAAGGTGTGGAACTCGCCGTTCTCGCCGTTGGGGTCGATGCTCTGCGGCAGCGCATCGAGGAACTCGCGGTCGAACAGCCGCCCGGGGAACGTCCCGTCGAGCTGCTTGGCGTCGGCGGAGGCGACCACCGCCCTGAAGCCCAGCTCGATGAAGTCCTTATAGCAGCCGGTCCGGCCCCACAGCGGGAACACGCCCTTCATGCCGATCCGCGCCAGGTTGCCCTCGCGGTACTTCTTGATCTCGAACAGGAAGATATCGCCGAAGGCCACGGCGGAGACGCCGTCCTGCTTCTGCCGCAACAGCTCCCGCTCCATGCGCGCCTCGTACTCCTGGTTGGAGCTGTCCGGCGGCAGGTACACCCGGTGCATCGGCAGCCCGATGGACTGCGCCTGCTGCTCCAGCAGCGACTCCATAACGCCGTGCATGCTGATGCGGCGGTAGCCCTCGTTGACCACGGTCAGCAGCCCGGCGACATCGTACCGCTCATCGTTCAACGTTCGATGCAGGGCCAGCGCGCTGTCCTTGCCCCCGCTCCATGAGAATAAGACCTTCTGTGACATATCGGCTTCCCGGTGTCCGGCGGTCGAGGCGGCTAGCGCGCGCGGTGCTTCTGGACGAAGCGACCCATGCGCTCCAGCGCCTGCTCTATCTCCTCCATCGAGGTGGCGTAGCAGCAGCGGACGTGCCCCTCGCCGGATCTGCCGAAGGCATCGCCGGGGACCACCGCAACGTGCTCCTCCAGCAGCAGTTCCTCGGCGAACCGCTCGGAGGTCATGCCGGTGGCTCGGATCGAGGGGAAGCAGTAGAACGCCCCCCGCGGCTCGAAGCAGTCGAGGCCGATGTCGTTAAGCCCCCGGTGCATCACCCGCCGGCGCTGGTCGTACTCGGCAACCATGGCCTCCACCTGCGGCTCGCCCCCCCGCAGCGCCTCCAGCGCCGCCCTCTGCGACATGGTGGGGGCGCACATGATGGTGTACTGGTGTATCTTCATCATGGCCTCGATGATGTCGGCCCGCGCCGCGGCGTAGCCGATGCGCCAGCCGGTCATGGCGAAGGCCTTGGAGAAACCGCCCAGATGTATGGTGCGCCGCTTCATGCCGGGCAGCGAGGCGAAGCAGGTGTGCTCCACGCCGTACACCAGCCGCTCGTACACCTCGTCGGAGATCACCAGCAGGTCGTGGCGCTGGACTAGATCGGCTATCCGCTCCAGCCCCTCGCGCTCCATCACCGCGCCGGTGGGGTTGCTGGGGTAGCCCAGCATCACCGCCTTGGTCTTCGGCGTGATGCTCCTCTCGATATCCTCCGCCTTCACCCTGAACTCGTTATCGATAGTCGTGGGCACGGCGACGAACTTGCCGCCGGCGAGCAGGGTGCACGGCAGGTAGGAGACGTAGCTCGGCTCGTAGCCGATGACCTCGTCCCCGGGGTCGAGCACGGCGCGCATGGCCAGGTCCAGCCCCTCGCTGACGCCCACGGTGACCAGTATCTCCCGCTGGGGGTCGTAGCTCACACGGTAGCGCCGCCTGAGGTAGCGGGCGATCTCCTCCCGCAGCTCCAGCAGGCCGTAATTGGAGGTGTAGGAGGTGTGCCCCCGCTCCAGCGAGTATATGCCCGCCTCGCACACGTGCCACGGGGTGACGAAATCGGGCTCGCCCACGCCCAGCGAGATGACATCCTCCATCGAGGACAGGATGTCGAAAAACTTCCTGATGCCCGACGGCGATATCGCCTGCACCTTTTTGGATATAACGTCTCTCTTCTTCATATTACCGCTTCCGCACAGACGGGATTAGACAGCAAATTACATAGCATAGTCGGCGGGACGGCGCATGTCAAGGGGGGAGCGCTGGCGCCTAAGGCATGTAGGGCTGCCGCTTGGGCTTGTCCTCGGCCGCCAGTATCTCGCCGTCCTCCTTGTAACGCTTGAGGAGGAAGTGGGTCGCCGTGCCCTGCACGCCGTCGAGGGGGGCCAGCTTCTGCGAGACGAATCCGGCGACATCGTGCATGGTCTTGCCGGCCACCAGCACCGCCAGGTCGTAGGCGCCCGACATCAGGTACACCGTGCGCGCCTCGGGGAAGCGGTAGATGCGCTCGGCGAGGGCGTCGAACCCCACATCGCGCTGGGGGGTCAGCTTCACCTCCACCAGGGCCACCACCTGCTCCTCGGCCAGCCGCTCCCAGTTGACGATGGCCTTGTACTTGACGATGGTGCGGTCGCGCTCCGCCTGCCTGACCGCCTTCTTCACGCGGTCGAGCGGTATGCCGGTGGCGGTGGCTACCTGCTGCGGCGTGCGGCGGGCATCCTCCTCCAGCGCCTTCAGTATCTTCCTCAGCTCTGTCTTGTCGCTCACGGGCGTCCTCCTTTTTGCGCCAGCACGGCGAAGGTGGTGAAGTATCTACCCCGGTAGTTGCTCCGCATATCATCGTCGATCACCAGGCTGGAGCGGTAGTCGTAGCCGTTGACGAAGGTGAGGCCGGCCCGCTTCAGCGTATCGACGAAGATGTCCTCGATCTCGTGGATGTTGTAGGCGGCTCCGATGCCGTCGTACATCGGCGCCAGGCACCAGTTGTCGGTGATCTGCAGGCGCGGCTCGTATGCGTCCGAGGTGAGGTACAGGTAGCCGCCCTTCCGCAGCACCCGCGCCATCTCCTGCAGTGACTGGCTGGTCGCAGCTATGAAATCGCCGCCGGGGACCGGTTTCCAGCCCGCGTCCGTATCCAGGTGCTCGATGGTGGAAATGCAGGTCACCAGGTCGAAAATGGAGTCCTTATACGGCATCCGGGCCATGGTCCCGCAGTTGACGGCGACCCCGTTGCCGCGGCACTTGAGGCGGAAGCCCTCTTTATCGGGGGCGAAAGGCTGGGGGTAGTCGATGGTGATGACTTGGGCCCCTTTTTTCGACATGAACAGGCAGAAGGTGCTGTCGCCGGGTCCCACATCCAGCACCCTCAGCCCGCGGAAGCTGTGGATGGAGCTCAACAGCCTGCCGTACTCCCATACCTTCAAGCCATCGATGTCGCCGTCGGACAGGCGGGCGCGGAGGTACGGGTCGAAGGCCATCATCTCCTCCGCCGCGGAGGCGAACGCCTCCAGCTCACGCTTATCGATGAAAGTGTTGATCATCTCTCTATCAGCGACCATCGATCCTCAGCCTCATGATAGCAAATATGGAACCGCTTTTCACCCATGGACCGCACCAGGAAGTGCCTCTCCCCCGGCTCCAGCCACTGCTTCTCGACGGTTTTAACCCCGTACCTGGTGCCCTGCCACACGAAAGAGCCGGGGCGGTCGGCGTACTGGCATCCCGAGTGGCACTGTACCTCTACCGGCTGATGACGGTCGGCTTCATTCATCGCTATGGTTATTGGGTGCTCCACGAGCACGCCTTGCTGCAGGTGCAGCCTCAGCAGCGGTTCTGCAGGCAGGCCTCGCCCTCGGGGTTGCCGTCGACCCCCCACTTGCACTTGCTGTCGGTCTTCGGTATGTAGGGCAGGTATTGCGGCACCAGCTTGTCCCAGTCCATGTCTCCCGGCTGGCCGTCCGCCGTAGGCCAGCTATTGTATTTGCTGTGGTAGGCGTCGATGGCCGCCTGGGTGGCATCACGGTCGGGGGCGCAGCCCGGCGGCCCCAGGGTGGGCACCGCTGTCGGCTCTCCACCCCCTCCGTTGCAGGCAGCGGTCGATATCAGCAGGACGCCGAGCAGCAGTATCGCGGCAAACCTCGCAGCCGGCACTTCCTTACTCCTCGTTGTCCTTCTCCTCGCCGAGCCCCATCAGGAAGATCACCGCTAACGCCAGAAATAACACCCAGTATATCCACGCCATAACAGCCTCCTCGTTAAATGTCAGGTTTCCTCTCGTGCCATGCCGTCGCCTGCTGGTACGCGTGGCCGATGCGGAACAGCGTCTCCTCGGCGAAGGGCTTGCCCAGTATCTGCATCCCCACCGGCAGCCCGTCGACGAAGCCGGCAGGCACCGACAGGCCGGGGATGCCGGCGATGTTTATGGGCAGGGTGCAGACATCGCTGAGGTACATCTGCAGCGGATCGTCCACCCGCTCCCCGATCTTGAACGGCACCGTGGGCGATGTCGGGGTTATCAGGGCATCATAGCGCTGGAAGGTCTCCTCGAACTCCTGCCGGATGAGGGTTCTCACCTTCAGCGCCTTGAGGTAATAGGCATCGTAGTAGCCGGCGGAGAGGGCGTAGGTGCCCAGTATGATGCGCCGTTTCACCTCCGGCCCGAAGCCGAGGCCGCGGGTGTGCTGCATGGCGTCCCACATGTCCTCGCCGTCGGCGGAGAAGCCGTATTTCACCCCGTCGTAGCGGGCGAGGTTGGCCATGGCCTCGGAGGGGGCGATGATGTAGTAGGCCGCCAGGGCGTGCCTGGTGTGCGGCAGCGACACCTCCCAATCGACCGAAGCCCCCAGCTCCTCCAGCTTGGCGATGGCGTCCTGGATCGCCCTGCGGACGCCGTCCTGCATCCCCTCCACGAAATACTCTCTGGGAACGCCGAGCCGCATGCCCTTGATGTCGGGCACCAGCGATGCGGTGTAATCGGGCACGGGGTAGCCCGCCGATGTCGAGTCCCGGGGATCGTGGCCGGCGATAACGTTCATCACCAGGGCGGCATCGGCGACCTCCCTGGTCAGCGGCCCGATCTGGTCCAGCGAGCTGGCGAAGGCCACCAGTCCGTACCGCGAGACCCGCCCGTAGGTGGGCTTCAGCCCCACCACGCCGCAGAAGCCCGCCGGCTGGCGGATGCTGCCGCCGGTGTCGGAGCCGAGGCTGTATACCGCCTCGCCGCAGGCAACCCCCACCGCCGGGCCGCCGCTGGAGCCGCCGGGGACGCGGGTCAGGTCCCACGGGTTGCAGGTGGTGAAGAAGGCCGAATGCTCATTGGAGGAGCCCATGGCGAACTCGTCCATGTTGCCCTTGCCCACCATCACCATGCCGGCAGCGTTCAGTTTATCGACTACGGTGGCATCGTAAGGCGGCACGAAGTTCTGCAGCATCTTGGAGGAGCACGTCGTCGATATGCCACGGGTGCAGATGTTGTCCTTTATCTGCACCGGGATGCCGGTCAGGGGGGTCGTCTCTCCGCTCGCCAGCCGGCGGTCGGCTGCCTCCGCCTGCTGCAGCGCCTCATCGGCGGTCACGGTGACGAAGGCGTGGACCTTATCCTCGGTGGCGGAGATTCGCTCCAGCATCGACTTAGTGAGCTCGACGGAGGAGACCTCCCTGTCGGCGAGGAGACGGCGGGCCTGCCCGATGGTCAGATAATGCAGGTTCAATTGCCTTCCCCCTCCAGCACCGCCTTCACCCTGAAGCTGCCGTCCTCCTGCCGCGGGGCGTTGGCCAGGATATCGCTCTGGGAAAAGGAAGGAGCCGCCCGGTCCTCCCGGGTCACATTACGCAGCGGGATGGGGTACGCCGTCGGGGGGACGTTCTCGGTGTCGCATTCCTGCAGCACCTCGAAGCTTTCGAGGACGGCGGAGAGCTGACCGCGGAACCGCTCCACCTCTTCCTCTGACAGCTTCATGCGGCAGAGGGCGGCAATGGTCATCACCTGTTCGCGGCTGAGCTTCATCGTTTTCTCCATCCGGCTGCAGTATCGCTGATTATAGCATTTAACCATCGTCCTGAGCAAGATTCGTCAAGGTGGTGCTCACGTTGCCACCAATTCGGTAAAAGGGGTATAATGTAGCGGATATACGCTGCAAAGGGGGACTTTGCAGGAGCGATATAGATTGAAGGGGGTAGTTAATGCCGCAACATACCACGGAGCAGATGCGCAATGTGGTGCTCCTTTCCCATTCGGGCGCGGGCAAGACATCGCTGGCGGAGGCCATGCTGTACAGCGCGGAGGCGATCACCCGCCTGGGCAAGGTGGACCAGGGGAACACGACCTCGGACTATGACCCCGACGAGGTGAAGCGCAAGATAAGCATCTATCTCTCCATGGTACCCTGCGAGTGGAAGGGGCTTAAGCTCAACATCATCGATACCCCGGGGTACCCCGACTTCGTCGGGGAGGTGAAGGCGGCGACGCGGGTAGCCGACGGGGCAGTGTTCGCCGTGTGCGCCGCCTCCGGCGTGGAGGTGGGTACCGAGCTGACGTGGAGCTATGCGGATGAGGAGGAGGGGCGCAGTATCCCCCGGCTCATCTTCGTCAACAAGATGGATCGGGAGAATGCGGACTTCTTCAAGGTGCTGGGCGATATTCAGCAGAGGCTGGGGAAAAGGTGCCTGCCGGTGATGCTCCCCATCGGTGCCCAGGACAAGTTCGAGGGGGTGGTGGACCTGGTCGCCATGAAATCTTTCATCGGGGAGCAGGAGGGCGAGATTCCCGATTCGCTCAAGCAGCAGGCGGCTGAATACCGCGAGAAGCTGGCGGAGGCGGTGGCTGAGACGGACGACAACCTGATAAACAAGTATCTCGATGGCGAGGCGCTGAGCGATGACGAGGTGCGCACCGGTTTGAAGCTGGCCACCGTCAGGGGGCAGGTGGTCCCGGTGCTGGTGGGCTCGGCCACGGGCAACGTGGGCGCCACCATGCTGCTGGATGCTATCTGCGAGTACATGCCGTCGCCGGTGGACGCCGGCCCGGTTGCCGCCGTCAACGCCCAGTCGAAGGCCGAGGAATCGCTTTCCCCCGACCCCACCGGCCCGCTGGCGGCGCTGGTGTTCAAGACCAGCGCCGATCCCTACGTGGGCAAGTTGACCTATTTCAGGGTTTACTCCGGCACCCTGCATAGCGATTCCACCGTGTGGAACGCCAACAGGGAGGGGCAGGAGCGCATCGGGCAGCTGTACATGCTGCGGGGCAAGGCTCAGGAGCCGGTGTCCAGCGTCATCGCCGGCGATGTCGGGGCGGTGGCCAAGCTCGTTCAGACGGAGACCGGCGACACCCTCTGCGGGAAGGATCGCCCGCTGCTGCTAAAATCCATCGAGTTCCCCAATCCCTGCATGAGCGTGGCGGTGCACCCCAAGACCAAGGCGGACCTGGACAAGCTGGGCTCATCCCTCAATCGCATAGTGGAAGAGGACCCTTCGCTCACCGTCAGCCGGGACCTGGACACGATGGAGACGGTCCTCTCCGGCATGGGCGAAACCCAGCTCGACGTGGCGATGGAGAAGATGCAGCGCAAGTTCGGGGTCGAGGTAACTATAGAGGCCCCCAAGGTCCCGTACAAAGAGACGATCACCGCACAGGCGAATGCGGAATACAAGCATAAGAAGCAGACGGGGGGGCACGGGCAGTACGGCCATGTGTTCTTGGAGCTGGTGCCGATGCCTAAAGGGTCCGGGGCTGAGTTCGCTGAACGAGTCGTTGGCGGTTCAGTGCCGAAGAATTACATCCCGGCCGTGGAGAAGGGCGTGATGGAAGCGCTGAAGGAGGGGATGCTTGCCAAGTATCCGGTCACCGATATCCAGGTGACGCTCTATGATGGCAGCTATCACGCCGTCGACTCCTCGGAGATGGCTTTCAAGATAGCGGCTTCCCACGCCATCAAGAAGGGGCTGGCCGACGGGCGGCCGGTCCTCCTGGAGCCGATAGTCAAGATAAAGATAACGGTGCCCGACAGCTTTACCGGGGACATCATAGGCGATCTCAACGGCAAGCGGGCCAAGGTGCTGGGGATGAACCCGCAGGGGGGGTGGAACGTCATCGAGGCGCACGCCCCGCTGGCCGAGGTACAGCGCTACGCTATAGACCTGCGCGCCATGACCCAGGGCAGGGGCATCTTCGAGACGGAGTTCAGCCACTACGAGGAGGTGCCGCCGCACGTGTCCCAGAAGATCATCGCCGCCCGCGAGCAGGAGAAGGCGGAGAAAAGCTAGGCTCGCACGCCGGTCGGTGCATAATCCCGGTCGCTATACAGTCGCTATATAATCGGTCGCAATACAAAAAAGAAACCGCCTCGTGCGAGGCGGTTTCTTGCTTGAATCGCTATCGGGAGAAGGTTTAGCCCACCAGCTCCTTCACCTTATCGGTGAATGCCGGGATCACCTTCTTGAAGTCTCCGACGATGCCGAAGCGGGCCTCCTTGAAGATGTTGGCCTCGGCATCCTTGTTGATGGCGATGATGTTCTTGGCGCCGGAGCATCCCGCCATGTGCTGGCTGGAGCCGGACAGGGCTACCGCGATGTAAAGGGTGGGGCCCACGATCTTGCCGGTGAGGCCGATCTGGATCGACGGTGACACCCAGCCGTTGTCGCAGGGCGGACGGGAGGCGCCGATGGCCGCATTGAGTAACTTGGCCAGCGGCTCCAGCATCTTGAAGTCCTCCGCGCTGCCCACGCCGCGCCCGCCGCAGACGATGACGTCGGCATCCTCCAGCTTGATACCCTCCACCTCTTCCTTCACCGTGTTCACCACCTTGGTTCTTACCGCTGCCGGGTCGAGGCCGGCGGCTATGGGGATTACCTCACCGCTGCGGGAGTCGTCACGGTCCTTGGGGTCCATCGCTTTGGCCCTGACCGCCGCCATCTGGGGCTTGCTGCCCTCGCAGACAAATACCGCCAGTGCGTTACCCCCGTAGACCGGGCGCGTCTGCAGCAGCAGCTTCGACCCGGGGTCGATGTCCAGCGCGGTGCAGTCCATGGAGACGGAGGTGCCCAGTCTGAAGGCCAGACGGGGCGCCAGGTCGCGGCCCAGCGGGGTGGTCCCGAAGAGCAGGATGTTGGGGGAGATCTCCTTGACCACCTTCTCCATCGCCGCTACATAAGCGTCGGTGGTATAGGTCTTGAGCAGGGGGTCATCCACCACGTACACCTTGTCGGCGCCGAGGGCGATGGCCTCCTTGGCCAGGTCGCCGATGCCGCTGCCGAGCAGGACCGCGGAGAGCTCCTCGCCCAGTTTGCCGGCAATGTCCCGGCCCCCGCCGAGCAGCTCAGCGGTGATGGGGGCCAGCTTGCCTTCGATTATCTCGCCGCATATCATTACACCTTTATTATCAGCCATTTAGCATAACCTCCCTTTTATATCAGCCGTACCTCTCTGAGCTTGAGCGCAAGGGCAACGGCTGCCTCCTCGGGGCTTTCGCCCTCGATGATCTCGCAGACGCCTTCCTTAACCGGCACGAACAGCTTTTCCAGTTTGGCGCGTGCCCCGGCGGCTCCGCACTTCGCGGGTTCGGCACCGATGTCGGCCGCGCTCCAGACGATAGGCTCCTTCTTCGCCGCCGCCATGATCCCCTTCAGCTTGGGGTATCGCGGCTCGCCCAGCTCGTTGGACACCGACACCAGCATGGGGGTGGTGCCCTCGATCACATCGTAACCATCGGTTATGATCCGCTCCACCGTAACCTTGTTGCCGTCCAGCTCCACCTTCTTCACCGGCGTGACGCTGGGTATCCCCAGTATCTCGGCGATGCCGGAGCTCACCTGGCCGGCGTCCCAGTCCGCCGCCTGGCGGCCGCAGAAGATCAGGTCGAACTCGCCTACCTTCTTGATGGCCATCGCCAGGGCGTAGGCGGTGGAATGGCTGTCACCGCCCTCGAACGCGGGGTCCTGCAGCAGCACCAGTTCGTCGGCGCCCATCGACAGGGGTTTCTTTATCACGTCCATGACGAAGTTGCTGCCGAGACTGATAGCGGTGATCTTGCCGCCCTGGGCATCCTTGATCCGCAGCGCCGCCTCGATGGCCTGCTCATCGAACGGGCTGACCACCTGCGATACACCGGCGGCGGGGTTCACCTTCTTTGACGCTTCGTCGACCTTGAAACTGCCGGGGGGTGCTTCAGGATCAGCTATCTGTTTTACGCACACTATCATGTTTGGCATGAAGTCCTCCTTTCTCCATCGGTGATGAGCTTGTTAAATTTTTCACTTACCCAATTTACCATGAGGGTGGGGGGATGTCAAGCGGAGCGCAACCGAAACCATTGTTGATTAAGATAAGGGATACTTGACAGGGATGGTAAAATGTGGTAAGTTTTTGGTGAAAATAGCATAAAATTATATATATACTATCGACCCGCCCAGCGCAGGCGGCTGCGGGTGCAGGGCGAGGTTGCCAATGGGAGTGGTTTTTTATACAATAGTCAAGGATTGCGAGGGGAATTATTATGAGTAATGGCAATTTGATGACCACCAAAGAAGCGGCGGAGTACCTTAAGCTTAACTATATGACGGTCTACAAGCTGGCGCAGCGGGGGCGCATACCGGCTTCCAAGATAGGTGGCAACTGGCGGTTCCGCAAGGACCTGCTGGATGACTGGCTTGCCAGGCAGGCGAGGGTAGTGGAGGGCAACGTCCTGGTGGTGGATGACGATCCCGGCATCTTGGAGATGCTGAGCGAGGTCGTGTCGCGCAAGGGGTTCAAGGTGGTCACCGCCGACAGCGGGGAGCAGGCCCTCAAGGAGCTGGACAAGCAGCATTTCGATCTCATCTTCCTCGACCTGGTGTTGCCGGGGATGACCGGTGCGGAGGCGCTCTCCGCGATCAAGGAAAAGGACAAGAAGGCGGTGGTGGTCATCGTAACCGGCTACGGGGATGACCCCATAGCGATGGACGCCATGTCGCTGGGGCCGCTGTTCCTCATCCGCAAGCCCTTCCGGGTGAGCGATATCATCGAGGTCCTCAACGCCATCGTGAAGGTGGGGTAGGCGTGGCGGGACACAGCCCCATGGTAGCGGCTTCGCTGCCCTTCCCTGTTGCCGTTTCGCTCTCAAATTGCTGCTGTCGCTGCGTTCTCCGACCGTTTCTTAATATCGCCTCAGCTTTGAGTTCCCCCTCGTCTTAGATCCGTCAATCCTCGTTCCTGCAATTCCCTGCCCGTATCCGCCTTACCTGTTATAATTATCGGGCTTGACATATCGAGGGCTAAGTAGTAGAAGTGTATTATGGGCTAGACTGCAATCTATGACCGATGGCGGCCGTTCCGGCTGCGGAGGTGGGATATGAATGACATGAAAAAAACCAAGGCACAGCTCGTAGAGGAGTTGGGGGAGATGCGCCGGCGGGTTGCGGTGCTGGAGTCGCGCGAAGCAGAGTGCGAGAAACTCGGCGAAACGCTCACCGAATCGGAGGAAAAGCTGCGCATCATCTTCGAATCCATCGCCGACGGGGTGTTGGTGGTCGATTTGAACGGGAAGGTAGTGGATGTAAACGACTCTACGCTGCGGATGAAGGGTTACAGCGACAGGAGCGAGCTGGTCGGTCGCGACGGCGTCAGCTTTGTCGCCGAGAGGGATCGTCAGCGTGTAGTCGAAGCTATGGGAGTGGCTTTCAAGGAGGGCAGTTTCGCCCCTGAAGAATACACCCTGCTGACCAGGGATGGCATGGAGCTGGAGGTGGAAGCCAGCTCCAGCGTGCTGCATGATAAGCAGGGCCGGCCTGTAGGGCTGGTGTGCGTGGAGCGGGAAATCTCCCAGCGCAAGCGGCTGGAGAGAGAGAGGGAGGAGAGCCGGAAGAAGATGGAGACGGTTTTTGATTCGATCCTCGACGCCGTAACAGTGATCGATTTCAAGGGCACTATCATTGAGGCCAATGAGGCGGCAGCGCGTTTGGGCGGATACGGCAGCCGGCAAGTGCTCATCGGGAAGAACGGTTTCGACTTCATCGCCGAGGGCAGCCGCGACGAGATGCTGGCGTCCTTCGAGGAACTGCTGCGGCAGGGATACACTCCTCCGATGGAGTTCAAATTCAAAGACAGGCGCGGGAGGGAGCTGGATGCCGAGGCCACCGCCTCCGTGATTCGGGACAGCGAGGGCAAGATCGCCGGTTTCGTCCACGTAATCAGGGACATTCGGGAGCGCAGGCGAACGGAGGAACGCCTGAGCAGCACGGCGGAGAAGCTTAGCACGGTGCTTCAGGCCATGGGCGACGGTGTCATCACCATAGATGTGTCCGGCAATATCACCGAAGCCAACGATGCCGCGGTTCGCATGCTGGAGTACGGAAGCAAGCGGAAGCTTGTCGGCAGGAGTGCGCTGGACACCATCGCGGAGCGGGACCGCCGGAAGTTCGCGGATGTCATATCCCAATCCATAGAGGCGGGGGAGACCCCGGGACTGCTTCGGTTCGCCATGCTGACCGCAACCGGCAGGGAGTTCGATGCCGAGCTGTCAACCTCGGTACTGCATGACAGCCGGGGCAACCTGAACGGGCTGGTCGGTATCGTTCGTGACATCACCGAGCGCAAGCGGGAGGAGGAGGAGCTCAATACCTTCAAAGAAGCACTTGAGAACTCGACAGACGCCATCGGGATGTCAACGCCGCAGGGTAGTCATTACTACCAGAACAGGGCGTTCGAGCAGCTGCTTGGCAGCGTGGGGGAATCCCCGCTCGATACCGTGTATGTGGACAGGAAGGTGGGCGCAGGGGTTTTCAAGACTATCATGTCCGGCGGGCAATGGACGGGTGAAGTCCAGATGTACGGTAAAGACAGGCGAATCCTGGACATTCACCTGCGGGCATACGCCAACAAGGACCGGAACGGCGACATCATATCGCTCGTCGGCATTCACACCGATATCACCGCGCGCAAGCGGGCGGAGAAGGAGCTGGAGCGGCACCGGCAGAAGCTGGAATCGATGGTGCGGGAGCGCACCGCCGAGCTGATGGGGGCGGTGGAGCAGTTGCAGGCGGAGGTCACCGAGCGCAAGCGGGTGGAGGATGAACTGAGGGAGAGCGAGGAGAAATACCGCAGCCTGGTGGAGGACATCAACGAGGTGGTCTATATGGTGGATAGCGATGGGGTGCTGCTGTATATCAGCCCGTCCATAGAGTCGTTCGCCGGATATACTCCGGAGGAGCTTGAGGGGCGCAATTTCGCCGAGTTCATCTATGAGGAGGACCTGCCGCGCATCATCGAGAATTATGGCAGTGTCTTGGAAGGGAAGGCGCAGGCCAACGATTACCGCATCAAGACCAGGTCCGGCGAGCTGCGCTGGATGCGCACATCGAGCAGGCCGGTCTACGTTGAGGGCAGGGTGTTCGGGGTGAACGGCGTGCTGATGGACATCACCGAGCGCAGGCAGATGGAGGATGCGCTGCGGGGGTCGGAGGAGAAGCTGCGGCTGATGTTCGAATCCATCGGTGACGGCATCGTCGTGACCGACTGGCTGGGGAACGTTACCGATGCCAACGAGGCTGCGGCCAGCATGATGGGTTACAGCAGCAGGGAAGAGGTCATCGGGCGAAACGGTTACGAGTTCATCGCCGAGGAGGACTACAGCCGGGCGGTGGAGTTCTCCCAGCGGCTGTTCACCATGGCGCAGAGCGGCGATACAGAGTACGCGCTGCTGAGTAAGGACGGGACGCGGATAGATGCCCGCGTCAGCGCCTCCCTGATGCACGACAGCGAGGGGAAGCCGGCGGGCATCGTCGCCATCGCCAAAGATATCACCGAGCGCAGGCAGATGGAGGATGCGCTGCGGGAGTCGGAGGAGAAGCTGAGGCTGATGTTCGAATCGATCACCGACGGGGTCACCGTTACCGACCTCGAGGGCAATTTCGTGGACGCCAACGATGCGGCGGTCCGCATGCTGGGGTGCAGCGCCAGGGAGGAACTCATCGGGAAAGCCGGCATCGAGTTTGTTGCCGAGGGGGACCGGGAGAAGGCGGTCAGGGTGATGCGGCAGGCGCGCAAGAAAGGGCGAGCCAGGGACATCCAATTCAAGCTGGTGCGCAAGGGGGGGCTGGAATTCGATTCGGAATGGAGCGTTTCGCTGATGCGCGATGGCGACGGGAATCCTGCCGGATTCATCTACGTGATGCGGGACATCACCGAGCGCAAGGGCCTGGAGAAGGAGCTTCGTGACTCGGAGGAGAGGATGCGGATCATGTTCGAATCGGTGGGTGAGGGGATGCTGGTATGCGACCTGGCGGGCAGGATCGAGAAGGCCAACCAGGCCGCACTTAACATATCGGGATACTGCATGGAGGATGTCATCGGGCGCAACGTCATGGACTTCATGCTGCCGCAGGAGCGGAAGAAGGCCGAGGCGGAACGGCGAAGCACACTGCAGGCGGGCATCAACAGCAAGCCCATCGAATACACCCTTCTCGGGGCCAAAGGCAGGAAGATAGAGGCCGAGTTCACCGCATCCCTGATGAGGGACAGCGAGGGGAACCCGGTGGGCCTGGTGGGCACGGCGAGGGACATCTCCGAGCGCAAGCGCATGGAGGACGAGCTGCGCCAGTCGGAGGAGAAGCTGCGCCGCATCTTCGACTCCATCAGCGAAGGCATCATCCTCACCGACCTGGAGCTGAACGTGGTGGAGGCCAATGACGCTGCGGTGAGGCTGGCGGGGTTCGATTCCCGGGAGCAGTTCATCGGGAAGAACCCTATGGATTTCCTGTTGCCGGAGGACCGGGACAGGGCTGTGGCACCGCTGCCGCAGGCGGTGGAGGGGAGTCCGGTGGAGCAGGGGGAATACCGGGTGCGCAACCACCGCGGTAAGGAGTTCGATGTCCAGACGGGGATCACCACCCTCCACGATAGTGAGGGGCAGCTTGCGGGATTCGTGGCCGTCGTTGACGACCTGTCCGAGGAACGGCGCATGCAGCGGGCGCTGCGGGAGAGCGAGGAGAAGCTGCGCAGCACATTCGATTCCATCGGTGACGGTATCACCGTAACCGACCTGATGGGCACTATAATCGATGTGAACGAGGCTACACTCAGAATCTTCGGTTATAGCAGCAAGGAGGAGGCCATCGGGCTGCCCGGCTTCGATTTCATCGCCGAGGAGGACCGCTCGCGGGCGATGGAGGATATGGCCACGATATTCGACAGGGGCCGCACCGGTCCCATGGAGTTCATTTTCGTGAGGAGGGACGGCAGTGAGTTCCACGCCGAATCCAGCAACGCCGTGCTGCACGACGGTATGGGGAACGCGGTGGGTTTCGTCAGCGTAACCCGTGATATCACCGAGCGTAAGCGAATGAGGGAGGCGCTGCGGGAGTCGGAGGAGAAGCTGCGCACCATCTTCGAGTCAATCAATGATGGTATAACCGTGGTAGATATTACGGGCACCATCGTTGACCTGAACGGAGCAGCGCTTGACATCTTCTGCTTCAGCAGCAAGGAGGATGCCATCGGGCTGACCGCTTTCGATTTCATCGCTAAGAAGGAACATCTACGGGCTATGGCGGATTTCGCCGATATTATGGATAGAGGGGTAGTCGGGCCGGCGGAGTACACGCTGGTGAGGAGCGACGGGAGCGAGTTCCACGCTGAGACCAGCAACGTCGTGCTGAGAGATGGTGCGGGGAACGCGGTGGGGTTGGTCAGCGTTAACAGGGATGTGACCGAGCGATGGCAGATGAGGGAGGCGCTGGAACAGAGCGAGGCCCGGTTCAGGGAGCTGTTCAGGCACATGAGCAGCGGGGTCGCGGTCTACGAGGCGGTCGGCGACGGCGAGGATTTCATCTTCAACGACCTCAACGCCGCCGGGGAGCGGATATCGAAGCTCCGGAAGAAGAAGGTTGTCGGCAGGAGCGTGCTTGAAATCCTGCCCGGCATCCGGGATATGGGGCTGTTCGGGGTGATGCAGAAGGTGTGGAAGACGGGGAAGCCGGAGCGCCTGCCGGCATCGCTGTACAAAGACGAGCGCGCCGAAGGGTGGCGGGAGAACTACGTTTACAGGCTGCCCTCCGGGGAGGTGGTTTCGGTTTACGACGATGTCACCGAGCGCAAGCGTGCGGAGGATGCGCTGCGGGAATCGGAAGGGAAGCTGCGCTTCATGTTCGACTCAATCAGCGACGGCTTCGTGCTCACTGATCTGAATGGGGAGATCATCGACGTGAACGAGGCGCTAGCCCGTATCGCCGGTTTCGGTCACAAGGAGGAGCTTATCGGCAGAAGCGGTTTCAAATTGCTTGCCGGCAAGGACAGCCGCGAGGCCGCAGAGGATGTGGGGAAAGCGTTGCAGGCCGGGGAGGGTGGAGCCAAGGAATATATGTTGCTCAGAGATGACGGGTGTGAGGTAGAGGTTGAGGCCACTGCCTCTTTCCTGCGGGATGCCGCCGGCAACCCCACTGGTATCATCAGCGTGGTGCGGGATATCACCGAGCGCAAGCGGATGGACAAGGAGCTGCGGGACTCGGAGGAGAAGCTGCGCGCCATGTTCGAGTCCATCGATGACGGCATCGTCCTGCTCGACATGCAGGGCGTCATTCTGGACGTTAACAGCGAGGCCGTCCGCATGCTGGGGAGCAGGAGCAAGGAGGAGGTCGTCGGCAAGAGCAGCTGGGGGTTCCTCGGTGCTGACGACCGCGGCCGGACCAAAGATTACATCGGGAAGGCGGTCAGGAAGGGCGAAGGGGGCGTCATCGAGTACACGCTGAAGGACCCGGAGGGCAGCGATATCCATGTTGAGTCGAGGACGGCCGCCCTTCATGACAGCGACGGGAATGCTATCGGTATCGTCGGCGTCTCGCGGGACATCACCGAGCGCAAGCGCATGGAGGGGGAGTTGAGGCGGTCGGAGGAGCAGATGCGCTTCATCTTCGAGTCCATCGGCGATGGCATAATAGTGGTGGACATGGGGGGCAATATCGTGGAGGTGAACCAGGCGGCACTGCGCATGTCGGGATTCGAGCATAAAGAGGACATGATAGGGCGCAACGCCTTCGACTTCGTCGTCGATAGGGACCGCGCCCGGGCGCTGGAGGAAAACGTCAAGAATATCACCGAGGGGCACGGCTCGCTGGTGTCATATGCGGCGATGGATGTATACGGCAGGGAGTTCGAGGCCGAGGCGGTCGGAGCCATGATCTACGATGGAGTGGGGGAGCCCGCCGGTTTCATCACCGCGGTGCGGGATGTATCCGAGCGTAGGCGGATGGAGGCGGCACTGCGGGAGAGCGAGGAGAAGCTGCGCACCATGTTCGGGGCGATAAGGGACGGGATCATCGTGACCGATATGGACGACATAATCGTGGATGCCAACGAGGCCGCGTTGCGCATGGGCAAGTTCGGCAAGGGGGAGGAGCTTATCGGGCGCAGTTTCGTTGACCTGGTGGTGGAGAAGGACCGCGCCATAGCGGCCAAGGCTATAGTGCAGGCGCTCAGGGCGGGGCGCGGCGCCATGATGGAGTACACGTATATAGACTTGCAGGGGGGCAACTATATCGGCGAGACCAGCTCGGCCCTGCTGTACGGGACGGACGGCGAGCCTGTGGGGTTCGTCAACGTCGTCAGGGACACCACCGAACGCAGGCGGATGGAGGCGGCGCTGCGGGAGAGCGAGGAGAAGCTGCGGGTGATGTTCGAGTCCATCGCCGACGGCATCACCGTGACCGACATGCAGGGCTGTATCCTGGATGTGAACGACGAGGCGTGCCGCATGCTGGGATGCAGCAGCAAAGGGGATCTGATCGGACGGGAGTATATGGATATCATCGGCAGGGAACAGGTGTCCAAGTCAGCCAGGTACATACAGCGGGTGATCAAGGGGGAGCCCGCCGGCACTATAGATTACACGCTGCCGGACTTGAAGGGAGGGACGCTGAACATCGAGGCCACCGCCGCCGTGCTGCGCGACAGCGCGGGGCAGCCGACGGCGATCGTAGGCGTGGCCCGCGACGTTACCGAGCGCCTGCGGATGGAGGAGAAGCTGCGCGACCGGGAGGAGCGGATGCGCACATTGCTCCAGTCCTCCCCCGACTTCATCATGGAGGCGGACCGCGATGGAAAGATAGTGTTCATCAACTACACCGTGCCGGAGATGACGGTGGAACAGGCGGTCGGCACCAGCCTCTACGATTACATCTCGCCCGAGTCGCGGGAGGTCTACATCCCGGCATTGGAGCATATCTTCGATACCGGCGAGCCCGCCACCGTGGAGACCGTCGGCCTCGGCCCCGGGGGGCGTACCTCTCACTATCAGACCCGTTTCGCTCCCATCGAGCGGGACGGCAGGGTGGACAGTGTGCTGGTGATAGCTACCGACATCACCGAGCGGAAGCAGGCGGAGGAGGCGCTGCGGGAGAGCGAGGGGAAGCTGCGCATCATGTTCGCCACCATCAAGGACGGGCTGATAATCACCGATATGAACGGCATAGTGGTGGATGCCAACGATGCAGCGGTAGAGCTGCACGGTTGCGCCCGCAGGGATGAGCTCATCGGCAGGCAGGGACTGGAGCTGGTAGCGGATGAGGACCGCCAGAGGGTCATCGAGCAGTCATGGGAGGCATTGTCCCGGGGGAGCGGCGCCATGATGGAGTATTCCGTGCTGCGCGGGGACGGAGGCAGGGTCGCCGGCGAGGGCAGCCTTACCGTGCTGAGCGACAGCAGGGGCAACCCGACGGGGATAGTGGTGCTCACCAGGGACGTCTCCGAGCGCAAGCGGATGGAGGAGGCCCTGCGGGAGAGCGAGGAGATGTCCCGCGGCATGCTGGAGAGCGCGGCGACGGGGGTGTATATGGTGCAGGACCGGGCGTTCCAGTACGTCAGCCCCCTGTTCGCCGACATCTCGGGTTACACGCCGGATGAGCTGCTGGGGACCGACCCCCTGGGTTACGTCCACCCCGACGACAGGGAGATGGTGCGAAAGGCGGCCATCAAGTCGCTCAAGGGCAAGAGCAGCCAGCCCTACGAGTACCGCTTCATGCGCAAGGACGGGGAGGTGGTATGGATCCTGGAGAAGGTGGCCTCTATCCAGTACCGGGACAAGCCGGCCACCATCGCCAGCTTCATGGATGTCACCGAGCGGCGGCAGGCGCTGGAGGAGCTGAGGAGATCGGAGGAGAAGCTGCGCAGCTTCATGGATTCGGCCACCGACTACTTCACCATCTGGGACTCGGAGTTGAATCTGGTGGACCTCAATGAGGCGGCGATGAGATACCCCTCGGTTCCCCGCTCCAGGGATATCAAGAAGGAGGACTTCATCGGCAGGAACATGCTGAAGATGGAGCCCGGCATAAAGGAATCGGGCAGGTACAAGCGTTACATGGATGTCATCAGAACGGGCAAGCCCTTCTTCGGCGAGGACTTGTACCATCACCCCGGTGGCGATCTTCACCTTACGGTGAGCGCCTTCAAGGTGGGCGACGGCCTGGGCATCATCTCCACCGATGTCACCGAGCGGCGGCGCTCCGAGGAGGAGCTGAGGAGCAGGAAGGAGGAGCTGGAGAAGCGCACCAACCAGCTGCTGGCGCTGCAGAAGGTGACCACCTCCCTGCAGAGCACCCTGGAGCTCAAGGAGGTGCTGCAGCAGGTGGCAGAGGGGGTGACCGCCAACCTGGGCTACGACCATTCATTCATCATGGTGCTGGATGAGAAGGAGGAATCCCTCAAGGGGACGGTGTTCTCCACCGGGGATAAGTGGCAGGGCCGGGTCGGTGAACTGGCGCAGGCCATGGGCCTGCCGCTGGAGGAGGTGAAGGTGCCGCTGGTGAAGGGCTACAGCCATGCCGTGGATGAGGGGCTGGAGGGCAGGGCGGTGGTGGCCCACAGTCTCTGCGAGATAGCCGAGCCGCCGCTCTCCAGGGAGGCGTGCACTGCCGCATGGAAGCTGCTGGAATCGAAGACCGCGGTCACGCTGCCCATCATGGCCATGGAGCGGCAGGTGGGCGCCATCCTGGCGTTCACCGGTTCAGCGGATATCACCGATGTCGACCTGGAGCCGTTGAGGATCCTCGCCGACCAGGCGGGGGTGGCCATCGTGAATGCCACCATCTACCAGGGGGCTGCCGAGATCGCGCAGCGGCTGGCGGTGATCGGCACGCTGTCGCGCATCGTCGGTTCCAGCATGGACATCAAGGAGGTGTACCAGGCCTTCACCGACGAGATAAAGGACGTTATCGATTTCGATCACGCCAGCATCGCCACTGTGGAGGGCGAGCAACTGCGGTTCTCCGCGGTGTCTTCGGTGTCGGATACGGCGATAGGGGACGGAACGGTGGTGTCTCTCGCCGGTTCGGCTACCGGTTGGGTGGTGAACAACAGGCGGACCAACATAGAGGACGATTTCGCCGTAGAGCGGCTGTTCCCCATCGACGATACCTACTTCGAGGAGGGGCTGAGGTCGGCGATCCGCGTGCCCCTGTTCTACAAGGATCAGGTGTTCGGCAGCTTCAACCTCGCCAGCAGACAGCCCAACGCCTACGGCGACCGGGAGCGGGGCATCCTGGAACAGGTGGCGGGCCCCATCGCCGCCGCCGTGGAGAACTCCAGGCTGTTCATCCAGGTCAAGGAGCACGAAGAGCAACTGGTTAAGGCCTACGACGAGCTCAAGACGGCGCAGGACTACATGGTGCGCTCGGAGCGGCTGAGGGCGCTGGGGGAGATGGCCGGCGGTGTGGCCCACGATTTCAACAATATCCTGGCTATCGTGCTGGGGAGGGCGCAGCTGGCGCTGGAGGACGTCAAGGACGAGAAGCTGAAAAGGGACCTCCAGATCATCGAGCAGACCGCCATCGACGCGGCCAGTACGGTGCGGCGGCTGCAGGACTTCGCCCGGGTCAGGGTGGATCGTGTCTTCGAGGAGGTGGACGTTAATCAGATGATAGCCGGCGCCGTCGATATGGTGCAGTCACGGCAGATGGAGTTGAAGGAGCGGCAGGGTATCGTCATCGATATAGATACCGCGCTGGGAAAGATAGCGCCGGTGCTGGGGAGTGCGTCGGAACTGCGGGAGGCGCTGGTGAACATCCTGTTCAATTCGATGGACGCCATGCCTCAGGGGGGCAGGATCGAGATAAAAAGCCGGCTCGATGGTAAATCGGTGGCGCTCTCCATCAGCGATGACGGCGTGGGGATGTCGGAGGAGACCAGGGCCCGGATCTTCGAGCCGTTCTTCACCACGCGGGCGCCCAGGGGTTCGGGGCTGGGTCTGGCGGTGACCTACGGCATCATCACCAGGCACGGCGGGCGCATCGAGGTGGAGAGCAGCGAAGACAAGGGCACTACCTTCAATATCCGGCTGCCGGTGTCGAGCGGCGGTGCGGTGGCGAAGAAGGCCGAGCCCAAGGCCGCCGCCGTGGAGAATGCCCGCATCCTGCTGGTGGACGATGATGTGGAGGTCGGCCAGGTCCTCGATCTGATGCTCAAGCAGTTGGGGCACCGGGTGACGGCGGTCAACACCGGGGAGGCGGCGGTGAACACCTTCGAGATGGGCGAGTACGACCTGGTGA
Organism: uncultured Dehalococcoidales bacterium; assembly: GCA_964649185.1. Classification (GTDB taxonomy): domain Bacteria; phylum Chloroflexota; class Dehalococcoidia; order E44-bin15; family E44-bin15; genus CAYUWM01. The sequence goes on from CAZYOO010000016.1 coordinate 21,192, forward strand.
TAACCGACCTCGGCATGCCCGACATGCCGGGTAGCGACGTCGCCCGGGCGGTGAAGGATATCAGGCCGGGGACGCCGGTGCTGCTGATCACCGGCTGGGGGGTGCAGCTCGACCGGGAGGAGCTGCCGGAGGTCGACGGGGTGGTTGCCAAGCCATTCAGTAAGGACACGCTGTCGCAGCAACTGTCAGAGTTGCTCGCGCCTAAGAAAAGCAAGAAGAGGAAAAAGAAATAAGGAAAGGGCCCGCTCAGCGGGCCCTTCTGTTATACAGGCTTTGAGGTGATGTGAGTGAACTACAGCAGGGAAGGCACGCCGTCCGCCGCCTTGTTCATATCCTTCATCTTTTCCTCCGCCTCCTTCTGCTTCTTCTTAATCATAGTGGCGGACTCGGTCACGCCCTGGTAGATCCTTCTCACCCGCTCCAGGTCCCTGAGCTGGGACAGGATCACGGTTACCGAGAGCTCGGCCTTCGACCGCGGGTAGTCGCCGTTCCGCAGCACCGCATCCTCCGCCATCCCCTTAAGGATCTCGCCCAGCTCGCGGACCATAGCCACGTTCATCTCCTTGGGCGGGGCGGATACCAGATACAGGGCCTTGCCCGCGTCGCGGGGGTTGCAGCCCACGGATAGCTCGGCCATGGCCTGCTCCATGGCCTCCAGTCCCCTGAGGGTCTCCTTGCCCTTCTTCCTGAAGCTGCGCGTGCGCTCGAAGGGGTTCCTGATCATGGCCAGATCGACCTTGCCCATGCCGATGGTGGTCCAGCCGTCGAGGGTCTCCATGATATCGCCGGCATCCAGCACCCGCGCCCCGATATTGCCGGCCTTTGTCTCTTCCCCGGCGCAGAGCACATCGTAGAACGGCCGCACTATCGCCTGGTTGATGTGTTCCATGTGGTTGACCAGGTTGGCGTCCTTCTGCAGGAAGCGCTCGTTGTCCACCAGGAACACCGCATCGGCCACCGAATATGCCGATTTGAGGCAGGTGGCGGTGTTATAGATGCTTCTCTCTTCCGAGGATTCCTCGTGGTGGAAGGGAAGCACCAGCAGCGCGTATACCGGTTTGTCGGGGAACCGGTCCTTGAGCGTGTCGCAGATCACCGGCAACGCCCCCGAGCCGGTGCCGCCGGCGGCACCGGCGCACAGCATGAAGGCATCCGTCTCATAGAACCTGGCCCCGCTTCTTACAGCGTCGATGACCTTGTAGCCGTCCCACTTGGCCAGCGCTGCGGCGACCTCGTTGATCTTACCCACGCCGTGCCCGCCGGTCCTGCCGCCGCCGATGACGATGCGATGGTGGAAATCGGAGCCGATGGTTCTCAGTCCGGTAAGGTCCGCCTGGTCGGTGTTGACGGCATAGACCCCGGTGATTATCTGAAGTCGGCGGTGCCTGGTCGCCGCGCGGCCCATGCGGGCGAACTCGTCGGCGATCCTGCTGCCGCACTGCCCCAGTCCAACAACAACTAACCTCATAATACGCCTCCTTGTATCCGGAATTTCTCCATTTTCAAGTTGTTAGGAAACTTTAACACACCGCTGCCATCATGTCAATACTGAATTAACGCTTGTTTCAGGGTGCAGTGTGGTATAATGACCTGCTGTCGTAAGGGGCTGTTTCATGGAGTTTTACAGGGAAGTGAAAACCGCGGAGCTGCTGGGGCCGGGGCCCGGCTATGAGATCGAGGCCAGGCCCATCGAGCACCGCTATGACCCGCTGACCGGTTCAGAGAGCAGGATCAGCGTGGCGCGGGCGGGCAGGGTGAGGCAGGTGCAGGGGCATGAGACCGATGTCGGAAGGCTGGTCGAGGGAACTGCGGACGGCTGCGCCTTCTGCCCGCAGAATATCGAGGAGCGCACACCGAGATTTCCATCGGAGTTGATAGCCGAGGGCAGGATCAGGCGGGGCGAGTGCGCCCTGTTCCCCAACCTGTACCCCTTCGCCGGGCATCACGCCGTCGCCACCCTCACCGAGAGGCACTACCTCGATCTCGACGGGTTCACCCCGGTCATGCTGGAGGATAACATCGCCGCGTCGCTGGAATACATATCGCTAGTCCATCGCAGAGACGAAGGGGCGAGGTATCCGCTGTGGATATGGAACCACCTGCCGCCCAGCGGGGCCAGCATCGTCCACCCCCACACGCAAGTGGCGGTGGATGGCTCACCCATGCCGGGGATAGAGCAACTCATCGCGCACAGCGATCAGTATCGGCGGCGGCACGGGTCGAGATACTGGCGGGAGCTGGTCGAGGCGGAGCGGGAAAGCGGCGAGCGCTACATCGGGGGCAACGGCTCGGTGGATGTCATGGCCAGCTTCTCGCCGCGGGGCAACCGGGAGATTCAATTCATATTCGGGGAGGCGCGCAATCTGCTCGACCTCGGTGAGAAACAGGTGGCGGACTTCGCCGATGTCGTCCTCAGGGTGCTGCGCGGGTACAAAAAGATAGGGGTGAATTCGTTCAACCTTATCACCTTTTCCGCCCCCCTCGGCGAGAGCCCGGAGCACTTTAGTCTGAGCGCCCGCCTGATATCGAGGCCGGCGTTCCAGCCGCTGTACACCAACGATTCCGGCCCGCTGGAGCGGTTCCTCGGCATATCGGTCATCGAGGCATTGCCGGAGGATGTCGCCCGCGAGATGAGGCCTCACTTCACGGCCTAGTCGTCCCACAGGGGGTTGATCACCATGCCGGTGGGGGTCTTGGGGTGGAAGTAGGTGGACTTCTGGGGCATGCGCACCCCGGCGTCGGCCACCGCCAGCACGCTGGAGATGGGGGTGGGGTTGAGCAGGAAGGCAAGCTGGTACTCCCCGCTGTCAACACCCGCAATCGCCTCTTCGCCGTCACGGGTGTACGCCAGGCACTGCTCCTCTAGCTCCGCGCCGTCTATGCCCAGCATCTGCTTCAGTATCACCTGGTGCAGGATGAAGACGTCCAGGTCGCCGAGCGCGCTGGGCTGCACCGGGAGCATCATTCCCGGCCTGGCCCGCAACAGGCACAAACTGTCCCCGTCGAGGCCGTACAGCCCCAAGGTGGTGCCCCGCTCCCGCGCCAGCTCGGCGGTCCAGCCCGCTATGGTCTCGTCAGGCGTCGCCAGCGGCGGGTGCAGCTCGTGGTCGAAGTAGGCGCTCCACTCCTGCTTCACGTGGGACAGCAGCTTGGGGTTGAGCCCCCGCACCAGGCGGTGGGTGGGCAGCATTATCAAGTTGGGGTCCTCGGCGGGGGTCAGCGTCATCATGACGAAGTTGTAGCCCTCGTCGCCGCTGGCGCCGGGGTGCCTGTCGCGCTGCTCGTGCATGTAGGTCAAAGCGGTCGAGTAGCGGTGGTGGCCGTCGGCGATATAAATAGGCTTTTCGGCCAGCAGGCCGCGGGCGACATCGATGTCTCGTTTGTCGCTTATGGCCCACATGTTACAGGTAACGCCCTCGCTGTCGGTGGCGCTGGCGATGGGCTTGCCGTCGGCCGCCCCGGGGAACAGCCCATCGATGCCCTCCCCGCGGTGGCGGAACAGGCCCATTATGGGGCTCAGGTTGGCGTTGCAGGCGCGCAGCAGGAGCAGGCGGTCGTCGCTGGGGCCCTTCATGGTGCGCTCGTGGGGGCGGATGCCGCCGTTGCTGGTCAAATCCTCCAGCCGTACGCGGGCGAACAGGCTGAATCGACTCCTCGTCTCGCCGTTGTACTGAAAGCGGTGTTCTATAAGATATAGGGCTGGCCGCTCCTCGCGGATGAGTATGCCGTCGTCGATCCAGCTCCCCATGGCGGCGGCGGCGCGCGTGTATCGATTATCGTCTTCGGAGTCCGCCGCCCGCTGCAGCCCGTAGTCCAGGCGGATGATGTTGTGGGGGTGCGCGTCGTGGTAGCGGTGCTGCTCGGCGGGGGAGATGACGTCGTAGGGCGGGGTTATCACTGCGGAGAGGTCGCCGATCCGCTGTGGATCGTACCGGAGTCCGCGAAACGGTTGGATATCAGCCACGCCGTACTTAATATAGCAAGGCGATGGGCAAAGGTCAATCGGTGTCTATGGCTGCCCTGACCTGGCGTATGAACTCGCCCACCGCGGCGGCGGGCCTCTCGCTGCCGTCAATGACGTCTAGGATGCGGCTGCCCATTATTACCCCGTCGGACAGGGCGGAAACTTGTTTGGCCTGC
>CAZYOO010000016.1:25431-27010 GCA_964649185.1 uncultured Dehalococcoidales bacterium
GATGCGGCTGCCCATTATTACCCCGTCGGACAGGGCGGAAACTTGTTTGGCCTGCTCCGGCGTGGAGATGCCGAAGCCCACGCACAGCGGCTTGTCGGTGACGCCCTTCACCCGGCTTATGAAGCCCTCCAGCTCCGGCGGCAGGTCGGTGCGGGCGCCGGTGACCCCCTTCAGCGATACCACGTAGATGAACCCCCGCGACCTCTCGGCCACCAGCCGCAGCCGACCCTCATCGGTGGTGGTCGGCGCCAGCAGGTAGATGAGGTCGATGCCTTTGTCGACGGCCACCTTCTCCAGCTCCGCTCCCTCCTCCGGCGGCAGGTCGGGCACGATGAGCCCGTCGATGCCCGCCTCTGCCGAGGCGTCGCAGAAGCCGTCCAGCCCGTAGTGCAGCATGGGATTGTAGTAGCCCATGAATATCAGGGGCACATCGACACGCTTGCGCAGCTCGCCTGCGATGCCGATGCACTTGCGCGGGGTGATTCCCCCCTCCAAGGCGCGGTGGCTGGCGCGCTGGATGGTGGTGCCGTCGGCCAGCGGGTCGGAGAAGGGGATGCCCAGCTCCACCATGTCGCAGCCGGCCTCCACCAGCGCGGGCACCACCTCCAACGTCGTTTCCACGTCGGGGTAGCCTGCGGTGACGTAGGCTATGAGCGCCTTGCGCTTCGCCGATTGAAAGAACGACTCGATGCGGCTCACAGCTTCACCCCCAGCGCCTTGGCCACGATGTCTAGGTCCTTGTCGCCGCGCCCGCTGAGGTTCACCAGCACGATCTCGTCGCCGGACAGCGTCCTGGCCAGCTCGGCGGCGTAGTACACAGCGTGGGCCGGCTCCAGGGCGGGGATGATGCCCTCCTTCTCGGAGAGCAGCTGGAAGCCCTCCAGCGCCTGGTCGTCGGTGACCGCCACGTAGCTGGCGCGGCCGGTCTCCTTGAGGTAGCTGTGCTCGGGGCCGACGCCGGGGTAGTCCAGCCCCGCCGATATGCTGTGGGTCTCGCGTATCTGCCCGTCCTCGTCCTGCAGCAGGTGGGAGCGGGTGCCGTGCAGCACGCCGATGCTGCCCGCGCTGAGGCTGGCGCCGTGCCTCCCGCTGTCCAGCCCCAGCCCCCCGGCCTCCACGCCGATGAGCTTGACCGGGTCGTCCTTCAACGGGTAGAACAGGCCGATGGCGTTGCTGCCCCCGCCGACGCAGGCCACGGCATAGTCCGGCAGGCGCCCGGCGGCGTCGAGTATCTGCCGCCGCGCCTCGATGCCCACTACCCTCTGGAAGTCGCGCACCATCATGGGGTAGGGGTGCGGGCCGACAACGCTGCCCAGCAGATAGTGCGTCGTGTCTACGTTTGTTACCCAGTCGCGGATGGCCTCGTTGATGGCGTCCTTGAGGGTGCGGCTGCCGCTGGATACCGGGCGCACCTCGGCCCCCAGCAATCTCATGCGGAACACGTTCAGCGCCTGGCGGGCGATGTCCTCCTCCCCCATGTACACGATGCACTCCACGCCCAGCATGGCGCATACTGTCGCAGCAGCCACCCCGTGCTGCCCGGCGCCGGTCTCGGCCACGATGCGCCGCTTGCCCATGC
>CAZYOO010000017.1:0-15045 GCA_964649185.1 uncultured Dehalococcoidales bacterium
CCGGTGCCGGCGGCGATGAGCATCCCCTCCTCGTTGGCCAGCTCCATCCGTATCACCACCACCTTCTTGCCGTCGCGTAGGATTGAGCCGGTCACGGTGAACTCCTTGCCCCTGCCCGCCCGCAGGTAGTCCACCCGCAGGTCCACCGTGCGGATGGCGCTCATCCGCTTGATCTGCTCCTCCACCGGCCGGCCCTGGATGTCCTTTATGCGGTGCCAGCTCACTATCGCCCCGCCTACGATATCGATCATGCAGGCGACGACGCCCCCGTAGAGGATGCCCAAGCCGGGGTGCCCGCACAGGTCGTCCCGCATGGGGAACCTGAGGCGCACGCTGCCGTCCTCCGTCGGCTCGATGGTCATGCCCATCAGCTCGTGGAACGGATGGTGCCTCAACATGAGGTCCATACCGCCCTTCAATCCCTGGCTGTGTGATCCGTTATCCTGCATATATCTGCTCCTCACGATTTATATCGAAACCCATGTAACGCCCGCATGCATCCCCGCGCGGTGCATGTTCCGATCGGGTTTTCATCTGGGATGACAGGGGTATCGCACATGCAGCGGGGTATAGGTATATTAACGGATGAAAGGCGAACATCTGCATCGGCCGGACGCCCTACACGTTCAGGAACGCGAACACGATGATGCCCACCGTAACCACAATCGCCACAGCGAGAAGGATGTAGACGAAGACCCTCAGAGATTTCCACGCCATATCGCACGCTCCTTGGTCTGTTTCCCTCCAGCCCTGTGTCGCAAGCTTACACTGGCAAGGAGCATTTGTCAATACGCCTGGCCTGCGGTCAGACGACCGCCTCCAGGCGGCGGGCGAGGCGCTTGGCGAGGACCACCACGGTCAGCGCCGGCGGCCGACCCGGCGCCTCGGGGAAGACGCTGGTGTCGCAGCAGTAGAGGTTCTTGACCCTGGTCTCCAGGTTGGTGTCCACCAGCTGTCCCACCTTGACGCTGCCGCTGGGGTGCCCCATGATGAAGCCCGACTGGTGGACATCGTCGGGGTCGCAGCCCGCCTTCACGATTATCCTCTTGTTGGTGTCACGGGCGTAGTCGAACCGCTGCCGATCCCGCGGGGTGAAGGTCTTGCTCAGCCTGCCGTCGGGGAACACCCTGCCCACCCCCTCGTCAGACACCTTAGAGAACACCCCCATCGCCCGGCGGAAACGGTTGAGCCGCGGTATGGCCTTCAGCGGCTCGTCCTGCAGGAACTGCATATGCCATGCCAGCATCGGGGAGTTCATGCTGCAGAACACGATACTGTTCTCCTCGTCGTGCCACCCGATGGTCATATTATGCTCACCGGTATTCCCCCGGCCCTCCTTCACGAAGCCGAAGGTGAAGAACGTGGGGTCGCCGCTGAACCAGCTCCCCGCCTCGCTGAACCCGGAGCGCTGCAGTATCTGAGCGGTATGCATCCCGCCGGCGCTGCACACCACCACCTTGGCCTTCACCTCGTAGCGGCCGTCCTTCCCCACCGCCCGCACCCCGCCGGCGACGCCGTCCTCGATGATCACATCAACCACCCTGGCGTGCGTTATGACGGTGGCGCCGTTTGCGACCGCCTCCTTGGCGAACTCCCGCGCCGTCCACTTGGCGTCCTTGCGGCAGCCGTTGGTGCAGTATTCGCATGCCGGCCGGCACCTGCCGAAATCGATATGGCGGTGCAGCTTCTCGAAGGGCAGCCCTAGGTCGCCGGCCGCCTCCCAGACGCGCCTGGTGCCCGGCCCGATGAAATCATCCGGGGGCAGGTTGACCCAGCACTCCTCCCGGGCCTCGTCTATCAGGTCCTGCCCGATGTCGATGCCGTGCCTCTTCCAGTACTCCACATCGGGGTCGAACGCCGACCCGGCGTACAGCAGGGTGCCCCCGCCGAGGCACTTGGCCAGTATCACCGTGTCACCCTCCAGTGTCCTCTTGATGGGGAACGGGATGTGGAACCCCTTCTCCAACCGCAGCAGCACGCCGATGCCGTTGCCGATGTAGCGGTTGTCGTCTCCCCCCTTCTCCAGCAGCACCACCTTCTTGCCCTTTTTCGACAGCTCCTTGGCGATGGTGCAACCCGCCGGCCCGCCGCCGGCTATCACCACGTCCGCCTCCAGCCTGTTTACCTTCTCACTCATCGCTCTACCTCCCGAAGCTATTTGTCTGAATCGGCCGGGGCGGCAACCTCCCGCCTGACGAAGGTGATCGACCCGGTGTCGCAGGTGGGGAAGCATACCCCGCAGCCGATACATTTGTCCTCGTCTATAGAGGCATATGCATCGACCTCGATGGCGTCCATGGGGCAGCGGTCGGCGCAGGTGCCGCACGCCGAGCAGCTGTCTTCATCGACGCGGGCGACGAAGGGGGACGGCTGCAGCAGCCTGGCGCCCGTCTGCCGGATGCCGACGTGGAACACGCAGCAGTCGGAGCAGCAGTTGCAGATGAAATCGTCGGGGTCGTAGGTGTGCACCAGCCCGTCCTGATTGCAGGCGCGAATCTTATCCATCACCTGGTCATAGGTGAGCTCGCGGCACATCCCGTGCTCCACCCCCCAGCGGGCCATGTCCCCCATGAACAGGCACGTCTCCAGCAGGTGCTGGCAGTGGTTGCCGGGGTCGGCCAGCCAGTGCGGCAGGCGGCAGGAGCAGGGGCTTACGCCCCAGTATCCCGCCCTCTTTATCATCTCGGCGACGTTCTCCGATGGGTCAGCGTCTTCCGGCAGCGCCGCCGGGGTGAGCCATACCTGCGCCGCGTAGTTCAACTTCGGCAGGCACTCCCTGGAGAAATCGAGCTGGAAGCGGTGCAGCGCCTGCATCAGCCTCACCGAGTGCGGGAAGCGGATATTGCCCCAGCCGCCGGTCTCCAGCAGGCCGGGCCCGGCGATGCCGATGGTGCGGTAGTCGGGGTCGTCCTGCCCCGGGTCGATCCACATGGTGCCCTTGTCCGCCATGGTGTTCAGCATCCGCTTCAGCTTCCCCTCTTCGATGCCGCTGCGCTCCTGTATCTCGCCCAGCTTCCTGCCCCTGGCACCCACCTTGAGGGCCAGCGTTGCCTCCTCCGGGGTGAACTGCAGGCGCAGCAGCTCCATCAGCGAGTCGGCCATCGCCTCTATGCCGGGGGCCTTGGCATAGCGGTCGAACAGCTCCTGGTATGCATCCTTCTGTACCATCGCAAACCCACCTCGCTTCCTGTGGTGTCGCTATTATACACCCGAAAGTCTAGTCCTGCTGCAACATGTCGAAGAACCGCTCGAACTGGGACTTGATCGAGTCCGAGGAGGTGACCCGCGGGTCGAACAGGTCCATCTCCAGTATCAGCGTAGGGATCCCCATATCATCGTACAGCTTGTCCTTCACCAGCTTCATCACCGCCCAGTTGGACTTGCAGGCCACGTGCCCGGCGAACACCGCGGCGTCCGCCTTGTATCGACGTATTAAATCCATGGTGGCGTCCAGCCAGTTCTCCCACGGCCCGCCGCACTCCCTGGTCATCGGCAGCAGGGTCACCTTGCGCGCCAGCCCGTCGAGGATGCTGTCGTAGCTGGAGATGTCCTCCACCGGCTGCATCACGAAGTTGTTGTTCATATTGGCCACCGACACCGCCCCGTACTGCTTCTCCAGCCACATGAATATGCCGAAGTCGAACACCGGCGCGCCGTAGATCCAGATCAGCCGTATCTTCTCCTCCCCAGCGGGCAGGTGCCCTTCGCCCCGTGCGACCTTCTCCCGAGTATGCTCGTACCGGCGCCGGCAGTATTCGGGGAGCTGGGGTGTGCCCGCCAGGCTCAGCACCAGGCCGTACTCCGAGATGGCCTCCAGGCTGGAGTAGGGACTGGGCACCGCCTGCCGCAGCTCGCTGGTCTTCAGTATGTACTCGTGGGTAAGGTTGGAGTATTCCATGGTCTGCTTCAGACGGTCGATATCGAGCTTCCTTCCGGTTATCTGCTCCAGCAGCGACACCAGCTTCCTCAGCTCTTTCGATATGTACTCCACGCTGCGCCCGGTGGTGAAGTACGGCATGTCGATGCAGAAGTAGGGGAACTTATGGTGCGCGGCGATCACCGGGTAGGTCGCCACGTTGGAGTCGCAGGGGTTGGCCGGGTGAGCGAACACGTCCGGCACCGGCACGTCCCCCGAGAGCACCGCACCGAGGAACACCTTGTTGTTGGAGCAGATGTAGTCCGGGACGTGCTGCTCGGCGATGTCGATGTAGCGGGTGGCGTTGCCCGAGGCGGCCAGCATGCCGGTGAACACGTCGGTCACCACCGGCACGATGTCCATCGCCCAGAACAGCTCCGCCGGCACGCCGAAGTTGATCCACGCCAGCGGCTGGCCAGACTGCTTGGCGCTCCATACCTGCTGGTTGTAGTCCGCCAGCAGGTCGTATATCCAGGCCCACTCCGGGCGCTTCTCGCCGAAGCGGTCACGAACCATGTCCCGGATGGAGGTCATGTTGTCCGCGGCGAACTTGAGCATATCCTTGTTGTCCGTCATCGTGCTACCCCTCGATCCGCTCCAGGAACGCCTGAACCCGCGTCCTCAACTGCCCCGCACCGCCCATGGCGTACTCCCGCTCCAGGCTCAGCATTGGGATGCCCGCCTCATTCAGTTCCTTCTCCAGGTACAGCAGCTGACCGCCCCACAGGTCGCAGTACCTCATGCGCTGGAACACCACGCCGTCAACCCTGAAATCGGCCACCATCCGCTTCACGAAATCGCACCGCTCCACCACCCTGTCCACCATCCGCGGGCAGGATGGACGGTTGAGGTACGCCCGGGCGATGGCCAGCATGGGGTTGTGATCGACCGTCACCGGCTCCCAGAAGCCCCGGCTGCCGAAGCACAGGCTATCGGTCACCACCAGCCCGCCCAGCTCTTCCATGACATCGATATAGGCCGGGTCGTCGAAGCCGCCGCTGCCGGCTATCATCAGCCGCGCCCGGTAGCCCGATATGCCCTGCCTCGATTCGAGCTCCCCGAGCAGCCGACGCAGCAGCCCATTGTAGCGCTCCCGCGGCAGGCAGTAGCCGGCGAGGATCACCTTGAGGGCCTCCGCCCCGTTGATCGGCGGCCTGTCCCCCTTCCTCAGATCGTACAATTGCCTCAGCAAATCCCTGCTATCATTGTAGACCCCGATGGCATCCCTCAGCCCCTCGTCGGTTATCTCCACGCCGAAGGTGTTCTCGATTTTTTCCTTGAATGCGGCAAGCTCCTCGCCGAACCAGGCGATGAGGTCTTCGTCGCTCTTGTGCGGGATGCTGATCATGTGCAGCAGGGGGTAATCATCGGACCTGACCTCCCGCAGGATATCGTACACGCGGCGGACGTGGTCGCAGCTGTTGGTGAAAACCAGCCCGTCGAGGTGATTGTATCTGCCGTCGAGGGCGAACTGCAGGCAGGCGCGCATGTAGGTGCAGTTGAGGTGGCTCAGGTACACGTCAGCCTCGGTGGTGACGGCGCACCCCTGCGCCCTCACCCGGCACGGCAGGATTCCCGCCGCGTGCAGTACCTCCTCCGGCACGTAGGAGCAGAAGAAGCCGACTATCTTCCTGCCGCCGTCCTTCCATTCAGCGACGGACGGGTTGGTGATGTCACCTGCGAGCTTGGTCAGTTCCTCCAGTGCGCCCATAGACAACGAACCTTCTTTCGATTAAATCGACGCCAAAGCGGTTATCCGCTTCAGTATCCCGGCGACCGCGACGACGCTGGGCGAGTCATCGGGGAGGCCGATTATAGGCCTGCCCGCCGCATCGTACTCGGCCACGTTAGCGTCCTCCGGTATGCGCCCCAGCACCTCGACGCCCCACCCGCTGACGCTGTCGAGTATCAGACGGTCATCGCCCCTGAACCTGTTGATCACTATCCCCGTCTGCGGGGGCTTCAGCTCGGCGTCGCCGCGCACCACGTCCATTATCGAGGCGGCGACCCGCGCCCCCCTGACCGATGCGTCGGTGACGATTATCAGGGCGTCCACCCCGTTCACCACCCGGCGGTTCACCTGCTCCGGGCCCGCCTCGCAGTCGATCAGGGTCACGTCGAAGCGCTGCGACAGGCGCTCGATGCCGTATTTCAGCAGGTCGTTGATGGCGCAGTAGCACCCCGGCCCCTCGGGTCGGCCCATGACCAGCAGACTGAAGCCGCCCCCCGGCACCAGCGCCTCTTCGACGACCTCCCGTATGCTCCGATCCTCTATCTCCGCCCGCGCCTCCGGGTCCTCGATTATGTACCGCCGTATCTGTGCCACCGTGCGGCCGACATCCATGCCCAAAGCGTAGGGCAGATTCACCGCGGAGTCGGCGTCGATGGCCAGTATGCGGCGGCCGCCCTCCCGTGCCAGCAGCCCGGTCATCAGGGCGGTGAGCATGGTCTTGCCGCTGCCACCCTTGCCGGTAACCGCTATCTTCCTCCCCGCCGTCGGCACCGAACCGTTATCCTCTGGCACTTCTCCCCCCTTCGAGCGTGACTACCCCTATCAGCTTGATAGCCGCCGCCCGATATGGTATCGTTATCATGATACAATGGTTAGGATGTTAATGATTAGTATGCTAACTATTATACGCATTTTCCGCTGCTTGTCAAGTACCGATATTATACCGTTATCACGATTTGGAGGCTAGAGTGGCAGAATCGAGCCAGCGAGACCGCGACCCGGCGTACCGCAAGTACGTGCCGTTCCTGGACAGCAACCACAACCTGTACCTGCTGCTCCACCTGACGCACGCCGCCCTGTTCGATGCCCGCTACCGGGAGATCAGGGGTTCCGGCATCACCACCATGGAGCTGGCCCTGCTGACCGTGGTGGACGGGTTGGGCGAGAAGGCCACCCCCGCCGAGATAGCGCGCTGGATGATGCGCCGCCGCCCTACCGTCAGCGGCCTGCTGGACCGCATGGAGCGCAACGGGCTGGTGGAGCGCTCGGCGTACCGCGGCAGCCGCAAGCAGAAGCTGGTGACCATGACCGACAAGGGGCGCAAGGCGCTGGACATGGCCAACGAGAAGGACGTCTGGAAGACGATCATCGGTTCGATGCCGGATGAGGAGTACCGCCAGCTATGGTCGCTGCTGGAGAAGCTGAAGGACAACGCGCTGGCCCACCCCGACGAGACCGGCGACAGCTAACAGCGCACGGGGAGGCGGTTGCCTCCCCCTTTTTTATTTCACCTGTTATTCACCCAGCCTCTTGCATTTCAGTTACTTGAATAAGCACAAATGCGCAAAGCCCCTTCAAGTTATGTAGTTCTACCGTGATATAATTAGAATTACACAAACGGTTTAGTACGCCCTTAGAATGATAGTAGGAAGGCAACGCATTCATGGAGCGCTTTTTAAAGAAACTGGGTACTTTTATCGTAAACAGGCGCATCTATGTCCTCATCGCCTGCCTGCTGCTCATAGTACCCTGCATCTTCGGAATCCTCAGACTCGGTATTGCCACCGGCACGGAAACCTTCGTATCGACTAATACCCAGACATACAGGGAATACGATAGGTTCAACCAGCATTTCGGCAGCAGCGTAATCGCAGTGCTGGTGACAGGTGACGACCTAGACCAACTGTTAGAGTCCGGGAATATAGCGGCCATGGACTCTGTCGAAGACCGGATGCGGGAGAACGACAATGTCATCTCCTCTCTCGGTCCGGTATTCGTCATGGAGCTGGTATCCATTCAGCAGAATGGAACGGCTTTACTGCCTCAAGAGCCTGCCCAACTTCGAAGCCTGATCTACGATCCCGATACAGGTCAGATACGCCCTCAACTCGAGAGCGTATTCCCCGATGAGAATCACGCGCTTATCGCCATTACCCTGGCAGGAGGGCTTCAACCGGGTGAGGAAAAGGCAGTAATCGAGGAGGCCAGGGAGGCGGTGGAGGCAGCCGGTTTCTATGGCGTTGAGGTCCTTGTCAGCGGCTCGACCGCTATCACCAGCCAGATAGAAGACCTAATGGGCAGCAGCATGCTCTACATGTTCATCATAGCTATAGTGCTGATGCTTCTGATCCTGGCCCTGGTCTTCAGCGTCCGCGGGTTTTTCACCTGGCGATGGCTGCCGCTATGCGTCGTCGCTATCGGGCTTATCTATACCTTCGGTATCGCGGGGATAGTGAGCATTCCGATCACAATGGTCACGATGGCGGTATTCCCAGTATTGGTCGGGCTGGGGGTGGACTACGGCATTCAGCTTCACAAACGCTACGACGAAGAGGTGTTGAAGGGCAGGGACACTGTCAATGCGGTCATGGAATCGGTATCTCGCGTCGGCCCGGCGATAGGCATCGCCCTGCTTGCGGCGTGCCTCGGGTTCGCTGCCCTGTTCTTCTCACCGGTGCCTATGATTCGCCAGTTCGGGGGCATGCTGATAGTGGGGGTTGTTGCATGCTATCTGTTGTCGGTATTCTTCCTGTTGCCCATCCTGCACATACATGCCCGCCGCGTTGCATCAATGGCCCCTGCCGACAAGGTCAGGTATGTAACGAGAAGAGATTACGAGATTATTGCCCTGCTTGCCGCCTTCTTCGGCACCGCCGCCTCTCTCCTGCTGCTCATCCCATCTGTACGAGAGTTCGGTTTCATGGTCGGCTTCCTGGTGATAACTTGCTTTGTTGTATCGCTGGTTACGCTCTGGATATATCTGCGTGGGCGTGACCGTCCCACCAAACAAGCACCGCCAGATAGTGAAAGTAAGGATAAAGGGGCATGGGGACTCTTAAGTTTGATGGCGCGGGGGTTCAGCCGCCTCTCGCCCTGGGTAATCAAACATCCGGCTGTCATCCTCCCCATCGCCCTGGCACTGACCGCCGCTGGACTGGTTGCTGATTCTCATATCGCGACAGAGACCGACGAGACTAAATTCATCTCTCAGAATGTGCCGGTGATGCGGGATTACCAGACGCTTGTGGAAGTGGTTGGCGGGCTCAGTCCGGCGAACCTGCTGGTAGAAGGTGCGGATGTCACCGATCCAGCAGTGCTGGAATGGATGCTGCAGCTCGAGCAACGCATTGCCGAGGAGGAGGGGGCGACCTTCAGCAGCACCAACAGCATCGCCAGCGTGCTATTGGAACTCACCCGGACGCTCGACATTGAGATGCCACAGACCTCGGAAGAAGCCAGACAGCTCCTCAATGTATTGCCGGAGCAAATCAGGGTCAATCTGGTCAATGAGGATTACACCGCATCAAATTTGATAGTCAACGCCAGGGGATCGGGGATAGATGAGATACAGGGGATCAAGGGACAGCTTACCGGCTATATAGACGATCATCCCGGTGAAGTAGATGTCGCTGTAACCGGGACACTGGCAATGCAGATCGAGCTCTTCAATGCTTTGACCGGGGGGCGGATAAAGATGACCCTTATCGGCATTGGCTTCATCTTCCTGGGGTTGTTTCTATTGTTCAGATTCAACGTGCTCAGAGCCCTGTTATGCAGTCTGCCCATAGTCCTGATTATCGGATGGTCCGGTGGCCTGCTGTATCTTACAGGGGTCAAGTACACGCCTCTCACCGCCACCCTCGGGGCGTTAATCATGGGCATCGGGATGGAATTTACTATATTGCTTATGATGCGTTACGACGAGGAGCGAAAGAAGGAGAAGGGGCCAGTTGAAGCTATGACTACTGCCATGGCTAACATAGGCCCTGCAATCGTTGCGTCTGGCTTCACCACCATAGGCGGCTTCGCCGCGCTACTCGGGGCCCTGGATTTCGTAATCCTGCGCGATTTCGGCATAGTCACCATGATCAATGTCTTCTTCGCAATGGTCAGCACGCTGTTCGTATTGCCAGCGCTGATAGTGCTGGGCGAATCGTGGTGGGTAAAAAGTCGCTTGGCCCATTCTTCCTCGAGTATTCCCTTGTATCGCCTGATTAAACTGAAGAGGTACAGCGAGGAAGACCGAGCCAATAAATAAACGTCAAACGTAAGTGTAGCAATACGGTGCTTCGTTATACTCTCTGACCCCAAGGAGAATTGAACCAGCCCCCTGCCCTGCATCTTATCCGGCGCGCTCATGCCCGTCAGGCACAGAGCTCCTGAGATAGGGACACTCAGTTAAGATACACGCTGAAATACGGCCACACCCCGAACAGTGGTGCTGCTTATTCCGGGGCGAACCCAGGGGGAGCCGGGGCCTTCCCAGCGCCCGCTATGCGCCGACCTTTTTCTTCTTCTCTTCCTGCTTCTTGGTCTTCGGCTGCTTGACCTTTTTAACGTTGCGCCTTCCCTTGCTTCCCATCTATCCATACCTCCTGCTGCATGCGGGTGGTGGCTCGATGATAGCCTCATGACACTCATGTGTCAACCCATCGCGCGATACGGTTACGCCCGCGCCGAAACCGGGCCGGGCCTCAGGCCCTACATCTTCTCCGGGGCGCTCATGCCCATCAGGCCGCCCGCGTTACCTTTCCGCTATCACCAGCATCTCGAAATCGCCGATCGTCAGCTTATCGTCCCGGCTGAAAGCGCCCAGCCTAGCGCCGCAGATATTGATGTTCCTGAACTTCAGTGTTTTCAGCAGCCAGCTTATCTCGGAGGGCACGTAGTAACGCTCGTTGCACTTCAGCTCCTTCTTGTTACCGTAGTCGTCTTCAAAGACCATGGTGTTAATGTCACGAAAGGTCATGATATCGAATGTGCCGGTGTGATATGTCGCGTTTCCCTGGTTCGAATCCGCGTTGTGGAACTCGTCGAGCCGGTTGAAAAGAGGGAACAGGCCGTTCATCGTGGTGAAAATCAGCTTAGCACCCGGCTTAAGGGCCTTTGCGGCGTTCTTCAGTATCTTGTAGTTCATCTCGTCAGTCTCCATGAGCGGGAACGAGCCCCCGCATATCATGATTGCCAGATCGAACTCGTGCGAGAAGGGAAGTTTCCTTGCGTCGTGCCGCTGGAAGTCGACCTTCAGGTTATGTTCCGCCGCCTTCTCCCTGGCCCTTTTCAACTGCGATTCCGACAGATCGACGCCTACGACCTTATATCCTCGCTTTGCCAATTCGATGGAATGTCTGCCCGTGCCGCACCCGATGTCGAGGACCGTTATCGCCTTGTTATATCCGACCTCCTTCTCGATGAAATCGCACTCTCCGACGGTCCCCTGCGTGTATATCTCGTTATCGTATTTCACCCCGTAGTTCTCAAACAGCTCTTCGTACCATTGTTTCACGTCGATTCTCCCCCCTTTTCAAGCTGCTTCCGGCAACGGCAAGCAACCATGCCGGATGCATGCACCGGGACTAACCCTACATCTGCTGCGGCGCGCCCATGCCCATCAGCGCCAGCGCGCGCGCCAGGGTGATGCGGGCGGCCTCCACCAGCTTGAGTCGCGATTTAGTGAGCGACATATCGTCGGACACCACGCGGCAGTTCTCGTAGAAGTTGTGGAACGCGGTGGCCAGCTCCTGCGCGTAGTACGGCAGGTGGTGCGGCTCCAGCGCCTGGGCCACCAGCTCCACCACCTCCGGGAGCTGGAGCATCCGGCGTATCAGCTCCAGCTCGGGCCCGGCGTTCAGCAGGGACACGTCTCCATCATCGAAGCCGATGCCCCTCTCCCCCGCCAGCCGCAGTATGCTGCAGATACGGGCGTGGGCGTACTGCACGTAGTACACCGGGTTGTCCGCCGACTGCCGCTTGGCCAGCTCCAGGTCGAACTCCATCTGGCTGTCGGCGGAGCGCGCCAGGAAGAAGAAGCGGCAGGCGTCCACCCCCACCTCGTCCACCAGCTCCTGCAGGGTTATCATCTTGCCGGTGCGCTTGGAGGCGCGGATTATCTCCTCGCCGCGCCTGAGGGTCACCATCTGCGATATGATCACCACCAGCCGCTCCGGGTCGATGCCCAGCGCCCCCATCACCGCCTTCATCCGCGACACGTGCCCCTGGTGGTCCGCGCCCCAGATGTCTATCACCCGGTCGAAGCCGCGCTCGACGAACTTGTTGTAGTGGTAGGCGATGTCCGAGGCGAAGTAGGTGGGGAAGCCGTCGCTGCGCACCAGCACGTTGTCCTTGTCCTCACCCAGCGAGGTGGAGGCGAACCAGGTGGCGCCCTCCTTCTCCACGGTGAAGCCCTTGTCCGCCAGCATCCCCATCGCCTTCTTGTACTGCCCCTTGTCGAACAACTCGTGCTCGTGGAACCACACGTCGAAAATGACCCCCAGCCGCTCCAGCTCCGACCTGATGGCGGCGATGACCCGCTCCATGCCGATGCGCCCCAGCTCGTCCTGCTTATCGAGGTAGCGATCCCCGGCCTCGGCGGCGATACTTTTGGCGATATCGATCATGTACTCGCCGAAGTATCCCTCCTCCGGCATGGGCACATCCTGCCCCAGCGCCTGCCGGTAGCGGGCGTACAGCGAGCTGAAGAAGGCCTGCATCTGGCTGCCGGCATCGTTCACGTAGTACTCCCGCGTCACCTCGTAGCCGGCGGCGGCCAGCACCCCCGCCAGGCCGCTGCCCAGCACCGCCCCCCGCCCGTGGCCCACGTGCAGCGGGCCGGTGGGGTTCACGCTCACGAACTCGATCTGCACGCGGCTGCCCCTGCCGGCGTCGATGTCCCCGTACCCGTCCCCGGCAGCTAAAATGGTATCCACCTGCGATGCCAGCCAGTCCCCGCGCAGGGTGAAATTGATGAACCCCGGCGAAGCCACCTCGACCTTCTCGCACTGCGGCGGGCACTGCATCAGGCCGGCGAGATGGCGGGCGATGGTCAGCGGGTCCATGCGCGCCGCCCGCGCCAGCTTCAGCGGGAGGGGGGAGGCGTAATCGCCGTGCCCCGGGTTCTGCGGCCGCTCGATGGTTATATCCGGCGCCGCTACCGGGGGCAGAAGCTCCTTGCGCTGGGCCTCCGCCAGCGCCCCCTGCAGCAGGTTTGCCAGTTCGTGCTTTATCATGATCCCTCCATAATCTCGCTGTCCCCCCACAGCCGGTCCAGTTCTTTTTTAAGCAAGCGATTCTCGGTTTGTGAGAGCCCCGGGTCCTCCTTGAACAGGCGGATGGCCTCGTTGCGGGCCAGCTCCAGCAGCTTCACATCGGAGAGCCGCGCCATCCTCAGGTCGGGCAGCCCGCTCTGACGGATGCCGAAGAACTCGCCCGGCCCCCTCAGCTTGAGGTCCTCCTCGGCGAGGGCGAACCCGTCGTGGTTGTGCTCCAGGACGGACAGCCGCTCCACCGCCTCCGGCGAGGGGCTCTCGGCCAGCAGGATGCAGTAGCTCTGGTGCTCGCCGCGGCCCACCCGTCCGCGGAACTGGTGCAGCTGCGCCAGGCCGAAGCGGTCGGCCCCCTCGATGAGCATCACCGTGGCGTTGGGCACATCGATGCCCACCTCCACCACCGGCGTGGCCACCAGTATATCGAAATCTCCCCCGCGGAAGCTCCTCATCGCCTGCTCCTTGTCCGCCGGCTTCAGCCTGCCGTGCACCAGCCCCAGCCTCAGGCCGGGGAACACCTCGCCCGACAGCCGCTCGTGCTCAGCCACCGCCGCCTTGGCCTCTATGGACTCCGACTCGGCTATCAGCGGGCAGATGATGAACGCCTGCCGCCCCTCGCCAATCTCCTTGGCAAGGAAGCGATAGGCCTTGTCCCTCTCATCCGGGCCGAGCCGTTTCGTCTTGATCACCTGCCGCCCCGGAGGCAGCTCGTCTATCACCGACAGGTCCAGGTCCCCGTAGAGGGTCAGCGCCAGGCTGCGCGGTATCGGGGTGGCGGTCATCACCAGCAGGTGCGGGTTGGCCCCCTTCTGCCGCAGCGCCGTGCGCTGCATCACCCCGAAGCGGTGCTGCTCGTCAACGATGGCCAGCCCCAGCCGGTCGAACCCCACGTCAGACTGGATGATGGCATGCGTCCCTATGACGATATCCACCTCCCCCGCCGCGATGGCGCAGCGCACCGCCCTCTTCCGGCTGGCACTCATGCTGCCCACCAGCAGGGCCACGGTCAGCGGGCGCGGCAGCAGCGAGGTGAAGGTGCGCATGTCGCCCCCCGATTGCTCCTCGCTCCCCGCCTCCGCCAGCAGGGCGCAGATACTGCTGTAATGCTGCTCCGCCAGTATCTCGGTGGGCGCCATGAACGCCCCCTGCAGGTCGCTGGCGACGGTCGCCAGCAGCGCCGCGGTGGCCACTATGGTCTTGCCGCTGCCCACCTCCCCCTGCAGCAGCCGCGTCATCGGCCGGGAGCCGGCGATGTCGGCCAGTATCTCATCCAGGACCCGCCGCTGCCCCCGCGTCAGGCTGTAGGGCAGCGAGCCGATGAAGCGGTCGAGGACATCCCCGGCGGGGCCGATGCGATGCGCCTCTCCCCCCTCCCGCCAGTCCCTGCGCCGGGACAGCACCCCCAGCTGCATCAGGAACAGCTCGTCGAAGGCCAGCCGCTGGCGGGCGCGGGCCTTCAACTGCTCGCTCTGCGGGTAGTGGGCCTGGGTTATCGCCTCGGACAGGCTCAGCAGGTCCAGCCGCTCCCTCACCTCATCGGGGATGAAATCGGGCAGGCGCGGCGCCCACCGGCCTACCGCATCCTTCACCAGCCTGCGCACCGCCCGCGGGCTCAGCCCGGCGGTGAGGGCATACAGCGGGATCAGCCGCCCGGTGTGGGTCAAATCCTCGCCGGCGAAGGGCTCGTACTCCGGCGACTGGAACACCTTCACCCCCTTGTACATGCTCACCTTCCCGCTCAACACCAGCCGGGTTTCGGGGCGGAACTGCCTGGCCAGATAGGGCTGGTTGAACCACACCACCCTCATGTTGCCGCTCTCGTCGCCCACCCCCGCCTCGGTGGAGCGCCTGCCGCCGATGAAGGTCTCCCTCGCCTGCCACACCGTGGCGATAACGGTCTGCTCCTCCCCCACCTCCAGCTCGGCAATGGTTTTGCGCTTGCTGTAATCCAGATGCCGCCGCGGGAAAAAGTACAGCATGTCTCTCACCGTCTCCACCCCCAGCCTGCGGAACTTGGGCAACTGCTTGTCCGTGACCCCCCTGACAGCGGTTATGGGGGCGTCCAGCTTGTCGATTATGTCATCCGCCGCTACGGCCGGCGGCTTTGGCTTCTTATCAGTCGCCGCTTTTTTCGT
>CAZYOO010000017.1:15145-26466 GCA_964649185.1 uncultured Dehalococcoidales bacterium
CATCCGCCGCTACGGCCGGCGGCTTTGGCTTCTTATCAGTCGCCGCTTTTTTCGTCCTCGACGCGGTCTTTTTCGCCCTCGGCGCGGCGTTTTTCGTGCTCGACGCGGCGTTCTTTGTGCGCGACGCAGCGTTTTTCGCCCTCGGCGCGGCGGCGGAAACGGGCTTGGCTGCTGCCTTGTCCTTTGGCCGGGCGTCGATACCCGACGCGGCGTCCCCGCCGTCCAGCCAGCGCAGGACATCGCCGACCCACTCCTCGCGCCGGGCGGTATCCAGCGCCGCGTAGCTGGCCGCCGCGAAACGCTCGGGGAGGTCGCCCGCCTGACGTTCGAGGTAGCGGTCGAGCCCCCCGAAGACAGCCGCGTCCCGGTAGCCCTTCTCCCGCTCCAGTGTCAGAATCTTGCGCAGCGTGGCCGAATCCAAGCGCGTTACTCCACGGAGATGATGTAGCTGTAATGTGGCTGCCCGCCGAATATGGGCTCTACCTCGATATGGGGATACCTGCGCCGCAGCGAGTCAGCGAGCTCGGCAGCTTCATTGCTGTCGGTGCCGGCGCCGTGATACAGCGTTATTATCTCGCTAGCCGACAGGACGATGCCGGACAGCACGCTATCGACCAGCTGGGGGATGTGGTCGGCGACCGCCACCAGCTCCCCGTCGAGCAGGGCTATCGCCTGCCCCTTCTCCACGGCCAGCCCGCCGACCTTCGAGGAGCGCACCGCAGCGGTGATCTCCACCGTGCGCACCGCTGCCGCCGCCCGCTCCATGGCGGCAACGTTGTCTTCGAGGCTGGCCTCAGCGCCGAAAGCCAGGATCGCCGCTACCCCCTGCGGTATGGTCCTGGTGGGCACTATGGCCACCTGTTTATCGCTAAGGCTGCAAACCTGACCGGCGGTGAGCACGATGTTGGGGTCGTTGGGCAGGATGATGACCCTGTCCGCCGACAACGCCCTGACCGCCCGCAGCAACTCCTCGGTGGAGGGGTTCATCGACGGCCCGCCGGGGACTACCACACCGACCCCCAGGCTGCGGAACACCTCCTCCATGCCCTGGCCTGAGGCCACCGCCACCGTCGCCGTGCCCGTCCTGGGCCGCCCTTCCATGGCTATGAAATCCTCGTGTTGCTCATCCATGTTCTGAACCTTGACCTGATGCAGCTTGCCCAGCGACGAAGCGTACCCCAGCACGCCGTCCGGGTCCGCGGTATGGACGTGGGCGCGAAGGAAATCCCCGTCAGCCACCACCAGCACCGACTCCCCCACGGACTCCAGGTGCCCCCTGATATCGCCGGGCTTCAGCCCCTTCCCCTCGATCATGAACTCGGTGCAGAAACCGTAGCTGTGCTCCTCCCCCCCGGCCATCGCCTCCAGCTGGGCGGCGGACAAGGTCCCGCCCGCCTCATATTCATCGGCATCCCCCCGCAGGTAGCGCAGGAACCCCTCGAAAATCACATACAGGCCCAGCCCGCCGGCATCCACCACCCCCGCCTCGCGCAGCACCGACAGCATGGAGGGCGTCCTGGCCACCGTCTCCTTGGCCGCCGCAGCGGTGGCCTCCAGGATGGCGCACAGGTCGTTGGTCGCCGATACCCCCCGTGCGGCGGTGGACGCCTCCCGGATGACCGTCAGTATCGTGCCCTCCACCGGATGGCTCACCGCCTTGTAGGCCAGCTCGGAGCCGGCCGCCAGCCCCGCCGCCAGGTCGCCGCCCTCCAGCAGCTCCTTGCCATCGAGGGGAACCGCCATCCCGCGCAGTATCTGGGACAGTATCACCCCGCTGTTGCCCCTGGCCCCCATCAGGGCGCCGTGGGCTATGGCATGCACCACCGCCGAGGCGCTGGCATCGCCGGTCCGCGACGCCTCGGCCACCGCCGACCGCATGGTCAGCAGCATGTTTATACCGGTGTCGCCGTCGGGCACGGGGTAGACATTGAGGGAATTGATATGGGCCGCGTTGCGCTCCAGCCACGCCGAGGCGCTGCCGAACATCTCCACCAGATCGCGACCGCTACAGCAGTTTTTTACCTGCATCCCTGCCCTTCTTGCCATGAAGCCCGATTTGTGTTATCCTCAATTGGTCAATTCTACTGCAAAACTGCGATTTGGTCAAAGAGAGAGGGCAATGCCAGGTAAATGTGATATATGCGGAAAAACGCCCCAGTTCGGGCATAACGTGAGCCATTCCAAGCGCCGCACCAACCGGCAATGGAGCGTCAATTCCCAGAAAAAGACGCTATTGGTCAACGGTAAGAAGGTGCGGGTCAATATCTGCACCCGCTGCCTGCGCAACCAGCACAAGCTACCCAGCTAGCCCGGCGACGCTCGCCCTCAAACGATCCATCGCCTCCGCCACGCTTTCCTTCCCATTGAAGATGGCCGATCCCGCCACCAGCACCCTGGCGCCGGCAGCGACCGCCTTCGGCGCGGTGTCGGCGGTGATCCCGCCGTCCACCTCCAGCTCGGCCGCCAGCCCCCGCTCGTCCAGTATCTCCCTGACCAGCGAGATCTTGTCCACCACGTCCTCCATGAACTTCTGCCCGGCGTAGCCCGGGTTGACCGACATCACCAGCACCAGGTCCAGCTCGGGCAGGATGTAATCGATTATGTCTATCGGCGTCGCCGGGTTTACCGACACGCCAGCCTTCACCCCCAGCGCCTTTATCGCCCTCACCTCCTGTCGCAAGTCGGGGCACACCTCGGCGTGGACCGTTATGATGTCCGCCCCCGCCCTGGCGAACTGCTCCAGCTGGCGCTCCGGGCTTTCGATCATCAGGTGGACATCCAGCGGGATATCGGTGCAAGGCCGTATGGCCCCCACGACGACCGAGCCGATGGTTATCGGCGGCACGAACTGGCCGTCCATCACATCCACGTGGATATAGTCCGCCCCCGCCTTGGTTACCTCAACGACATGCTCGCCTAGGCGGGCGAAGTCGGCGGAGAGGATGGAGGGGGCTATCTTGACCCTGGACTCAGTCATCTTCGCCCTTCATCAGCTTCCTCGCCCGCGCCAGCTGCTTTTTCACCTGCGCCGGTGCCGTACCGCCGGCGATAGCCCGCGCCGCCACCGAGGTCTCCGCCGTTATCGAGAGCACATCCTCCTCGAACAGCGGGGAGAAACCCTTGTATTCATCGATGGTTAAATCCTGCAGCCCCTTGCCCCCGTCGATTGCGTGCTGCACCAACCGGCCCACTATCCCGTGAGCCTCGCGAAACGGCAGCCCCTTGCCCACCAGGTAGTCCGCCAGGTCGGTGGCCAGTATGGAACCCTCATCGACAGCCGCCCGGGCGCGGTCGGCATTGACCCTGATGCCGGCTACCATGCCGGTGAACACCTCCAGCGTCGCCAGCAGGGTACCCACCGTATCGAACAGGCCTTCCTTGTCCTCCTGCATATCGCGGTTGTACGCCAGCGGCAGCGACTTCATCACCGTCAGTATCCCCATCAGGTTGCCGTAGACCCGCCCCGTCTTGCCCCGCGCCAGCTCGGCCACGTCCGGGTTCTTCTTCTGCGGCATGATGCTGGAGCCGGTGGCGAAAGCGTCGTCGATCTCGATGAAATTGAACTCCTGAGACGACCACAGCACCAGCTCCTCGGCGAGGCGCGACAGGTGCATCATGGCGATGCTGGCCGCCGCCTGGTACTCGATGACGAAGTCGCGGTCTGACACCGCGTCCATGCTGTTCTGGCTGATCTCGCCGAACCCCAGCTCCCCCGCCAGGAACTCGCGGTCGATATCGTACGGCACGCCGGCCAGCGCCCCGCTGCCCAGGGGCAGCACATCGGCGCGCACCCAGCAGTTGCCGAAGCGGTCCATGTCCCGCTGCAGCATCTCGAAATAGGCCAGCAGGTGATGCGCCAGCAGCACCGGCTGCGCCCGCTGCAGGTGGGTGTAGCCCGGCATTATCACATCCTTGTTGGCCTGCGCCACGTCGACGATGGCCGCCTGCAGCTCCACCAGCTTCTCCATGGTATGGGCGATGGCCTCCTTCACGAACAGGCGCATGTCCACCGCCACCTGGTCGTTCCGCGAACGGGCGGTGTGCAGCCTGCGGCCCGCCTCCCCCACCTTCTCGATGAGGCACGCCTCGATGTTCATGTGCACGTCCTCCAGCTCCTCGCTGGGGGTGAACCGTCCGCTGTCTATCTCCTCGCGGATGTCCTCGAGGGCGCCGGCGATGTCCTCCGACTCCTTGTTCGATATGATGCCCTGCTTTGCCAGCATCTTCGCGTGGGCGATGGAGCCGTCGATGTCCTGATTGTACAGCAGCATATCGAAGGCGATGGAGGCGGTGTACTCCCGCACCATCCTGTCCACATCCTTCTTGAATCGGTCGCGCATGGGACTCACCTCCCCTGCTTCTTCTTGCCTTTCTGCCCTGTTATCGACCCCACACCCTGCACCTGTGCCTGGGTCTTGGCCGGCAGGCCCCAGATCTGGATGAAGCCCACCGAGGCGCTCTGGTCGAACTCGTCGCCCTCCTCGTAGGTGGCCAAACTCTGGCGGTACAGCGAATAGGGCGACTTGCGCCCCACGACGGTGGCCTGCCCCTTGTACATCTTCACCCGCACCGTGCCGCTGACGTGCCGCTGCGTGCTCTCCACGTAGGCCTTCAGGTCCTCGTGGTACGGGGTGAACCACAGGCCGTTGTACACCATGTCGGCGTACTCCAGCGCTACCTTCTCCTTGAAGCGCAGCTGCTCCCTGGACAGCACCAGCGCCTCCAGCGCCCGGTGTGCGGCGAGTAAAACCGTCCCCGCCGGCGCCTCGTATATCTCCCGCGACTTGATGCCCACCAGCCGGTTCTCCACGTGGTCTATGCGCCCGATGCCGTGGCCGCCGGCGAGCTGGGTCAGCTCGTGTATCAGGGACACGCCGTCCAGCTCCTGCCCGTACAGGCTCACCGGCTCCCCTTCCTCGAAACCGATCTCCACGTAGGCCGGCTCGTCCGGGGCGTCCTTGACCGAGCGGGTGAGGATGTAGATATCCTCCGGCGGCTCGTTCCACGGGTCCTCCAGCACCCCGCACTCGATGCTGCGGCCCCACAGGTTGATATCGATGGAGTATTCGCTGCCCGCCGACACCGGGATGCCGTTCTTCTTAGCGTAGGCCACCTCCTCCTCCCGCGTCATGCCCCATTCACGCGCCGGAGCGATTATCTTCAGGTCTGGGGCCAGGGCGAAGGTGCTGACGTCGAAGCGCACCTGGTCGTTGCCCTTGCCGGTGCAGCCGTGGGCCACCGCCGTCGCGCCCTCCTTCCGCGCCAAGTCCACCATCAGCTTCACGATGAGGGGACGGGCCAGCGCCGTCGCCAGCGGGTACTGCCCCTCGTACAGCGCATCGGCCTTCAGCGCCGGGAAGACGTAGTCCCGGACGAACTCCTCCTTGGCGTCCGCCACCAGCGACTTTACCGCCCCCACCTTGAGCGCCTTCTTCTGTATCTGGGGCAGGTCACGCTCGCTGCCCACGTCCACCATCAGGGCGATGACCTCCATGCCGTAGGTCTCCCGTATCCACTTGACGGCCACCGAGGTGTCCAATCCGCCGCTGTAAGCCAGTACTACCTTCTCGCTCATTCTTTCAACCTCACGAATCTATATTTATCGACGTATGTTTACCGTTTCCGACCCTGTCTGTATACTTCACAGGCCTTCGCTGTCGCTATGACTGTATCTCGAGCTGCGATAGAACCTTGTCCACTATGCCCATCGCCTCGTCGACATCGCCCTCGGTGATTATCAGCGGCGGCATGAAGCGCACCGCATTGGGCTTCACCATGTTGAGCAGCAGCCCCTCGTCGAGGCACCTCTTCACCACCTGCTCGGCGACATCGTCGGAGAACCCCATCGCCAGCAGCAACCCCCTGCCCCGAACATCGACGATGATGTCGTGTTTCGACTTCAGCCCCCCGAGCCTGTCCTTGAGGTACTTGCCGATACGGCTGCAGTGCTCCACGATGCCGTTATCCAGCACGTACTTCAGCACCGCATGTGCCGCAGCGCAGGCCAACGGGTTGCCGCCGAATGTCGTCCCGTGCTCCCCCGGGGCGAACACCGAGAACTTCTCCTTGGCCAGTATGGCCCCGATGGGCATGCCGCCACCCAGCCCTTTGGCCAGCGTCATGATGTCCGGCTCCACGCCGAACTGCTGGTAGGCGAACAGCGTGCCCGTGCGCCCCATCCCCGTCTGCACCTCGTCCAGGATGAGCACTATGCCCCGCTGGTCGCACCAGGAGCGCACGTCCTTGAGATAACCGTCGCCGGGGACGTTCACCCCACCCTCCCCCTGCACCGGCTCCAGCATCACCGCGCAGGTGCGGTCGCCGGTGGCCTTGCGGATGGCGTCGATATCATCGTACGGCACGTTGACGAAGCCCTCGGGCAGCGGCACGTAGGGCTCCTGGAACTTCTGCTGTCCGGTGGCGGCGGTCATCGCCAGGGTGCGCCCGTGGAACGAGCTGGTGCTGGTGATGACCTCGTAAGCCCCGCCCAGGCGCAGCTTTCCGTACCTGCGGGCCAGTTTCACCGCCCCCTCCCCCGCCTCGGCCCCGCTGTTGCAGAAGAATGCCCGGTCGAGGCAACTGTTGTTCACCAGCAGCCCCGCCAGCTGCACCTGGGGTACGGTATACACCTGGTTCGACGTGTGGATCAGGGTGCGCGCCTGCTGCGTTATGGCATCCACCATCGCCGGATGGGCGTGGCCCAGTACATTGACCGCCCACCCGCCGACGAAGTCCAGATACTCCCTGCCGCCGTCGTCCCACAGCCGCGCCCCCGCGCCCCGAACCATGGTAACCGGCAGGCGTCTGGTGACGCCCATCATGTATTTCCCTTCCAGCTCTTGCCAGTCAGTCATGCTTCTCCGTATCTAAGCGATTTTGGTCCCGATCTCGCTGCCGTGAACCGCATCCGCCAGCGCGTGCCGCTCCCGCCCGTCGATGATATGGGTCAACGGCACGCCCTCCAGCGCCCGCAGGCAGGCCTCGATCTTGGGTATCATCCCGCCTGAGGCCACGCCGGAATCGATGAGCGAGTGCGCCTCGCCGGGGGTGAGGTAATGCACCAGCTTCTTTTCGCTATCCAGTATGCCGGCGACATCGGTGAGCATGATGAGCCTCTCCGCCCCCAGCGCCGCCGCCAGTGCCCCGGCGGCCGGGTCGCCGTTGATGTTCAGGATCGGCTCTTCATCCATGCCGAACCCCGAGGGGGCCACCACCGGCATGTACCCCCGCTTCAGCAGCAGCTCCACCGGCTCGGCGTTCACCTGTATCACGTTACCGATGAGGCCGTGCGCCGTGTCCCGTATCTTCGATTCGAACAGGCGCCCGTCGATGCCGCACAGGCCCACCGCGCGCCCGCCGAGCGACTGCACCCGCGCCACGATCTCCTTGTTGACCGCGCCGCACAGCACCGCCACCACCACCCGCAGGCTCTCGCGGTCGGTGACCCGCAGCCCGTCTACGATCCTGGTCTCGATCCCCATCCGTTTCAGCCAGCCGGTCACCTCGTTGGCGCCGCCGTGTACCACGACCAGGCTGTGCCCCTCCTGCTGCAGCGACACCAGGTCCTCGATAACCGTGTCGCCGCTGTTGAAGGTGCTCCCGCCTATCTTCACTACTATCGGTTTCTTCATTTACTCAAACCCTGTTTCGATTCGAAATCAACCCTGCTTCCTCAGCCGGGGCCACAGCCAGGCCAGCGCCAGGTCGCTGAACACCATCACCAGCCCGATGATGGTGAATATCTTCCCGTACGTCAGCAGGGAGCTGGTGGTGAACACCGTCACCCCACCGCCCTCCAGCGCCACCATCGATTCTCCGCCCACCGCCAGCAGCACCACGCCCACCAGCAGCAGGCTCAGCCCGGCACCCAGCGCGGTGAAAAACAGGCTCGTGCGGCGGTTCTCCGCGGTCAACCGCTCCAGCCTGCCCCTGACCTCGGCCAGGTCGGACTTAATCGCCTCCAAGTTGTCCTGCTCGTTCCCGTCCAAGTACCGATCCCTCCCGCCGAACGCCGGACTCACCCGAACAGGGGCTGGTGCTTCTTCCACAGCCGCTCGATCAGCTTCTTGCGGTAATCCCACGCCTGCAGCTCCTGGAACTCCAGCGATACCGCCATGTTGTAGATCATGGCGTCGATCGCCCCTACCAGGAAGGCCCCGTCCGGGCTGCTTATCTTCAAGTCCTGCACCAGCTGTTTGGCGTAGCTGCGGCTCTGCTCCGATTCCAGCATCCGGTTATACTTGATCTCGATCAGCTCCTCGAAGGCCTCATCGGCCTTCTCCACCGCACCCGCTTTTCTCTTCCTATCCTTGCCGGCCATGTTCCCCCCTAAGTCTTGTAATCGCTATTTATAGTAACATACTCCGCCGTCAGGTCGCAGCCCCAACCGACCGCACAGTGCTCCCCCAGGTTGAGGCGCACCCGGATGGGCACCTCGCTGCCGCCCATCGCCGCACTCAGCCCGGCTTCGTCGAAGGCCGACGCAGCCCCGCCGGCGAAGACAGCAACGTGGCACAGGGACAACTCCACCCGCGACTCGTCCATCTCGCACCCGCTGCGGCCCAGCGCGGCGATAATCCTGCCCCAGTTGGGGTCGCAGCCGTGAACCGCCGCCTTAACCAGTGGCGAGCCGGCGATGGTGCGCGCCGCGGCGCGGGCATCCCCCACCGTCCGCGCCCCCTCCACCGTGACCTCTATCAGCCTGGTCGCCCCCTCGCCGTCGGCGGCGATTGCCCGGGCCAGGGCGCCGCAGGCCACCGTCAGCGCCTGCTGGAAGACCCCCGCCCCCTCGGCACCCTCCCTGACGCTGCCCGCCATCCCGTTGGCGAGGATGAAAACCGTGTCGTTGGGGCTGGTGTCCCCGTCCACCGTAACCATGTTGAACGAGGCGTCCATCGCCTCCCGCAGCGCCTCCCTGAGGAACTCGGGGCCGACCGCCGCATCGGTGGTGAGGAAGGCCAGCATCGTGCCCAGCGTTGGATGGATCATCCCCGACCCCTTGGCGATGCCGCCGATGGTGAAATCGCCCGCGTCTATCGCCACCTCCTTGGGGCGGGTGTCGGTGGTCATGATGGCCCGCGCCAGGTCGTGCCCCCCCTCCCTGGACAGCGCTATATCGCCGACCTTGTCCCGGATGCGATCGACGGGCAGCCGCTCCCCGATGACGCCGGTGCTGGCCACCAGCACGTCGTTGCGTATCACCCCCAGCCGGTTGGCCGCCAGTTGGGCCATCTCGATGGCATCCTCCATCCCCTGGTCGCCGGTGCAGGCGTTGGCGCAGCCGGCGTTGACCACTACCGCCTGCGCCCGCCCCTTGGCCACATGCTGCTGGGAGAGGAGCACCGGCGCCGCCTTGACCCGGTTGGCGGTGAACATGCCGGCGGCCATGCAGAAGTTGGGCGAGAACAGTATGCCCAGGTCCAGGCCACCGCTGGCCTTGATGCCCGCCTTGACCGCACCCGCCACGAACCCCTTGGGCGAGGTGACCGTTCCGTCGGGGATGGCCTTCATACGGAAAATATATCATAACGCATAGTGTCAAGCAACACGGAACGATGTATGGGCTGAAATGAGACAAAAGTTGCATACACAGGCAGCGCCCCGTTATACAATATCCACGGGTTGAAAGGAGGGACGAAATGCGCGAACAGGTAGAGGCAGCAATCAACAAGATAAGGCCCGCCCTGCAGGCTGACGGCGGCGACGTGGAGCTGGTGGGTGTGGAGGACGGCGTGGTACAGGTCAGGCTGGTGGGAGCCTGCAACGGCTGCCCAATGGCCACCATGACCCTGCGCGACGGCATCGAGCGCGTGCTCATGGAGGAGGTGCCCGGGGTGAGGCAGATAGTATCGGTATAATCGAGCGACTGAAAGCCTTGAATAAGGCTACCGCTTGAGGCTTACGGCGGAGCCTGACCGCTCCGCCGTCCTGTTTGCCGACACCCGTTGACAAACCACTCCCTCCGATGTACGCTGGCGGCACACGCCGATCGAGAATGCCGATGAACAATCTGAGAACATACGGAAGGTCTCCATTTACGGTAGCAGTGGTCCACGGCGGGCCGGGCGCCCCCGGCGAGATGGCGCCGGTCGCCAGGGAGCTGTCCGCGTGTGCCGGCGTGCTGGAGCCGCTGCAGACGGCGGACACGCTCGACGGGCAGGTGCAGGAGCTGAAGGAAGTGCTGGAGGGCAGCGGCGACCTGCCCATCATCCTCATCGGCTTCTCGTGGGGCGCCATGCTCAGCTTTATCTTTGCCTCTCGACACCCGACATTAGTTAAGAAGCTTATCCTCGTCGCCGGCGCCCCCTTCGAGGACAGATACGCCGCCGACATCACGGAGACCCGGCTGAGGCGACTCGGCGAAGCGGAGCGGGAGGAAGCCCTCGCGCTGATGGCATCGCTGGAGGACCCCGCACTCGCCGACAGGGACGGGGCGCTGGCCCGGCTGGGGGAGCTGATGTCGCAGGCCGACGCGTGCGACCCCCTGCCCCACGTCAGCGAGGTGATAGCGGTTCGGTATGACGTGTTTCAACGCGTTTGGGAGCAGGCCGCGGAGCTTAGAAAAAGCGGCCGGCTGCTGGAGATGGGAAAGCGGATCGAGTGCCCGGTGCTCGCCATCCACGGCGACTGCGACCCCCACCCACCCGAGGGCGTCCGGCAGCCCCTGTCGCGCGTATTGAGCGACTTCCGATTCATATTGCTCCAGCGGTGCGGGCACCGCCCCTGGATCGAGCGCAGCGCCGGGGACGAATTCTATGAAATACTTCGACGGGAAATAAACGAAGCCGGGAGAGGCCAGTGACGTCCGAAGTAGCGACGCTGGCCGGCGGCTGCTTCTGGTGCCTGGAGGCCGTCTTCGAGCGGCTCAGGGGCGTGGAGCGCGTGGTGTCCGGCTACAGCGGCGGCAGCGTGGACGATCCGTCCTACGAGCAGGTGTGCGGCGGCGCCACCGGCCACGCCGAGGCGGTGCAGGTCACCTTCGACCCCAGCGAGATATCCTTCCGCGACATCCTGGAGGTGTTCTTCACCGCTCACGATCCCACCACCCTCAACCGGCAGGGGGCTGATGTGGGCACCCAGTACCGCTCCGCCATCTTCTACCACAGCGATGAGCAGCGTGCGACCGCCGAGCAGGTCATCCGACAACTTGAGAGCGATAAATTGTGGGACGCCCCCGTCGTGACCCAGTTCGCGCCCTTCGAAAAATTCTACCCCGCGGAGGACTACCACCAGCGGTTCTATGATACGAACGCCGACCACCCCTACTGCCGGGCGGTGATAGACCCCAAGCTGGCAAAGCTAAAGGGGCGTCACGCCGAGCG
>CAZYOO010000018.1:0-26351 GCA_964649185.1 uncultured Dehalococcoidales bacterium
TTGTATCACAGACATGGAGGAGAGTGCTGATTTAGAAAGTGCCGCAAGCGTACATTGGAAGATGTGTTTGTCAAATCGTTGACAAACATCCTATTGACATGTATTCAGAAGTTTGATATTATAATATTAGCTCATCTGCCAAGTGTAGAAGGAGTTCTTAAGTCGCCCTAAGGGGCGGCTTTTGCTTTATGTTGCTCCCATCTCTTCTTGAGTTTTTTGCGTGTATGATTCCTATCAATATAGAAAGAGGTTACGAGAACTTTCAATCGGGGTTTAGATACTAAGACTACTAAGAAATCGCACTCTTCTAACCAAAGGTGGAGTCTATTCTCGCCACCTCGTTTTTCGTGCCACTTTTTGATAATCATATCATTCGCGTGTTCTATGATTGGCCTGAGCCATGCTATGCGTTCACTTCGTCTCAAATCAGGAACCCTTCCTTCAGTTGTATCAACCGAGGTAACGTGCCAGAAGGCCTTCTCTCTACCATCCTCTATTGTTACATTGTGTACAACAAGAACACCTTCACATTTAGGCCTCGAATCTATAAAGTCCCTTTTAAATACCTGATATACAGCTTCTATAAACTTATCCCAATCTCCATCAAAATCCGCGTATAGTAGTGGCTCCGGAAGCCAATCTGGTAAACTGCTCATCACTACTCCTCAAATGATTGCCAAATGAGAATATTAACTTTATCCTCGCGTAGTAAAGTAGTTTTTGTGAGGCTATATCCCGAATGCTCCCGCATACGATTGACCACTGCTATCTTGGCTGAACTGTTATCCAATTGCCGATTAGCATATGACACGGCTCCTATGAATAGGTCGGCAAGCTGTAATATTTCCACTTCATGAGAACGCACTGTCTGTAATCGCTCGATGATTTGACGTTGAAAGTCGTACATATTATTACAAAGAACGTCACGAAGCTGAGCTACCTTATCTGCACTACGGGTATCTTTGATATCAAGGTAAATCCGGTAGCGATCTTGGGGGTTTAGGATTACCTTTAACATGGAAAAGAACATCTTGTAGTACCACACATCATGTGTTTGCATGAAATCTTCATGTCGAAGTAAGGATTTGTCAGGAACTACAAGTGTCCTAAAATGTAAATCTTGCTCATCAAAGAAAAAGTCTACAAGATCTAGATAGAAATCCCCTTTAGCTGGAGATACCTTTGTCCACTTAGTTTCGAAGCTTGTCGGCAGCCCATGCCGTTTCTTTATATCGCGAATAGAGACGGCAATTTCTCTCGATTTCCTTACTGGACACCAAACAGCTCCCAAGACCATAACCGATTGATGATCATTTTCCAGGTGACATGATTCATCACAATATATGTTATATTCTTCCGCCATGCCTAAATCTCCGTCGTTTAAATATTTTCTTTTTGTATCCTGCGTGCCGCAAGCGTACATCGGCAGACTGCGGCTGTCAACTCCGCTGAGGCTTGCTATTGTATCCGGCGCTTGCCGGGTGGCAGCACCGGCAGGAAGACGTTGCGCTCGTAGGGCCTGAGGCGCACGGCGTTCTCCGGGCAGTGCAGGGCGCACAGCCCGCAGCCGCAGCACAGCGCCTGGTCCACCGCCGCCACGCCGCTTTCGCCCACGGCGATGGCGTCCACCGGGCAGAACTGCTCGCAGATGCCGCAGCCGGTGCACTCGTCCTCGTCGGGCACCTCGGCGATGTAGTACGACTTCAGCATGAAGGGCAGGTTGCCGCGGTGGTAGTTGCCCAGCACCCCGCAGCAGTCCCAGCAGCAGTTGCAGATGATGTCCGCCTCGTGCTTCACCTTGAAGTCCTTGAGCGGCACCATCCGCCCCACCTGGTGGACGGCGCCCTTCTCCTCGGCCAGCTTCACCAGCTCGATGGCCTCCCGCTTGCTGATGCGCCGTCCCATCCCCCGACGGATGATGTGCTCCGCCGCCGGCCCTATGCCCAGGCACGACTCCTCCGGCAGGTCCATGCGGCAGGGGTCGCCGTCCAGCTTCCTCTGCTCCCGGCAGAAGCAGTGCCCCGCCGATACCGCCACGTCCTCGGGCAGCCGCTCCAGGATATTGAGGATGCTGTGCGACGGGTGCACCTCACTCGGCTGCGGCGGCACGGCCTCATCGACCTGGATCAGCCGCGATGACGACGGGTTGGCGATGGCCAGCGAGCGGTGCGGAGACATGTCCTTCAGTATCTCGTTCAGCATGTCGGGGGGGATGGCCTGCGCCGCGGCGAAGTAACCGCTGACCCGCCGCGAGAACTCCCGACGGTCGGGGGTGTCCGCCCCGCGCATCAGGTAGTGCTCGAACCACCCGGGGAATATGGACATCACGTGCAGGTACGGCTCTTCTCCCTCCTCCTCCGGCTCCAGCTCGGTGATGTGTCCCTTGTCCAGCAGCGTCTCCAGCACCCGCTCGAAATCCGCCGGCGTCAGGCCGACCTTCCCCTCCACCTCGGCGCGACTCAGGTTGCCGCCGCCCATCTTGAGCATGAAATCCACCTCCTCCGGCTCCAGGGCGGCGTCGAATATATACAGCAGGTCGTCGGTCACCAGCATCGGCGTCTCCGACTGCTCGTTCATCAGGTCCGCCAGCCGCTGCAGCTTGTCCTTTTCGCTCTTCATTTCCATGAGATATCGGCCTCCGTTCCATTGTGGCGATTGTGGTATACCGTATACCATTGTAACATTTTTTCAGGCGATACCCGTACCTACCGGTGAGCAGCTATTGGTAACGAGCGTCATCGGACAAGATATGTGGGATATTCCCACTTGACATGATATCCCACCCATGCTAGAATAGTGGCGCGATGGGTTCGATAATCAAGGATACGAATTTCAAGGTGGTGTCCGGCAGCGTTAAACCGGATTCCAAGCGCCGCGTGGTGCTGTCGAAGATCGACATACCCGACGGCGTTACGTTCCGCGTGTACCTCAACGACACGGGGCAGATCGTGCTTGACCCACAGGTAACCATCCCCGCCTCCGAGCTATGGCTGTTCGAAAATAAGGAGGCACTGGCCTCGGTGCGACAGGGTCTGCTCGAGTCGGCGGCCGGCGCAGCAAAGAAACGTGGCTCGTTCGCCAAGTACGTGAAAGATGAAGCGTGAGTTACGTTTCACGCCCACCGCGGATGCGCAGCTGGACGCCCTGGAGGCCGACCCGGCCCGGAAGAATACGCTGAAGCAGGTGCGCAAGACCCTGGGCTACCTTGAAACCAACCCCCGGCATCCCTCACTGCAGACGCACGAATACCGCAGCCTCACCGAGAGCTTCGGAGCAAAGGTTTTCGAGGCTTACGTCCAGCAGAAAACCCCGGAAGCATACAGGGTGTTCTTCCATTCCGGCCCCGATGAGCAAAACGCTGGAGGCAAGCGCACACCGATTATCACCATAGTGGCAATCACGCCGCACCCCTGACATTTTCGTAATGATTTATCCCTTGTCGTGGCTCTGCATCGTTGTGCTATAATGGTTGCGATTTATCGGGGAACAGCTATGGCTAAAAAGGCGACCGGGAAGGACGACGGCGAGAAGTACAAGCGCATCGTGGTGAAGCTGGGCACCAACCTGCTCACCGCGGGCAGCGACCGGCTGGACCTGGTGGTGATGTCCACCCTGGTGGGCCAGGTGGCACGCCTGCACCAGCAGGGGCGCGACGTGCTGCTGGTCACCTCCGGGGCCATCGCCGCCGGGAGGCAGGAGCTGGGCATCAGCGATGGTATGCGGGACATCCCCTGCCGCCAGGCGATGGCGGCGGTGGGGCAGACCGCCCTGATGCAGTCATACGAGCAGCTCTTCGAGTGGCATGGCATAAAGGTAGCACAGGCGCTGCTGACCCGCACCGACCTCTCCGACCGGCTGGGTTACCTCAACGCCCGCCGCACCCTGCTGACCCTGCTCAAGCTGAGGGTGCTGCCCATCATCAACGAGAACGACGTGGTGGCGGTGGAGGAGCTGGGCGGGGCGTCGTTCGGCGATAACGACAACCTGTCCGGGCTGGTGACCAACCTGGTGGACGCCGACCTTCTGGTGCTGCTGAGCGACGTGGAGGGGCTGTACACCGCCGACCCCGACAGGGACAGGGGCGCCACCCTGATCCCCAGCGTGGAGCGCATCGACCGCAGCATTGAGAAGCTGGCCGGCGGCACCACCGGGCGCGGCCGCGGCGGGATGAGGACCAAGCTGGATGCCGCCAAGCTGGCCACGGCGGCGGGGGCCACCGCGGTCATCGCCGGCGGCCTGGAGAAGGATGTCATCCTGCGGGTGGTGGCCGGCGACGCGTTGGGCACCATCTTCCCGCCGACAGCGAGCAAGATGGAGAGCCGCAAGCGCTGGATACTGTCCGGCCTGGCCACCAGGGGCAGCATCGTGGTGGACGCCGGGGCGGCCAGGGCGCTCAAGGAGCAGAACCGCAGCCTGCTGCCCGCCGGCGTGAAGGGAGTGGAGGGCAAGTTCCAGCGCGGCGATGCGGTCAACATCGTGGCCGAGGCGCCCGGGGCGAAAGAGAAGCCGTCGAAAGGCAAGAAGGACAGTAAGGCCGGCGCGGAATACGAAAGGATAGGCTGCGGCATCACCAACTACTCGTCGAAGGAGCTGGAGGCGATCAAGGGCGCCCGCTCCGACAGGATAGAGGAGCTGCTGGGCTACGCCTACGGCGAGGAAGTGGTGCACCGCAACGATCTGGTGGTATCGTAAGGAGAGCGACTATGGAAGCAGCGATGGATGAGCTTACCCAAAAGGCGCAGGCGGCCAAGGCCGCACAGCGGAAGCTGGCACATTTGTCGACCGAGGTGAAGAACCGGGCGCTTAACTGCATCGCCGACGGCCTCATCGCCGGCGAGACAGAGATACTCGAGGCCAACCGCAAGGACCTCGACGACGCCAGGGCGGCGGGCATGGATCAGGCGATGCAGGACCGCCTGCTGCTGGACGCCGACCGGCTCAAGGGCATGGCCGGCGACGTGCGCACGGTGGCATCCCTCCCCGACCCGGTGGGCGAGGTCATCGACGCCCGGGTGCTGCCCAACAGCCTGCGCATCGAGCGACGGCGGGTGCCGCTGGGGGTCATCGGCACCATCTTCGAGAGCCGCCCCAACGTCACCTCGGACATATCGTCGCTGTGCCTCAAATCGGGCAACGCCGTCATCCTGCGCGGGGGCAAGGAGGCGCTGCGCTCCAACAGCGCGCTGGCCCGGGTCATCAAGCAGGCCGCCGAGGCCGGCGGGATACCCGGCGACGCCGTCCAGTTCATCGAGTCCACCGAGCGCATGGTGGTTAACGAGATGCTGGAGCTGAGCGAGTATATCGACCTCATCATCCCCCGCGGCGGCGAGAAGCTGGTGACGCTGGTCAAAGACAACGCCAACATGCCGGTGCTGGCCAGCGGGGCTGGCATCTGCCACACCTACGTCGACCGCATGGCCGACCTGGACAAGGCGGTGGCCATCGCCTACAACGCCAAGGTGCAGCGGCCCACAGTGTGCAACGCGATGGACTGCCTGCTGGTGCACAGCGAGATCGCCGGGCGCTACCTGCCGCTGATCGCCAAGGAGTGGGCCAAGGCCGGCGTGGAGATGCACTGCGACAAGAGAGCGATGGAGATACTCAAGGACTTCAAACCGGTAGCGGCGAAGGAATCGGACTGGGGCAAGGAATTCCTGGCCCTGATCGCCGCAGTGAAGGTGGTGGACTCTATCGACGAGGCCATGGAGCACATCGCCACCTACAACTCGGGGCACTCCGAGGCCATAGTCACCGAGGACTACTCCGCCGCGCTGCGCTTCCTGGAGGAGGTGGATGCCGCCTGCGTCTACGCCAACGCCAGCACCCGCTTCACCGACGGGGGGCAGTTCGGCCTCGGTGCCGAGGTGGGCATCTGCACCCAGAAGTTCCACGCCCGCGGCCCGATGGGGTTAAAAGAATTGACCACCTACAAGTGGGTGATAATGGGCGACGGCCAGGTGCGGCCTTAGCCCTTCCGCGACAGGAGTTGTCGCGCCTGCCCGGCGATGCCTTCCGCGGTCAGCCCGTGCTGCTCCAGCAGCTCGTTGGGCTTCCCCGATGAAGAGAAGCGGTCCTCTATGGCCATGAAGGCCATGGGCACCGGGTGATTCTTGGCGACCACCGGCGCCACCCTGCTCCCCAGTCCGCCCTGCAGCAGGTGCTCCTCGACGGTTAAGATGGCCCCGGTCTCCTTCGCCGCCTTCACCACCGCCTCCTCGTCGAGAGGCTTGAGGGTGTGCATGTTCAGCACCCGCAGGTCGAAGCCCTCTTTCGCCAGAGTCTCCGCCGCCCGCAGCGCCGGCTCCACCATGATGCCGGTGGCGATAACGGTGGCGTCTGCGCCGCCGCGCATGGTCACCGCCCTGCCGATGACGAAGCGATAGTCCCGGTCGCCTTCGCCGTATATCAGCGGCGTCTTGGGGCGGGAGAGCCGGATGTAGAACGGGCCGGGGGTCTCCGCCGCAACCCGAACCGCCTGCGATGCCTCGTTGGCGTCCGCCGGCACCACCACGGTCATATTGGGCAGGGAGCACATCAGCGCCAGGTCCTCGATGGCGTGGTGCGAAAAGCCGTCCTCCCCCACGCTGATGCCGCCGTGGGTGGCCACTATCTTCACGTTCAACCGCGGCTGGGCGATGGACATGCGCACCTGGTCGTAGGCGCGCCCCGAGGCGAACACGGCGAAGGTGCTGGCGAACACCGTCTTGCCCGAGGCGGCCAGCCCGGCGGCGATGCCCATCATGTTCTGCTCGGCGATGCCGCAGTCGAAGAAGCGGTCGGGGTATTCCGCGGCGAACAAATCGGTCATAGTGGAGGGGGACAGGTCGGCATCCAGCACCACGATATCCCTGTTCTTATCGGCCAGCTCGACCAGGGTGTGGCCGTAGGCCTTCCGGGTGGATATCTCCTCCGCCATCCCTACTCCAGCTCCTTGAGCGCCCGTTTAGCCTGCTCCGCCGTGGGCGGCTTGCCGTGGTACTCGGCCTTGTTCTCCATGAAGCTGACCCCTTTGCCCTTTACGGTGTGGGCGATGATCATCGTCGGCTGCCCCTTCACCGACTTAGCCTGCTCGAATGCGTCGATGAGCTGTTCAATATCGTGCCCGTCCACCTCGATGACGTGCCATCCGAAGGCGCGCCACTTGTCGGGCAGGGGCTCGGTGTTCATCACGTCGCAGCACCAGCCGTCGATCTGCAGATTGTTACGGTCCACGACAGCGGTGATGCCCTCCAGCTTGTAGTGCGCCGCCGCCATCGCAGCTTCCCACACCTGCCCCTCGTCGCACTCGCCGTCCCCCATGAGCACATATGCCCGGTGTTTTTTACCATCGAGACGCGCCGCCAGCGCGACCCCGATGCCGAACGACAGCCCCTGTCCCAGCGCCCCGGAGGACATCTCTACGCCGGGGGTGATGCCCCGGTCGGTGTGCCCCTGCATCCGGCTGCCCAGCTTGCGCAGCGTAAGCAGTTCGTCGGTGGGGAAGTACCCCGACTCCGCCAACGCGGCGTACAGCAGCGGGGCGGCGTGCCCCTTGCTGAGTATGAAGCGGTCGCGGTCGGGCCAGTGGGGGTTATGCGGGTCGTGGCGCAGCACCCTGAAATAGAGCGCGGCTACAATGTCGGCGGAGGACAGGGAGCCGCCGGGGTGCCCGCTGCCCGCCGCGGCGGTCATCTCGATGATGTGGCGGCGCAGCAGCTTGGCCTTGGCCTTCAACTCATCC
Organism: uncultured Dehalococcoidales bacterium; assembly: GCA_964649185.1. Classification (GTDB taxonomy): domain Bacteria; phylum Chloroflexota; class Dehalococcoidia; order E44-bin15; family E44-bin15; genus CAYUWM01. Next base: position 7,721 of record CAZYOO010000018.1, read on the forward strand.
ACGGACAGCCCCCCAGAAGCAGAAACCCCGGCCGCCGACTTCGGCGCCGAGGCTGCAGGTTTCCCCTTCCTGTTACCGCTCTTCTTCGCTGAAAGCAATGCCCGTACTTCCTACCAGCAAAACAATTATATAACAGCCGGATATCGATGTCCATATACATCCTTGACCCCAATGCTGATCTACCCTAAAATCAAATGGTGATTGTCGATTTCCACACCCATGTCTTCCCCGCGCGGATGAGGGACCACCGCGACGAGTACTCCGGCCGCGATCCGCTATTCGAGCGGCTCTACAGCAACACCAAGTTCAAGATCGCGGACTGCGATGACCTCATCGCCAGGATGGACCAGGACGGCGTCGACCGCTCGGTGCTGCTCAACGCCAACTGGACCAGCCCCGAGGTGTGCCGCGAGACCAACGACTACATCATGGATTCGGTGGCGAGGTATGCCGGCCGACTGGCGGGCTTCTGCTCCCTGCCTCCCGGAAACATCGACGCCGCCGTCGCCGAGCTGGAGCGCTGCATCCGCGGCGGCATCAGGGGCGTGGGCGAGATGCGGCCCGATTTCCACGGCCTCGTGCGGGGGGACGAGGACACGCTGGACCCGGTGTTCGATATCATGATGCGCCACCGCCTGATGCTGATGGTCCACGCCTCGGAGCCGGTGGGACACCAGTACGTGGGCAAGGAGAAGATCACCCCCGATATCCTGGAGCGGCTCATCACCCGCTTCCCCGAGATGACCATAATCTGCGCCCACTGGGGCGGAGGGCTGCCGTTCTACGCCCTGATGCCCGAGGTGGCTGAGGCGTTGAAGAACGTGTATTTCGATTCCTCGGCCTCGCCCTACCTGTATCGGCCGGAGATATTCCGGCACGTGGCCGACATCGCCGGCGCCGACAGGATACTGTTCGGCAGCGACTACCCGCTGATACCGCCGAGCCGGGTGCTGAACCAGCTCCGCTCCCTGAACCTGGATGCGGACGTGGAGGACATGATCCTCAGCGGGAACGCCCTGAGGCTGCTATCCTGATGGAGAAGATCCGGTCGTTCATCGCCATCGAGCTTTCCGACGAGGTCAGTGAAAGCCTGTCGTCGCTGATTCAGCGGCTGAAGCCGGAGAAGCATCCGCAGGTCAAGTGGGTGGCAGCGGAGGGCGTTCACCTGACCCTCAAGTTCCTCGGCGGGGTATATTCCGACCAGATACCGGGGATAACCGAGGCCATCAGGTCGGCGGCCCGTGGCGTGCCCCCCTTCGAGCTGAAGGTGGGCGGCCTCGGCGCCTTCCCCAACACCCAGCAGCCGAGGGTCATCTGGGTGGCGGTGGCCGGCGACGTGAAAAGGGTGAAGACGCTGCAACGCGGCATCGACGATGCACTGTCGCACCTCGGCTTCCCCAGGGAGAAACGCCCGTTCACGCCTCACCTCACACTGGGGCGGATAAAGGACCGGGCGTCATCCGGGGACAAGGCCAGAATAGGGAAGCTGGTTACTGCCACCGAATACGCCGGCGGCGCCGCGATGCGGGTGACGGGGGTCAGCCTGATGAAGAGCACATTGACGCCATCGGGGGCGGTCTACAATCGGTTAGAGTCGATCGTTTTGCGATAGATACAACCGCATACTATAACACCGAAGGAGGATATCATGGCGCAGGAAGACGTTTATCAGCAGCTGGCGGACATGATCGACGCGGAGGATATCGTCGGCATGGCCAAGACACCGGCGCTGCTCAGGCTGTTAAGTCTGCAGTTCACGCCGCAGGAGGCCGGGCTGGCCCTCCATGTGCACCTCACCGGGGGCAAGCTCGACGAGATCGCCGAGAGGTCGGGCATCAAGAAGGACAAGCTGAAGGACATGCTCAACACCATGGCCGACAAGGGGACGGTGTACATCGACCCCGGCGATGATCCGACGTACAAGGTCGTCGGGTCGGCGGCACCCGGTCTTATCGAGACCGGCCTGTGGGGCAACATCAAGTACCCGTTCAGCGTGGAGCTGGGCAAGGCCATCAACCAGGTGCTCAAGGAATGGTCCGAGGAGAAGCTGTGCAAGCTGGGATTCCCCTTCGCCCCGGTGTGGGCCGGGATGGCCGCCCTGCCCGATGACGTCCAGCCCGCTGAGAACCTCGCCGAGGTGCTCAGGGAGGCGGGGCACTGGAGCGTTTCGCCCTGCCCCTGCCGCCTGTCCCACTGGCTGGTGGACCCCGGCAACCACTGCGAGCATATCCTGGAGACATGCATCCATACCGGCGACCTAAGCCGCTGGACGGTGGAGCACGGCATGGCCCGTGAGCTATCTTTCGACGAGCTGGTGGCGCTGCTGAAGAGATGCACCGAGGACGGCCTGGTGTCCACCCTGAACATCAACAACTGCGTTTGCAACTGCTGCACCGACTGCTGCGCCATCTTCCACGGGCAGAACCAGGGCTTTCAGGTGTTCATCCCCTCGCCCTTCGTGGCGCAGGTGGACGAAGAGGAGTGCACCGCGTGCGGCAACTGCGGCGACCGCTGCCCGGTGGGCGCCATCGAGGTGAACGACGTCGCCGTGATCGATAGCGACAAATGCCTCGGCTGCGGCGTGTGCGTGGCCTCCTGCAGCTCGGAATCGCTGATGCTGGTGAGGCGCGCCCAGCCTGCTTAGACCGCTGAAATGCTTGCCAACGGCTTATGCTCTATTGTATACTTTTAATGAATACTAGTGTATACCGTACACCGGTTGATATAGAAGGATGGGAGGTACCTCAGTGGAAGACAACGTTTTCCCCAAGTGTCAGAAGTGCAACATCGGAGATTTAGTCCCACTATCAGATTTCGGCAGCCAGGGGGCGCCGATACATTATAAAGCCTGGGTCTGCACCAACCCCGATTGCGGGTTCAACCTTAAGATTAGGAACGGCGATCTGTATGTGAACGAACCTATCGTGAGCGGCGTAGGGCATACCGCCAGGGCCCGCTGATCCCGGAGCGCCCTGCACGATAGCCAAAGAAGGAAGGCTCACTCCCGACGGTGAACCCCATCGCGGTATCGCATAAGCTTAAGGAGTCGGCCCTTGACCTGTTGTTCCCTCCCCGCTGCGTCGGCTGCGGAAGGGGAGGGGCTTTAATATGTTCGCGATGTCTCTCGACATTGCAGTACCTCACTCCCCCGTTGTGCCAGCGATGCGGCCTGCCGCTGGCGGCCGGAGCCCGGTGTCCCGACTGTGAGAGCGACCCGCCGCAGATAGACGGCATCCGCTCCCTTTCCCCCTACGACGGCGTCATGCGTCAGGCGATCCTCCAGCTCAAGTACGAGAACGTCAGGGCGCTGGCCTCCCCGCTGGCTCAACTGATGTGGAAATACCAGCAGTCGCAGCCGTTGTCCGCCGATGTCTTGATGCCGGTACCGCTGCACCCCCGGCGCCTGCGCTCGCGCGGCTACAACCAGTCCGCGCTGCTGGCAAAAGAGTTGGGCAGGCTCGCCTCCCTGCCGGTGGTTGAAGACTCGCTCGTGCGCCGCAGGAACACGTCTCCCCAGGCGCGGACCGCCAGCGTCGAAGACCGGCGTCGCAATGTAGCCGGTGCCTTCGCCTGCAGCGACAGGCGGGGAGCGGGCAAGCATATAATCGTCATCGACGACGTTTGCACCTCCGGCGCCACCCTCAAGGCCTGCGCCGCCGCCCTCAAAGCGGCGGGGGCCGCCTCGGTATGGGGATTGACCCTGGCGAGGGAGGTATAAGCAGCGATGGCCAGACCCACAGCCATCGTCTTCCTCGGCGGCATCGGCGGCAGCCCGGCAGCGGACATGGTGGCCGGCTGTCACCGCGCCGTAACCCGCGATACCATCGAGCGGGCGCAGCAATCGGGTGCCTTCCGGCAGGTTATCCTGGTCACCGAGCAAGCCGATGATATGCCGCCGGTGACCATCGAGCCCGGTGGACACCCCTTCCACTTCGGCAGCAGGCTCAAGGAGATCATCGAGAAATATGCTATCGAGTCGCCGTGCTATGTCGGCGGTGGGAGCGTTCCCCTGATGCCCGCCAGCGACATGAGAGCTATCGCCGATCAGCTCGCTGCGGCAACAGATACGGTGATCGCCAATAATTTCTACTCCTCCGACCTGGTTGCCTTCACCCCGGGCCGCGCCATCGAGGATATCCAGCCGCCGGCGGCCGATAATCCGCTTGCCCAGTTGCTGGTCGCGCAGGCAGGCCTATCGCAGATTGAACTGCCCCGAAGCGCCGCGACCCTGTTCGATGTGGACACCCCCACCGACCTGTCGATACTCAAGATCCATGCCGGCGCCGGCAGCCACACCGCAGCATACCTCGATGGGCTGGACCTCGACACCTCCCGGCTGGAGCAGGTGGTACGCCTGCTCAACGACGGCGACGCCCAGGTGACCGTGGCCGGCAGGGTGGGCAGCTATGTCTGGTCCCGGCTGGAGCGGGAGACCGCATGCCGGGTGCGCATGCTGTCCGAGGAGCGGAGCATGAATGCCGACCGGCGCGCCGCGCGCGGCGAGGTCTGCAGCATCCTCGGCTTCTACCTGGAGCAGGCCGGCATGGAGCGCTTCTTCGATACGCTGGGCCGGATGGGGCATGGTGCCATCATCGACAGCAGGGTGCTCTTCACCCACTTCGGCCTGACGCCCACCGTCGACGACCGCTTCTATTCCGATATGGGACGATACGGGGATATAAACGATCCCTTCGTCCGGGAATTCACCCGGCGGGCGCTAGAAGCCCCGATACCGATCGTTCTCGGCGGGCATTCCCTGGTCTCCGGCGGGCTGCTGGCGCTGATCGAGGTGGCGCAGGCGGGGCAGCCCCGCGGCGGTTGACAGGGGAACGGCGGTGAAGTAGACTAAATCGCTGTGGCTGTTAGCGCTAGCGACATGGCATCCGTATGAAAAGCAAGAGAGAACACCCCAACATCACCGCTGTGCAGAAAAGCGACCCCGATGTATGGCAAGCGATATGCTGCGAGGCGCGGCGCCAGCAGAGCCACATAGAGCTCATCGCCGCCGAGAACCACGCCTCGCGGGCAGTGCTGGAGGCGCAGGGCTCGGTGCTCACCGACAAGTACGCCGAGGGCTACCCCGGCCACCGATATTACGGGGGTTGCGAGGAGGTAGACCAGGTGGAGGAACTGGCGCGGGACAGGGCCGAGCGTCTTTTCGGGGCGGAACATGCCAACGTCCAGCCCCACAGCGGGGCACAGGCCAACATGGGGGCGTACTTCACCCTGCTGGAGGCCGGAGACACGGTGCTGGCGATGAGCCTGTCCCACGGGGGGCATCTGACCCACGGCAGCCCGGTCAATTTCTCCAGCAGGCTCTACCGATTCGTCCACTACGGGGTGGACCGCCAGACCGGCCTCCTCGACTACGATGCGATAGAGGCCCTCGCCCGGAAGCACCGGCCGAAGCTCATCGTAGCCGGCGCCAGCGCCTACCCGCGGATCATCGATTTCCAGCGGTTTCGCCAGATCGCCAACGCGGTGGGCGCCCGGCTGATGGTGGACATGGCACACATAGCGGGGTTGATAGCTGCAGGGGTGCACCCCTCTCCGGTGCCGCACGCCGATATCATCACCTCCACCACCCACAAGACCCTGCGTGGCCCCCGCGGCGGATTCATCCTCTGCCGGCGCGATCTTGCCCCCGCGGTGGACGATGCGGTCTTCCCGGGGATGCAGGGGGGGCCGCTGATGCACGTCATCGCCGCCAAGGCGGTGGCCTTCGGCGAGGCGCTGAAGCCGGAATTCGTCAGATACCAGCAGGCGGTGGCGGAGAACGCCGGGGCGCTGGCCGACGAGCTTCAGCGGGGGGGAATGACACTGGTATCGGGAGGCACAGATAACCACCTGGTGCTGGTTGACCTCTCGCCCCTGGGCCTGACCGGCAAGCAGGCGGAGGAGGCGCTGGACTCGGTGGGCATCACCCTGAACCGCAACGCCATCCCCTTCGACCCGCGCCCGCCCCAGGTCACCAGCGGCATCCGGCTGGGCACGCCGGCGGTCACCACCCGCGGCTTCGGCCCCGATGAGGCCAGAACGGTGGCCAGGCTTATCGTCAAGGTGCTCACCAACCTGGGGGATTCTGCTGTCCACCAAGAGGTGCGTGACGCAGTGGCCGGTCTCTTGATGCGTTTCCCCGTACCCGGGCTGGGGTAGTTGTTGCTGTCACCTTTTCATGCTATAATCCATGTTACGTGCTATAATACATGTTCTGTAATATGTGAGACACGCCGAATCCTGGAGGTACTCGATTGCGCGATTATGAACTAGTGGTGATTATCAGACCGACGGTTGCCGATGACGAAGTCGCATCGACGGTGGATAAGACAAGCCAGTATATCACCCAGCGGGGCGGTACTATCGCCGAGGTGAACCAGTGGGGGCGCAAGAAGCTGGCCTATCCTATAAAGAACTTTACCGAAGGGAGCTACGTCCTCACCCGGTTCAGTATCGAACCCGAAGCGACGACTGAGATGGAAGCCGGCCTGGAACTATCCGAGGATATCCTGCGTTATCTGCTGGTAAGGCTGAGCGACTAGGGAAAGGAGTTTGGCAATGGCGAGTCTGAACAAGGTGATGGTCATCGGCAACCTGGGCACCGACCCCGAGATGCGCTTCACCCCCAACGGCAACCCGGTGACCTCCTTTCGCATCGCTTCCTCGAGAAGTTACACCACCCCGGAGGGGGAGCGCAAGCAGGAGACAGAGTGGTTCACCGTTGTTACCTGGAGCAAGCTGGCGGAGCAGTGCAATCAGTTCCTCGCCAAGGGGCGGCGGGCCTATGTGGAAGGCAGGTTGAGGACCCATTCCTGGGAGGGACAGGACGGTCAGAAGCGCTTCAACACTGAGATCGTAGCCAACAGGGTGATCTTCCTCGACCGGCCGGGCGCTGTCTCCCTTCCCGAAGACGCCGATGATTTGGCGGTGGAGGAGATACCGGCGGATGATGTGCAGCCGGAGGATCTCCCCTTCTGAAATAGCTAGAGAGGGATTTGAAGTATGCCAGGAAGAAGGCCGGTTAAGCCAACAAGGGGCAGAGAGGGCAGGGGCAGGAGGTTCACGCCGAAGCGCAAGGTATGCTCGTTCTGTGCCGAACACACGAAAATTATCGATTACAAGAACCCGGCAATGCTCCGGCGCTATATCTCTGACCGGGGGAAGATCGAGCCCCGCCGCCGCACTGGCACCTGCGCCAAGCACCAGCGGGCTTTAGCCACGGCGGTGAAACGGGCACGGCACCTGGCTTTGCTGCCCTACACCCCGGCCCATATACAGAGAACCGGCGGCGCGGGATTGCGGGATTGAAGAACCCCCGCTAGCCGAAACCCCCTTCAGACACGCAAGCCTTTTTGCAAGAGATGGCCAAGAAACACAAGTCGGCACCGAAGCTGGACGTCAGCAAGCACGTGACCAGTCGCCGCCTGGCGCGGTGGGAGAAGGAGAGACGCAGACGGCGGATCTACACCGCAGGTGGCATACTGGTCATCGCCCTGGTGGTTATCATCGTGGCAGTGGCTTACGCCGGCAACACCACCGAGGGGGAGAGGTGGGTCACCAGCGTGGGGAAAACCGAATTCAACGGCAACGACTATGCCGATGCCCTCTACCTGTATCAGGTCGGCCTGTATAACGTATCCGCCAGCCATAACGAGAGCCCCCTCCTGCTGCTGGAGACCAGAGAGCTGGTGCGCCAGGGCGCCGTGGAGTTCGGCATCGGGGCAACGGATACTGAGCTTGACCAGCTTCTGAGGTCCATGTTCCAGACCGGGAACCAGTCGCTGACCGAGGAGGAGTTCCAGCAGACCTATCAGGATTACCTGGGCAAAACAGGGCTTACGGACGGGGAGTTCCGCGATTATATGGAGTTCCAGCTGCTGCAGCTCAAGATCGACCAATACCTCAAAGCGCAGATACCCAACTCATCCATGCAGGTTTACCTGGAGTCGATCTTGACGAATAGCGAAGAGGATGTGCTGGCGGCGGGGGCGAGGATCCATGCCGGCGAGAACTTCTCCGAAGTGGGGCAGAATTATTCATACAGCGACCTGGGCTGGTTTCCACGGGGCATCATGTATGCGGATATAGAGGAGGTGGCTTTCAGCCTGGAGGTGGGCGAGGTGAGCGAACCGATTCACGTTAACGATCCCGATGCGCAGCTGGATTATTATTACTTGATCAAGGTCAAAGCGAAAGAGAAGAGGGCCATCGAAGACATGTACAGGGAGCAGCTCGAGAGCTCCGCATATCCGGGATGGCTGGCGATGCAGCGGGACAACAAGGTCGAGCGCAATCCCAACCTCGACCTGGACGAGCTGTACCAGTGGGCTTTGGAACAGCTCGCCGAGCGGAGGGGATAACGTTGGGCGATAGACAGAGCATCGGGGTCGGCCTGTTGGGCCTGGGGGTTATCGGCGGGGCGGTGGCCCGCGCCCTCACGGAACGGGCGGATGCCCTCGCCGGCGTCACCGGCTGCCCGCTGCGGCTACGCCGCATAGCCGAGAAGGACGTCGCCAAGACACGAGCCTCCGGCATTGACCCCGACCTGTTCACCACCGACCCTTCACAGGTGGTCGGCGATCCCCAGGTGGATATAGTGGTCGAGGTGCTCGGCGGCGAGCGCCCGGCGATGGAGCTTATCAACGATGCCCTGGACCGCGGGAAATACGTGGTCACCTCCAACAAGGAGGTGATGGCCAAGCACTTCCCCCAGTTCCTCTCCCGCGCCGAGGGCAAGGGCGTCGACATACTGTACGAGGCCAGCGTGGGCGGGGGCATCCCGCTTATCGCCCCCTTCAAACGGGACCTGCTGGCCAACCGCATATCGACCATCTGCGCCATCATCAACGGCACCACCAACTACATCCTCACCCGGATGGCCGCCGAGGGCATCGATTTCTCCACCGCCCTGCAGCAGGCGCAGGAGCTGGGGTACGCCGAGCCCGACCCCACCAACGACATCGAGGGGATCGACGCCGCCTACAAGCTGACCATACTCGCCACCCTGGCCTTCAACGTGGAGGTGCGCCCCGGGGACATCCACCACGAGGGGATATCGCAGCTATCGGCGCGCGACTTCCGCTATGCCAGAGAGCTGGGCTATGAGATAAAGCTGCTCGCCATCGCCAAGGAGAGGGACGGGGCGGTGGAGGCGCGGGTGCACCCGGTGTTCCTGCCCCAGGACCTGCTCTTGGCCAAGGTGGACGGCGTCTACAATGCGGTCCAGGTGGAGGGCGACCTGGTGGGGCGCGTGCTGTTCTACGGGCAGGGGGCCGGCCCCGCGGCCACCTCCAGCGCGGTCATCGCCGATGTGATAGACGTGGCCCGGCGCATCGACCGCGGGGTGAGCATCACGCCGGCGCTGCGCCTCGACCCATCGAAGCGGGTCATGCCCATCACCGATATCGAGACCCGTTACTACCTCAGGATGCTCACCGTGGACCGCCCCGGGGTGCTGGCCAAGATATCCAAGGTCATGGCGGACAACGAAATCAGCATCTCCTCGGTGATACAGAAGGAGAGCGACGTGGCCGACGATGTGGCGGAGATAGTGCTCATGACCTATCCCGCGCTGGAGAAGGCGATGCAGCAGGCGATGGGCCAGATCTCCCGCCTGGATGTGATTAATGAGATCGCCAGCTTCGTACGCGTCGAGGACTGAGAGGCGGCATGCGATGGGGTATCTATCTCCCATGATGGCGGTGAGGGACATGGCAAAGGCCATCGCCTTCTACCGCGACTCGCTCGGCTTTGAATTGGGAATGGCGTTCCCCGACGCCGACAGCCCGGAGTACGCCGATCTCTCTAAGGACGGCATGGTCCTCATGTTCATCCCGGCGCAGAGCTGCGGCATAGGCCCGGGCGAGAAGCTGGGCACCGGCGTGAACCTCTACATGGAGATCGACGACGATATCGACCGCTACTGCGCTGAGTTGAAGGGCAAGGGCGTTAAGATAGCCGCCGACATCAAGAACGAGCCCTTCGGCATCCGCGATTTCACAGTGGAGGACCCCGACGGCTACAAGCTGACCTTCAACCAGCGGATAAACTCCGGCCACAGCTAGAGGAGAACGTGTATGGTCTACCTGCTATACACTGAAGAGACGGGCTTGCGCCGAGACCCGAAGTCCAGGTTCTTTGTATATGGCGCCATGTTCTTCCCCATCGATGCCCTCGACCATATGCACAACCTGGTTCAGCGGTCGCGGGACGAGAACGGCTTCCGCCCCGGCGACGAGCTCAGGTTCAGCGCCGGTTCTCGCCCCAAGCACCTGACCAAGGAGCAGCACACCGCCGCCCGGCGGTATATCATCGACGGCTGCCGGCAGATCGGCGCGCGCCTCATAACAACCATCGTGCTGCCGGGGGTGGCCAGGGGCCGCCCCATAGGGGAGCTGGCCGGCTGGGGGGTGAATTCCGCACTCGGCGCTTTCGAGGACTTGTTGACACAGGAAGATGCCACCGGCATCTGCGTCCTCGACCGCCTGCCCTTCACCCAGCCCTACAAATACCTCCAAACCAGGTTCCAATCGGGGGTAACGGCCGATGGCGGGGCGATTCGGCGGCTGGAGCGGGTCCAGCTGCTGTCGCTCAGCTGTGCCGGTGCCTCGCACGTCGCCTCTGCGGTGGACATCGTTACCGGCTCCCTTAAATACTGCCTCAACGAGAAGGAGCCCGGCGATAGCTGCCGCGCCATGCTGCCGGGCCTGCTGGGGATGGTGTGGCACGGGCAGGAGGGCGGGCTCATCCGGCTGCGGGGCTACGGGTTGCGGTTCAGCCCCGAAGAGGTTAAAATACCAGCCTACCAGCAGCAGTACGACGACTTGACCCGCAGACTAGAGGGTCTGTTAAAGGAAGGATTGTAGATGAGACAAGGCGTTCTGGAGAGATATCGCGAGTTCCTGCCGGTAACCGATAAGACCCCCGTCATCACCATCGGGGAGGGCGACACCCCCCTGATACGGTCGCGGGTCATCGAGAAGGGGCTGGGCTGCGAGCTGTACTTCAAGCTGGAGGGGTGCAACCCCACCGGATCGTTCAAGGACCGCGGCATGGTGCTCGCCGTGGCCAAAGCGGTGGAGGAGGGGAGCAAGGCCATCATCTGCGCCTCCACCGGCAACACCAGCGCCTCGGCGGCGGCGTTCGGCGCCGCGTTCGGGCTGCAGACGATAGTGATAATACCCGAGGGCAAGATCGCCCTGGGCAAGCTGGCCCAGGCGCTGATCTACGGGGCCCGCATCATCGCCATCGACGGCAACTTCGACCAGGCGCTGACCATAGTGCGGGGGCTGTGCGACAGGCACCCCATAACCCTGGTCAACTCGCTGAACCCCTACCGCATCCAGGGGCAGAAGACCGCCGCCTTCGAGGTCATCGACGTGCTGGGGGATGCCCCGGACTACCACTTCATCCCGGTGGGCAACGCCGGCAACATCACCGCCTACTGGAAGGGGTACAATGAATACTTCGATGCGGGTCGATCGCATAAAAAGCCGCGGATGATGGGCTTCCAGGCGGAGGGAGCCTCCCCCATAGTGCAGGACCGGGTCTTCGAGCACCCGGAGACGATAGCCACCGCCATCAGGATCGGCAACCCGGCGAGCTGGAAAGGGGCCACCGCCGCCCGCGACCAATCGGGGGGCGTCATCGACGCGGTGACCGACGAGGAGATACTGTCCGCCTACCGCCTGCTGGCGCAGAAGGAAGGCATCTTCGGCGAGCCGGCGTCGGCGGCTTCGGTGGCCGGATTGTTGAAGGCGACCGCTGGCGGACTCGACCTCAAGGGCAGGACCGCGGTGGCCATAATCACCGGCAGCGGCCTCAAGGACCCGGACACGGCGGTGCAGTATGCCGAGCCGCTGACCTCCCTGCCGACGGACTTCGCCGCCATCGAGAAGGCGCTGGGATTGGGGTGATGCGATGTCCCGTGCTATGGTGATCGTCAACCTGTATGCCCGGGGCGGGATGGCCCGCACCAGGTGGCCCATCATCAAGCAGCTGCTCAAGGATTCGGGTTTGCCCTTCGATTGTAGCTTCACCGAGAGCGCAGGACACGCAACCGGGCTGGCCAGGGACGCGGTGGAGAAAGGATACGAGCTGGTTATAGCCGTTGGCGGCGACGGCACGGTTAACGAGGTGGTGAACGGCCTGGTGGACGAAAACGGCAGGGGAAGGGCAACCCTGGGCTTCATCAGCGCCGGTACAGTCAGCGATTTCGCGCAATCCGTGGGCATACCCCAGAACTACGTGAAAGCCAGCCGCATATTCTCGGATTTCGGGGAATTCACCATCGACCTCGGGGCCATGGAATGCACCGGCGACGGGCGCAAAATGCGGCGGCTCTTCGGCAACACGGCCGGGCTGGGCTTCGTCACCGATATCGTCGGCGGCGTTAACCAGCGTCTCAAATTTCTGGGGGGCACAACAGCGTATGCCATCTGGTTGATGCCTATAATCACTAACTACAGCAACAAAGATATAAACCTGAGCATCGACGGCCAGAGGTATGAGGAACGCGACTTCGCTATCTTAGTGAACAACGGGCGCTACCTCGGCGGCGGCAAGGTGTTCCCCCATGCCGACCCCGGCGACGGGCTGCTGGATGTGGCCATCCTCGGCGACCTGAGCAAGGCCGAAGCGATCTGGCATTTACCCTGGTTGTACATCGGCACACGCACCAAACACCCCAAGATAAGGATGTGCCAGGCCAAGAGCATCGAGGTGGACTCGCCGCAGAGGCTTCCCGTACAGATAGACGGCGAGGTGGTCGGTGAGACGCCGGTAAGCTTCAGGGTGGTGCCGGCTGCACTGAACGTGGCGGTTCAACAGAGAAGGAGAGTATTATGGCGAAGATAAGCATCGAGGGGGCGGGCAACTACTCCCACCACTACCCCCGGACGGCAACCATAGTCACCGTGCATGCCGGCGGGCAGGACAACTGCATGGCGGTGGCCTGGCACACATCGATATCGTTCAACCCGCCGCTGTTCGGGGTGTCCATCGCCCCCAAGCGGCGCACCATGGAGCTGATACGCCAGGCCGGGGAGTTCGCGGTGAACTTCATGCCCATCGAGAAGGCGGAGCTGGTAGCCGCTGTGGGTGGGCGCTCGGGGACAGAGGTGGACAAGTTCCAGCATTGGCATATCGAGAGGGAGCAGCCGCTCAAGACCTCGGCCCCGGTGCTGAAGGACGCCTACGCCTGCTACGAGTGCCGCCTCGTCGACGAGAGGGCATACGGCGACCATATCTGGGTCGTCGGCGAGATCGTGGCCGCCCACTACGAGGAGGATCTGTTCACCGAGGAGCAGTTGATAGACCTGGGGCGCGTATCGCCCGCCCTGTACATGGGCGCGGAGAACTACACCGTCCCCGCCAAGGATAATATCCGCCACCTCGACCGCAAGGAATACGGGGCGCGCTGAAAGGAAGAGCATTGGCCAACAACAACGATATCCAGAAAGCGATAAAATCCATCCTCAAGGCCATCGGCGAGGACCCATCGCGGGAGGGGCTGCGGGACACCCCGCGGCGCATCGCCGAGATGTACGCCGATATCTTCAGCGGGCTGGAGGCCGACCCGCGCCAGGTGCTGACCACCGGCTTCGACGAGGGGCACCATGAGATGGTCATCATCAAGGACATCCCCTTCTACTCCATGTGCGAGCACCACCTGCTGCCCTTCTTCGGGCTGGTGCACGTGGGCTACATACCCAACGGCCGCATCGTGGGCGCGTCCAAGCTGCCCCGCGCGGTGGACATCCTGGCCAGGCGCCCCCAGCTGCAGGAGCGGCTCACCAGCCAGATAGCGGAGGCAGTGGAGGAGGTACTCAAGCCCAAGGGCGTAGGCGTGGTGATAAAGGCGGAGCACATGTGCATGACCATGAGGGGCGTGAAGAAGCCGGGGTCAAATATCGTTACCTCGGCGATGAGGGGCAACTTCCGCTCCCGTCCTGCCACCCGCGCCGAGTTCATGTCGCTGGTGTCAGGTAACCATATTTAGCGGCAATATCTTTATAATCGACTGCCGCTACTGCCCACCAGACCATAGAGGAATATGGACATCAGTTCACGCATGAGCTTCCCGTTTTGCCCAGCGTTATCAGTGCCCATATAGGCAAATATGCCGTGGCGCAGTATATCGTAGTAAGCCATAATGGACCTTTCAGATAGCCCGCTGTCCACATAGCCCTCCCGCCGCCCCTGTTCGAAGAAATCACCCATTACTGGATATATCTCGTTTTGCCAAAGGGATTCGATAAAGACCCTCATATCCGGATCGCTGCGTATCACCGCCTGCACCAGCTCTCCCTGGAACTGCTCCATCAGCTTCAATTTATCGAAGACGATGGTCTCCAGCTTCTGTCGGAAGGTGCCCTCGCCTCGGATGGTACCTCGATACTTGTTCAAAATGGTATGGAGCAGGTTCTTAATTACCTCCCGTACCAGATTATCTTTACTGCCGAAGTGGTTGTATATTGTGACCGGTGAGACATTCGCCTCCTGGGCGATATCTCTCACGCTAACCTTTTCAAAACCGTATCTGCGGAACAACTCCAGAGCCGCTCGCCTTATGCTCTCCTTCTTCCGCTCCTTCCTGCGCTCGAAACCATCCATTTTCATCATACCAGTAATATATTTTGAACTTTTCGTATCGATTATAACCAAATAGTATTGACAACGTCAATAGCTTATGCTATATTTTTGAAACAATTAGGTCATTACAGTTCATTATTCCATTGGCAGAGGCTAATAAATGGAACCAGGTTCTACAGCCAAGCGGGCATACAGCATGCGGTGGTGGACGCTGATAGTAATAGCCGTCAGCGTTCTTATCGTGGTGATTGATGCGTCGATAGTAAATATCGCTTTACCGACGCTGCAGCGGGAGCTTAACGCCACCGGGACCGAGTTGCAGTGGATCATAAACGCGTACATCATGGTGTTCGCCTCCCTGATGCTTACCACCGGAACCCTGGGCGACCGTCTGGGGCGGAAGCGCATATTACAGGTGGGTATATTACTCTTCGCCGCCGCAAGCCTGGCCGCCGCGTTCTCCGCAAGCGCTTTGCAGCTCATCGCCTGGCGCGCGGTGATGGGCATCGGCGGGGCGATGATACTGCCGGCCACGCTGGCTATCATCACCAACGTTTTTCCCGTGGAGGAGCGCGGCAAGGCCATCGGCGTGTGGGCCGGTCTGAACGGCATCGGTATCGCGCTGGGACCCATAATCGGCGGCGCCATTATCGACAAGGCCGGCTGGAACTGGATCTTCCTCATCAACCTGCCCATCGCCGCCATAGCCCTGACCGCCGGCTGGTTCCTGATACCCGAAAGCCGAGACCCCAGACCCAAAAGGGCCGATTGGCCCGGCACCGTTCTCTCCGCGCTGGCGCTGGCTAACCTGGTATTCGGTCTGATCAAGGGCAGCGACTGGGGCTGGACGCACCCCATCGTCGTGATGACCCTGTGCTGGTCTATAGTGCTTATTACGATGTTCGTGCGGTGGGAGAGGTATACCAAGCATCCGATGATGGAGCTGGGCTTCTTCCGCAATCCGCGCTTCTCCGCCGGGGTGGGCGCGGTCAGCATAACTGCTCTGGGGCAGATCGGCATAACCTTCGGGCTTACGCTGTACATGCAGTTCGTGCAGGGCTACACCGCGCTGGAGACTGGCATACGCTTCGTGCCGCTGGCGGTGGGCATCATGATGGGTGCCGGCTCCAGCTACAAGCTGGTGAAATTCCTGGGGACCACGCGTGTAATCGGGCTGGGGTTCATACTGCTGACCGCCACGGTCATAGTGGCAGCCCTGTGGCAGGTCGACACTGCCTACTGGCAGGTGGGCGCCGTCTTCTTCGGCCTGGGCTTCTTCCTGGGGTATATCGCGGCGCCGGCCACCGACGCCATCATGAGCGCTCTGCCCGAGGCGCGGGCCGGCATCGGCTCGGCGATGAACAGCGTTTCGCGCATGGTAGCCGGGGCGCTGGGCATAGCCCTAATCGGCTCGGTGCTGAACAGCGTCTACCGCTCCAGCTTCGACGATGCGGCCTCCACCATCCCCACGCTGCCTCCCGATGTCGCCTCCGCGGCGCGCGATTCGGTGGGTGCCGCGGTCACCATAGCCGACAAGCTGCCGCCGGCGCTGGGTGAGCCGCTTGCCGCGGTGGCCAGGGAGAGTTTCATGGACGCGTGGCAGGTCATGGCCATCGTCTCGGGGTACATCGCGATCACGGGTGCATTCTTCGTCTTCAAGTACATGCCGGCAAGGAGAGCCCCGGGCGATTAAGCCTCACTCCTGCACGCGGAAGGAGCGTATGGCCAGCGCCAGCATGACGGCGCCGAACAGGGCCACCACCGCCACGTCCAGCCCGATGCTCATGCGGTAGTCGAACAGTTTTATGCCGAAGGGCGCCGATGCCTCTACCCCCATCACCGCCTGCCGTATGGCGTCCACCCCGTAGGACACCGGGTTCATCTTGACCATGGTGGCCAGCCACCCCGGCAGCGTCTCCACCGGGAACAGCACCGGGGAGATGAACACCAGCGGGAACATCATCAGCTGCATCACCGCCTGGAACGCCTCCATGCTTTTTATGCGGGTGGCCACCAGCAGGCCCAGGGAGGTCAGCGACACCGACAGCACCAGCATCAGCCCCACCATCATGAACCCGTTCTGAACCGAGATATCCACGTCGGCGAAGGGGATGAACACCAGCATCATGATGCCCTGCACGCTGGCGATGGTGGCTCCCCCCAGCGCCTTGCCGATGGCCACCGAGGTGCGGCTGATAGGCGCCACCAGCACCTCCTTGAGGAAGCCGAACTCGCGGTCGAAGATAACGGTGATGCCCGACATGATGGAGCCCAGCACCACCACCATCGCGATGATGCCGGGGTACATGAAGGCGATGTAGTTGAATCCCTCGCCCCGGTCGAAGAAGGAGGATATGCCGCTGCCGAAGATGACCAGGTACAGGATGGGCATGGCCATGCTGGTGAACATGCGCGCCCGGTCCCGCCAGAAGCGCAGGATATCGCGGTACCAGATGATATACACGCCGTGGAGGTTGCGCCTCAATGGAACCCCCTGCCGCCGCCGCTGGCCTGGCGCACCGCCCACGCCCGCTTCATCGCCGACTCGCCGCCGGCCTCCTCGCGTATCTCGCGACCGGTGAGCTTGAGGAACACGTCGTCCAGCGTGGGGCGGCGCATGCTGACCCCCTGAAGCTCCCCCTTGAACTCCCGCACCAGCTTGGGGATGAACTTATCCCCGTTCTCCACCTCGAAGTAGATGCTCTCGCCCTCCACCTTGGCCTCGATATTGTGCTTCTCCCTGAGCTCGGCCGCCGCCGCCTCGGGGTTATCCGTCTGCAGGGTGATGACGTCGCCGCCCACCATCTGCTTCAGCGCCTCGGGGGTGTCCAGCGCGATTATCTTGCCGTGGTCGATGACGGCGATGCGGTCGGCCACGTTGGCCTCCTCCATGTAGTGCGTGGTGAGGAATATCGTTATATTGAGCCGCTTCCTCAGGTCGAGGATGTAGTCCCAGATGTGAGAGCGCGTCTGCGGGTCGAGGCCCAGCGTGGGCTCGTCCAGGAACAGCACCTTGGGGAAGTGCAGCAGCCCGCGCCCGATCTCCAGCCGCCTCCGCATCCCGCCGGAGTAGGTCTGCACCGTGTCGTTGCGGCGGTCCCACAGGTCCACCATCTTGAGCACGCTGGCGATGCGCTTCTTGGCCACCTTCGGCGGCACGTTGTACACGCCGGTGTGGAACTGCAGGTTCTGCAGCGCGCTGAGCTTGATATCCAGGCTGGGGTCCTGGAACACCAGGCCGACCGATTGCCGCACCTGGTTGGACTGCTTTACGACATTGTAGCCGTTGAGGGTCACCCTGCCCTTAGTCGGGCGCATGAGGGTACACAGGATGCTGATGGTGGTGGTCTTTCCCGCGCCGTTGGGGCCGAGGAAGCCGAATATCTCCCCCTGGCGCACGCTGAAGCTGATGTCGTCCACCGCCACCAGCTTGCCGAACTTCTTAGTGAGGCGCTTGACCTCGATGATGTCTTTTATCTCGTCATCGGCCACTGGCTACTCCACCTTGGCCACTATCTCCCGCACCCGCTTCAGCGACTCGGACAGCTGGTTCAGGTCCGCCTCGCCGAGGCTGGACAGCCGCTGGTGGGCGTTCTCCCGCAGCACCGCCTCGCACCCGGCGAGCGTGCGCTCCCCCTCCGGGGTGAGCGATACCCTGACCACCCGCCGGTCCTTGGTATCCGGCTGGCGCTCCACCATCCCCATCTCCTCCAGCCGGTCAACCAGGTAGGTCATGTGGGATTTGGGGATGTCGTGCGAGCCGCCTATCTCGGACAACGGCATCGGCCCGGCGTGGCTCAGCATCTTGAGGATCATGAAGTGGTGCGGCGCCACCTTCCAGTCGCGCTCCATGCTGCGGAAGCCGACGCGGATGATCTTGCCCTCCAGCAGCGGGAACAGGTGCAGCATCTCCTTTGTCACTTCATCCAGCAGTTTCTGGTCCATGCACCCTCCTGTGTAGTTCAACATGTGAACTATCCGATGGTTGGATAGTCCAACTTTCGTAGTATATCACTACGCAAAAAGCCGTGTCAAGTCTTTC
>CAZYOO010000019.1:0-22083 GCA_964649185.1 uncultured Dehalococcoidales bacterium
GTATCCCCAGTCGTTCACCAGCCAGATGTAGCTGCCGGTGCAGTCGGCACGGCAGGATGCCATCCCCGTCTCTGCGTTGGCGCCCTGCTGCACGCAGTTGTCCGGGTGCGCCGTATCGGGCACGCTTTTCAGTATCCCCCTGGGGGAAGAGGTGACCAACAGCGGGCACATAGCTATCACGTAGTAGTCTTTTCCCGCTATCACCTGGCCGCCGCTGACCTCAACGGCATCGTCATTTACTACCGGCACGTCGCCGAAGGTGTGGTGGTAGGAGGGGTCGGAGGGGCGGGCTATGAACTCGGCCACCGCCGCCTTTATCTGCTCCCTGTCGGCGGTGTAGGCGGTTTGAAAGCCCCTGTCAATCGCGGCGGAGGGCGACTGCTGCGTGCCCATAGTGCAGGCGGATGCGGTGACCAGCAATACTACCGCTGTAAGTGCCAGTGCGACCTTAGTGGTTTTCATGGCTGCTGCCTCCTTATATGCGCGAGGTCCGCCTCTGGGGCGAGGATATCACATGGGATGGTGGAAATGCAAGCGCGCG
This sequence comes from uncultured Dehalococcoidales bacterium, assembly GCA_964649185.1. Classification (GTDB taxonomy): domain Bacteria; phylum Chloroflexota; class Dehalococcoidia; order E44-bin15; family E44-bin15; genus CAYUWM01. Next base: position 542 of record CAZYOO010000019.1, read on the forward strand.
TGATATATAGACATTATATCCAGAAAACGGTGAAGGACACTATCGTCCGGTCCCACTGATCGTACTGTAATCAGCGTATGCTTTCATGTCATGACATGAGCCTGTAGCGGCGTATGGTCAGCGGGATGAAGAGCAGCATCAGGCCGCCGCTCCAGGCGAGCATCTTCCACAGCGGCGATACTATCTCTCCACCCAGCGACAGCGCGCGCACCGTGTCCACCACCGTGGTCACCGGGTTGATCTTGGCGAACGCCTGCAGCCAGCCGGGCATGGTCTCGATGGGCACGAACAGGGAACTGGCGAACACCAGCGGGAAAACCCACACGAAGCCGGCAACCTGCGCCGTTTCCACGTTTCTAGAGGAGATACCGATGAACACCGCCAGCCAGGTCAGCGCCAGTCCGAAAAGGATGGTCAGACCAACCGCCGCCGCCGCGTATGCGGCCCCGTTCTCGAAGCGGAAACCCATGGCGCTGCCTATGCCTATCATCAGCAGTATAACCATGGCATAGCGCAGGGCGTCGCTGATGATGCGCCCGTTGAAGAACGCGGAGCGGGCTATCGGCAGCGAGCGGTAGCGGTCTATGATGCCCTTGGAGAGGTCTTCGGCTATACCCACGCTGGTCTGCGTGGAGCCGAACACCACGGTCTGCACCAGGAACCCGGGAAGCAGGAACTGTATGTAATCCACGCCGCCGGTGTTGATGGCGCCGCCGAAAACGTAGGTGAAGAGCAGCAGCAGAACCACGTACAGGATGGTGTTGAAGACCAGCAACTGGGGCAGCCTTACATACCTCAGTATATCGCGCCGAGTCATCACTATAGTATCCGACACGGACTCGGAGAACCTTCTGACGATGCCTGCCTGAGCGTTCATACCGGCCTCCTTCCCCGGCGGGGACGGCGGCCTTTCTTGGGGGTGGCCGGCTTGCCCCCTTCCACCGTGTGCCCGGTGAGCGTCAGAAATACATCATCCAGCGTGGGTGGTTTCAGCCCCACCTCCGCTATCTGCAATTGGGCGGTATCCAGGCGGCGCACTATCTCCGGCAGCACCGAGGTCCCCTCTGACGCCGGGAGTGTGAGCTCCCCGGTCTCAGGGTCGCCGTGCAGCTTTTCGCCGCCCAACTCCTGCAGCGCTGCCAGCGCTGCGTCCATCTTATCGCGTTCGGTGATGCGCACCTTTATCACTGTATCGCCGCCGCAGCACTCCTTCAGTTCCTGGTTGGTGCCCTCGCGGAGGATGCGGCCGTTATCGAGCACCGCTATCTTTTTCGCCAGCCTGTCGGCCTCTTCAAGGTACTGGGTGGTCAGGAAAACGGTCTTGCAGTCCCTGGCCTGCTCCTCGATAACGTCCCACAGACCGATGCGGCTGCGCGGGTCGAGGCCGGTAGTGGGCTCGTCCAGGAACAGTATGGGCGGGCTGGCCACCAGCGTGGCGGCCAGGTCCAGGCGCCGACGCATTCCCCCAGAGTATGTCTTCGCCTGCCTGTCGGCGGCACCCGTCAGATCGAAGTTCTTGAGTAGCTGCACGGCACGCCGCTTGGACCTCTTCCTGCCGAGGTGGTACAGCTGCCCGACCATCTCCAGGTTCTCCCTGCCGGTGAGGTTCTCGTCGATAGCCGGGTACTGTCCTGCTAGCCCTATCACCGACCTGACCTGCCGCGTTTCGCGGATAACGTCGAAGCCGGCGACCTTAGCTTTGCCTGCGTCTGGCCTGAGCAGAGTGGTCAGGATACGTACGAGGGTGGTCTTGCCCGAGCCGTTGGGCCCCAGCAGCGCGAAAATGGTGCCCGGCTCGATCGATAGGGTGACCTTATCGAGCGCCTTGACCTTGCCGAAGCTCTTGCTTATACCGCGGGCGACGATGGACGCATCTGCGCACACTTGCCGCGTATCTTCGTGCTCTCCCATCCGGCCGTTGCTCATCGTTTCGTACTGTTGGCGCGGGGTGTACCGCACAATTCATATCGTTTGCCCCTGTACTGCGCGCGCCGGGCTACCACGTGGCGGCGAAGGCGCAGGTGAATATCATGATGATGTAAAGCAGGAACAGCACGCCGAATATGGTGTCCACTATGCCCAGCACGTAGCCGGCGGTGGCCATGCCGCTGCCGTCGTACATGGGGTTGGCGGCGATGGCATCGCGCGCCTGGTTGGCGTAGTATATCGCCAGCGGGCCCAGTATCAGGCCCAGCGGCCCCATCATGAAGCCCACGATGCCCAGCACCAGCGCGGTGACCGCCCCCGGCGCCTGCGCCCGCGGCAGCAACGAGGGCTGCACCAGCGACGGCCCGGGCGGTGGTGTGGGTCGGGGGGTGGTCTTGGCCGCCTGCTGCTCGGCGAAGGCCAGATCGGCGCACGCCTGGCAGTACAGCTTGCCCGCCAGCATTACCTTGCACGCGTCGCACACGCCGGCGCCGCAGGTGCCGCAGGAGCCAACGGCGTCCTTATCCGGATGGTACACGCATTTCATGATATGCCTCCCCGCACCGCGGGGTTGTCTAGCGTACGGCCGCTGTCAGGATGCCGAAGATGAAGGCGATGAAGGCTGCCGCGATGCAGACATACAGCCCGGCGCCCAGCATGCTCAGGTCGGCGAACTGGTCGGTGGCCACGTCGATCAGGATGTACACCGGCCCGGCGATGACCATAATGGCGGCCAGCACCGAGGTAATGCCCATGCCTATCACCAGGCCGCGCGCCTTGCGCACGATGCCCAGCACCAGGGCGGTGATGCCGCACGCCAGCAGCAGGATGCCGCCGATGAGCACCAGCGTCGGTTCCCATTCCCACAGGGCGTCCCATCCCGACATCGAAACGCCGTAGCCCCACAGAGAGATGCTGACCCACGCCAGGGACAGCCCCACCAGCGCCAGTATGCCGCAAACGATCAGAACGATAGGTCCCGCTATCCTCATAATCTGCCTCCGTATTATTTTATCGTGACGGCTAGAAGTAGATGCCCTCGATGAAGTCGATGGCGTCCTGTATGTCATCGCTGGTCGCGTCGTACGCGGCGAAGATGTCCACGTAGGTGGAGCCCTTCACGAAGACGACCTCCATCTCCCACACGTCGTAGTAGCTTTCGTACGCCTCGGCGTATCCCGCCAGCTGCCCGGCCACGAACATGGAGCCGGTGTCGTCCGGCGCGAAAATGGCCTCGTAGGTAGCCTGGGATATCAGGGCGTTGGCGTTGGACTCCTGCCCGATGAGGGAGGCGGGCACATCGCCCCAGTATATCTGGACGAAATCTCCGTCCACGCTGTCGGTGTACTCGATCACCCCGTAACCCAGGTAAGAGCTGTACGGGTCATCGGTGCTGAGGTACCAGTTGGGTGGGACGTGGCCGACCTTCGGCTTCTGCAGCGAGCCGGTGCTGCCGCCCCCGCTGCCCCCGCCGCTCTGGGTGAAGTAGGCCTGGATGTTCTTGGGGGCGTCCATGGTCAGGTACAGGGGGTTCTGGCTCCCGCTGGCGTCGCCGCCCCAGTAGTCGAAGCTCCATCCGGATGCCGGGATGGCGGTGAATGTCACCGCGCTCCCCAGCGCAGCGGAGCCCCCCGAGGGCGACACGCTGCCCTGACCGGCCATGACGGTGACGGTGTACTGAACCGTCGTCCCCGACTGGCACATGGCGCCGCTGACCATCAGGGCGCACAGCAGCAGCCCCACTACAACCGCTTTAATCTTCATCGCTCCTCCTTAGGTCCGGGTTTATAATAATCTGTCGTTATTTTATCACATAATAATGCAATAATTCTATTATTGGCTGGCTGCACCGATTGACAACCGCTACGGGCAGGCATACCATGTATGACAGCCTGCAGGGGATGGCATGGAATATACCACGTGGAGGGGGTGTAGATAACGATGGAAAACGCTTCATCCGGCAAGAAGAGCAGCGGAACTGTCATACGGCAGATGGATATAGACGATATCAGCAGCGTTTACCACCTGGGGGAGCAGCTGTTCACCAGCGAGGAGCTGCCGATACTGTACCGCACCTGGTGCCCCAGCGAGGTCACCGAGCATTTCTCCTACGAGCCGGATTACTGCTTCGTTGCGGAGCAGGATGAGCGGGTCATCGGCTTCATACTGGGGACCACCATGGAGAAAGAGGGCACCGCGTGGAAAAGATACGGCTACGTGAGCTGGATAGGGGTGGATGAGGAGCACCAGCGCACCGGCCTCGGGGTTCGGCTGTACCGCAAGCTGGAGGAGCGGCTGCTGCGGGACGGCGTCAGGATGGTGATCGCCGACACCCAGGGGAACAACAAGGATGCGATAGCGTTCCTGAACGGTCTGGGCTTCTCGGCGAGGAGCCAGCATGTGTGGCTGGCGAAGACCCTGCGTTCTGCACCCAAGAAGGCGGCCGACAGGTAGCTGCACCCAAGGCGGTTATAGGCGATGGATATAAGACCGGAAAGGCTGAAGGCGCTCCTCAAAGACATGGTGGATATGTACAGCCCGTCGGGCAAGGAAGGGGAGATCCTCAAGTATTTGGAGCGGTACCTCAAGAGGCATGATATCTCGGTGGTAAGGCAGGGGGTGGATGAGGATCGCTACAACCTCATCGTTTTCCCCGGGCAGGGAAAGAGGGTAGGGCTGTGCTTCGTTGGCCACCTCGACACGGTCTCCGCCTTCGATCTAGATAGCTATGAACTGCGGGAGGATGGCGATAAGCTGTATGGGCTGGGGACAGTGGATATGAAGGGCGGGTGCGCCGCCATGATCGAGGCGTTCATCGCCCTGAAGAGCGGCAGCAGCATGCCTGACGTCGGGCTGGCGCTGGTGGTGGATGAGGAAGAGGACAGCAGGGGTGCTAAGGCGCTGGTCGGCGGGTACAGCTTTCCGTGGGCGGTCGTAGGTGAGCCCACGGGGATGGCCCCGTGCCTCGACCACTACGGCTACCTGGAGGTCAACCTGCGCACAGTGGGCAGGAGAGCCCATTCCTCCATGCCCGAGACGGGCCATAACGCCATAGAATCCATGCTCGGGTTGCTGAAGATCATTGCTGATTACGCGGCTTCGGCGCCCGCTGGTCTGGTATACAATATCAGGCAACTTACGAGCCACTCCTCCGGGTTCGTCGTTCCGGATTTCTGCGAGGCGTGGATGGACTTTCATTTCCCGCCGGGTTCAACGGTCGGTTCAGTCAAGTCAGGGCTCGAGGCAGTGGTGGAATCGGCAGGACAGGACATACCCGGACTGGATGCCCGGCTCAAGTTCGAGAACATGTATGAAGGGTATCGGCTGCCGCGTCGCGACCCGGTGGTTGATAAGCTGAGGGAAGCATACAAGAAGGTGTCCTTATCGTGGCAAGCGCAGAATTTCAGGAGCCATTCTGACGGCAACGTGCTCAGGGTCGCTGGCGTGAACCCAATAATGCTTGGCCCCGGGGTCCTGGAGGCGGCTCACACGTCCGATGAGGCGGTGTCTTTCAACCAGGTGTTGCAAGCCGCCCGCCTCTATCTGGAGTTCGCACTCCTGCTGTAGGCGCAGCCGCCCGCTGTTAGGCGATGAGAATCGATAGTACCGTTGCGTCGGGAAACCGCTGGCGGGTGCTGTCGAACGTTCTTCTCCGCTCCCATTCACCCTTTCGTATCAACAGGCATGGTTATCGGTCTGTTGTCTTGTGGTGCCGACCCCCCGGAACCAGGTGTAGAACACCGAGCCGTCGGGGGGCATGGCGGCGCGGTGCATGTCGGCGATGCCCTGCTCCCACGTCGCCCTATCGATCAGCCCCATCGCCAGCGCCTCCTCCCGCGCCGTCTCCATCATGGGGGCCAGTATCTTGTTGACGGCGCCGTCCAGCAACTGCGGCATGGCGGCATCGGCGTAGGCCCACAGCGGGGTGATGCCGTCGATATCGAACCCGGCCTGCGCCAGCAGCGGGTGCAGCCGCCGCCCGATGAGCGGGTCGTGACCCATCTCCTGCTGCACCCGTATCATCGCCTGCCACGCCTGCCGCGATGCCGCGGTCTCCGGATGCCAGAAGCACGACCCGTGGTCCCCCTCGATGACGGTGATGCTGCCGCCCGGCTTGAGCACGCGCCTCATCTCGCCCAGCGCCGCCGGCGGGTCGCCGAGGTGCTCCAGCACGAAGCACACGAACACATGGTCGAAGCTCCCGTCGGCTAAGGGCAATTCCATGATATCGGCCTGCTGGAAGCGGACGTTGGTTATGCCCTCGCCCTCGATGAGGGCCCGCGCCCGGTCGAGGGAGTCCGGCGAGATGTCGATCGACGTGAAATCAGCCTGCGGGCTCCTCTTCGCCAGCGCCAGCGTCTGCGCCCCCACGCCGCACCCCGCCTCCAGCACCGCGCTGCCCGGGGGGTACGAGACTGTGGAATGCAGCAGTTGCTCCAGTATGGAGCACTGGTCGCGCAGCCTCTCCGCCTCGCGGTCGGTATAGCCGTGCATGTACCTGTTCATGGTGTTCCCGGCGTCGAGTCGATGTATCTCACACTTTTATCACGCAGGTGTCGGCTATCCTGTCGTGGAGGCCCCGCTTGCGGCGGTTGCAGGCGATGGCGAGGAAGCCGATGCCGAGGGTCAGACAGCACAGCAGGTAGCCGAGGAAGCGGAGGACCGCCGTCCGCAGGTCGCACCGCTGCCCGTCGGCGGCCACCACCTTGACGTTGACCACCATCTGGCCCAGCGTCTGCCCTTTCCAGGCCCACATCCCGATGAAATAGGCCACGTTCGCCACCCCCCAGCTTATGAAGGAAAGCAGTACGGCGTCGATGAGGAAGGCCAGCAGGCGAATCCAGAAACCGGCGTAGTTCATCTCGGCCGGAGCCTCGGATTTAGTTTCGGAATCAGTGCTCATTTAGCCCTCGCTTCAAGCTATTTATCGCAGAAGGCGGCCCCCCGCTCCTTGAGGCTGGCGAAGCGCCCGTTGCCGATGATGATGTGGTCCAGCACCTCGATCTCCAGCATCTTCCCCGCCGCCGCTATCTGCTCGGTGACACGGATGTCGTCGGGGCTGGGCTCGGGGTCGCCGGAGGGGTGGTTGTGGACGATGATGACCGCGGGGCAGTTCTCCCGCACCGCATCGCGGAACAGCTCGGCGGGGCGTATCAGCGACGAGTTCACGTTGCCCTTGTAAACCTCGGACACGGACAGGACGTGGTTCTTGGAGTTGAGCAGCACAACCCGCAGGTGCTCGCTGTGGAGCAGGGACATCTCCGCCATCAGCAGGTCGGCCACATCCTGAGGGGTGCGTATGACCGCCTTATCGCCGGCGGGGGTGACGCTCAGCCGCCTCCCCAGCTCCAGCGCCGCCTTGAGCTGGGCCGCCTTGGCCTGTCCCACGCCGCGCTCGGCGCACAGCTCACCGAAGCTGGCCCGGGATATTCCGGCAAGCCCGCCGAACCGGGTGAGCAGCCTGCTCGCCAGCCCCAGCACGTTCTCGGCGGCGCTGCCGGTGCGCAGGATGATGGCCAGCAGCTCGCTGTTGGATAGCGACGATGCGCCGCTGTGCTTGAGCCGCTCCCGCGGCCGCTCGCCGGCGGGCAGCTCCCGGATCCTCAGGCGGTATTCGACCATGCCGTGGAACCTCGAGGCTGCATCAGGGGCCCTGGTCCGGCTCGGGGGGCGTGGTCGCCTGCTCGGTGTACACCGCCATCTGGGAGTGGGTGGTCAGCATAGACTCGATCTTGGACTGTATCTCGCGGCGTTCGGGGTGCGATTCCCACGCCTTCCAGTGCTCCAGGCTTTGCCAGGCGCTGATAACAATGTATGTGTACGGGTTGTCCACCGATATCAGCGTCTCTCCCGTCAGGTAGCCGGGCTGGTTCATGGCCTTCACCCGCAACTGCCGCAGCAGCAACTGCAACTCGCCCTGCCTGTCGGGGACGACGGTACGCTGGGTGATTATCTTTACCACCATCGACGCAACCTCCTCCGAAAGCTATCGGAACTGCGCTTTCTGAATTTAACTCAGCAGCCCTCTGCCAGCGATTGCCATGAAAGGGAGGCAGAGGCATCGATATAGATGCGAACGGTGGCCGGTTCAACCAGCAGCTTGTCGATCATCGCTATCAGGACCCGCCGCTCCTGGTTGCCTTCCCACGCCCTCCAGTCCTGCAGCGTCTGCCAGGTGCTTATAACCAGGTGCGAGTCCTGGTCATCGAGGGCCACCAGCGTCTCGCCGGAGAGGTACCCCGGCTGGCTGACCGCAGCCACCCTCAGCCTGGACATCAGCATCCCCAGCTCCTCCCTGTTGTCCGGCCGTATCCTGCGCTGGTGGACGACCTTTATCGCCATCGTACGCTCGCCACGAGGCTACTTGACCTCGATGGTAGCCCCGGCGCCCTCCATCTTCTCCTTGATGGTGGCCAGCTCTTCCTTGTTGACGCCTTCCTTCAGGCTGGTGGGGGCCGCCTCCACCAGCTCCTTGGACTCCTTCAGGCCGAGTCCGGTTACCTCTCGCACCGTCTTGATCACCTGGATCTTGTTGGCGCCGATCTCCTTCAGCGTCACGTTGAACTCGGTCTTCTCCTCCTCCTCCTCTGCTGCCTCTGCCGCCCCGCCGCCGCCGGCGCTTGCCGCCACCGCTACCGGTGCCGCGGCGCTGACGCCGAACTCCTCTTCCAGGGCCTTCACCAGCTCACTGAGCTCCAGCACGGTCATGTTCTTGATAGCGTTGATGAGATCGTCCTTGCTCATGGTGGCGCCTGCCTTGGCGGCCGCCTTGGGCGCCTTGGCCTCCGCCTTCTCGGCCTTCGCTTCCGCTTTCTCCTCTTCCTTCTGTTCCACTTCCTCGGACATTTTATCCTCCTTCTTCCAGTTGTTGCTTTCTGGCATTCAACAGATAAACCAGACCGACTATATTTGCGTTAAGCACGTTGACCAGCCCGTAGATGCTGCCCTGCATCCCGCTCAGCACCCTGGCGATGAGCACCTCCCTGGAGGGCAGCGTGGCCAGCGCGGTTACCTCGGCGGCGCTCAGCACCCGGTCCTCCATCAGCCCGCCGAGGATGCCGAGCTCGATCTTCGTCGAGCGGACGTAATCCAGCAGGGTCTTGGCCGGGGCCACCACATCGCCGTAACCGAAGGCGATGGCGGTGGGCCCCTGGATCACGCTGGTGAGCCCCTCCCTGCCCGTCTGCTCGGCGGCGAACCGGGCCAGGTTATTCTTCACCACCCGGTACTCGATCTGCTCTTGCCGCAGCCTGCGCCGCAGCTCGGTCATCTGGGCCACCGTCAGGCCGCTGTAGCTGGTGGTGATGGCGATGGTCGCCCGCGCCAGCTTATCCGCCAGCTCGCTGACCGTTTCCTTCTTCTGTTCCAGTCGCATCTTGCACCTCGTTTCCTGTACCTTGAACCGTAATTTCTTTTATCGAGCGTTCGGCGGGGATGAAAAAATCCCCGTGCCACAGACACGGGGACACGATGGTCGTCCCCCTTGCGCCTCGGCGGGCGGAAGATTAAGCCCCTCAGGGGCGCCCGCTGTCTATGGCACTCAGGCGTTACGCTATTTCTTTGTCGAGTAGTTGAATAACTTATAGCCGGCACAGAAGCCGGTCGCTCCGGTTATCAATGATACCGCACCGATGACCGCCAGCGCAATACCGCCCCCCGAGGCGGCGGCCGCATCCAGGACCAGGAACGCCACCACGAGGAAAACGATCCCCAAGATAACCCTGATAATGCGGTCGGTTGTCCCCTCGTTCTGCTGCATCACGCCCCCTTCAGTTCCAGTGTCGGTTTCAGGTCCAGCCTGATCCCCGGCCCCATCGATGTGCTCAGCGTGGCGCTCCTGACGTACTGTCCCTTGGCCCCGCTGGGCTTGGCCTTCACCACGCTGTCGATGAGGCTGGACAGGTTATCCAGCAGCTTGTCGCTTTCGAAACTTACCTTGCCCACCGGGACGTGGATCACCGCCGTCTTGTCTATCCGGAAGTCCACCCGCCCCTGCCGTGCCTCTTGTATCGCCCGCGGCAGGTCCTGGGGCTGAACAATGGTCCCCGATTTGGGGTTGGGCATCATCCCCCTGCGACCCAGGATCTTGCCCAGCTTGGATACCTTGCCCATTACGTCCGGCGTGGCGATGGCGACATCGAACTCCAGCCAGCCGTCCTCGATCTGCTTTATCAGGTCGTCCAGACCCACGTGGTCCGCCTTCGCATCCTGGGCTATCTTGACCCCCTCCCCCTGCGCGAACACCGCCACCCTGACCGTCTTGCCCAGGCCGTGGGGCAGGCTGGCGACCCCCCGCACCTGCTGGTCGGCGTGGCGGGGGTCCAGGCCCATGTGCAGGTGCAACTCCACCGTCTCGTCGAACTTGGCGAAGGCCGCCTGCTTGGCCAGCGCTATGGCCTCCCTGGGATCGTACTCCTTGTTGGGCTCAACCAACTGTGCTGCGTTGCGGTACTGCTTGCCGTGTTTTGGCATCACTCTACCTCGATCCCCATGCTTCTCGCCGTCCCCTCCACCATCCGCATCGCCCCCTCCACATCGGCGGCGTTGAGGTCCTTCATCTTGATCTCGGCGATCTCCTTGACCTTGTCCCGGGGCACCTTGCCCACCTTCTGGGTGTTGGGTACGCCGCTGCCCTTTTCGATGTCCAGCGCCCGCCGCAGCAGGTCGGCTACCGGCGGGGTCTTGAGCACGAAGCTGAAGGAGCGGTCTTCGAAGATGGTGATCTCAGCGGGTATGATGGAACCCGCCTGCGAGGATGTCTTCTCGTTGTAATCCTTGCAGAAGCCCATGATATTGCAGCCGTACTGGCCCAGGATGGTGCCCACCGGCGGTGCCGGGGTAGCCGCTCCCGCCGGCAACTGTAGCTTTATCACTGTCTTAATCTTCTTGGCCAATGCTATACCTCATCGTCTATGACGTTCGTTTGGACACTTACAGCCTCTCCACCTGCAGGAAATCGAGCTCCACCGGTGTCTCCCTGCCGAAGAAGGATACCAGCACCCTCACCTTGCCCTTCTCGGCGTTGATTTCGTCCACCACACCGATGAAGTCGATGAACGGTCCGTCTATCACCCGTACGCTCTCCCCCTTGCGGAAGCCTACCTTGACCCTCGGCGTCTCCGAGCTCATCTGCTTGAAGATGCCGTTGACCTCCTCCTCGGTCAGGGGCACGGGCTTGACGCCGGCGCCGACGAAGCCGGTGACCCCCGGCGTGTTGCGCACCACGTTCCAGCTCTCATCGTTCAGTATCATCTCAACCAGTATGTAGCCGGGGAATACCTTGCGCGCCACCGTCCTCTTCTGCCCGTCCTTGATCTCGATCTCGTTCTCGGTGGGGATCACCACCTGGAAGATCTTATCCTCGGCGTCCATGGAGGTGATGCGGTGCTGCAGGTTGGTCTGCACCCGCTGCTCGTAGCCGGAGTAGGTGTGGATCACGTACCACTTCCGCTCGCCGGCAACTGCATTCTTGCCCTGTTTGCCCTTCGTCATCGTTCCTCTGTTTTCAGGCACCGATTATCGCTTCCATGATCTTGGTGAACGCGTAGTCCATGACCCCCAGGAATATCCCTATCGACCCGGCGATGACGATCACCATGACGGTGAGCCGCCTGGTCTCCTCCCTGTTGGGCCACACCACCTTCTTCAACTCGGCGATGACGTCGCCGAAGTAGGTGCGTATGCGCGGTATTATCGGCCCTCTTGCCGGGGCCGGCCTCTTCATCATTACCGCACCTCTCGGTGCAGCCTGTGCGTCCGGCAGCGGGGGCAGAACTTCTTTACCTCCAGCCGGTTAGGGTCGTTCTTCTTGTTCTTGGAAGAGGTATATGTCCGCTCCTTGCACTCGGTGCAAGCCAAGTGGATTATAATCCGGGAAGTGCCCTTCTTCGCCAACAGATCTCCTCTAGTCCAGGGTGTTGATTATGGTCCCCGCCCCGACGGTGCGGCCGCCCTCCCTGATGGCGAACCTTAAGCCCGCCTCCATGGCCACCGGCTCGATGAGCTTTATCTTCATCTTGATATTATCGCCGGGCATCACCATCTCCACGCCATCCGGCAACTGGATGCTACCGGTGACGTCGGTGGTGCGGATGTAGAACTGGGGCTTGTAGCCGTTGAAGAAGGGGGTATGCCTGCCGCCCTCCTCCTTGGTGAGGACGTACACCTGGGCATCGGCCTCGGTATGGGGGGTGATGCTACCCGGTTTGGCCAGAACCATGCCGCGCAGCACCTCGTCCCGCTCCACGCCGCGGATGAGGCAGCCGATGGCGTCTCCCGGCTCTCCGTGGTCCAGGGTCTTGTGGAACATCTCCACTCCGGTGACCACCTTACGCTGCGTAGGCTTCAGCCCCACGATGTCAACCTCCTCGCCGGCCTTGATGACGCCGCGGTCCACGCGCCCGGTGACTACCGTGCCCCGCCCCTTGATGCTGAACACGTCCTCCACCGGCATCAGGAACGGCTTGTCCTTCTCGCGAACCGGCGTGGGTATATTATCGTCAACGGCATCCATGAGCTTGATGATCTTCCCGCACCACTGGCATTCGGGCTTGCCGCAGCCGCAATCCAGCGCCTTTAGGGCGCTGACCCGCACGATGGTGGCGTTAGGGAAGTCGTACTTGGGCAGCACTTCCTCCCTCAGCTCCATCTCGGTGACCTCCAGCAGCTCCTCATCGTCCACCATGTCCACCTTGTTCAGGGCGCACACGATGGCGGGAACCTCCACCTGCTTGGCCAACAGCAGGTGCTCCCTGGTCTGCGGCATCACCCCGTCGTCGGCGGCGATGACCAGTATAGCGCCGTCCATCTGCGCGGCGCCGGTGATCATGTTCTTGATGTAGTCGGCGTGGCCCGGGCAGTCCACGTGGGCGTAGTGCCGCTTGGCAGTCTCGTACTCGATATGGGCGATGGCGATGGTCAATCCGCGGGCCTTCTCCTCCGGCGCGTTGTCGATGGACTCGAAGGCGCGGAAGCTGGTGGATGTGCCTGCAGCCGACAGCACCTTGGTGATCGCCGCTGTCAGCGTGGTCTTGCCGTGGTCCACATGCCCGACAGTGCCCACGTTGACATGGGGCTTGGTTCGCTCGTAAACTTTCTTGGCCATTTCTCCTCCTCGCTTAAGCCCACAGCCAGAGTTGAACTGGCGACCCCCTTCTTACCAAGAAGGTGCTCTACCACTGAGCTATGTGGGCATATTGCCAAAAATAAAGTATAGCACAGCACCTGTCAAGATGCTATGCTACTGAATTGTACAATCTGGGTACAGCTATTGTCAATAGGAAGAGGCTACAAGCCTACGGGTACACGCTCTGAAAGCCGGCCTGGCTATGTTCTACGCTTTCTAAATACAATTATCAAGCGCAGCATTATCCATATTATGGGGGCGGCTATTATCCAAACAACTAAACAGAATTCCATCGTATTCCTAACGGGCGGAGGACTACGGTAGGTCTGGTCACCGTCCTCACCATGTGCTTGACATTCGTCACCTATGCATATGGAGGAAACATCTCCATTAATAGTGGTCAACCATGCATAGCTTCCATTGCATTTGTTCAGACAGTCAGTAACGTTTGGCTGAGCATTAGCGCCATCTGGAAAGCAGTTTCTAGGGTGAACATAACCATCTGGTACGTTTTTTAGAATACCCTTGGGAAATGAACTCATAAGCAGCGGGCATACAGCAACGATGTAGTAATCCTCACCCGTAATGACCTGTGACCCATTGACCTCCACGATTGATTCATTGACAATGGGGACTTCTCCAATCGTGTGATTATATGAAGGGTCACTTGGCCGGGTCATGAACTCGGCTACTGCTGCCTCTACTTGCTCACGGCAAGCATTGTATGGCGTTGCTCAACCACGACCGATAACGCCTCCTGTGAAAATTGCAATCACACCAGCAATAATCAGTATTACAACAAGGGCAATTATATCTATTTTCAAAGCCATGATGTGAAGTTTTTTCACCTGAAACACCATGGCCATAGCTATTCCTATTGGCAGAGGAAGAAGAATCCACCACCAGGAAATACCAATCAGGTGAAGCACCTTGAACACCACGAACCCAAGTATCCACACGATGGCGAACAAGGTTATTGCGGGGAAGAAATTCTTATTCTTCATTGCCGTGCCCTCTACTTATATAGACGTCAAACAGGGGTAAAAGTTCCATCAAATATGCCGCAAGCGTACATCTGGTGAATGCGTTTGTCAACCGGCGCATCCTTGACACAGTTACTGGGAGGGTGTAATGTCTTGGGGAGTATGAAATTTGGTCAGGATAAACTATAATATCAGGTGAGTGTTAATGTGATGTGTGGTGCAGTAAGATAGACATGATGTGTCCGCAACCGCCAATTTCACCAACAGGCCTCGACTGGCAAATCGTAAACTTATGCAAAACACCGGAATACCTTCACTTATAATAGGCGATCTGGAGGTCAATCCGCCTATCATCCAGGGCGGCATGGGCGTCAGGGTGTCCAAGGCCAACCTGGCTGCTGCTGTGGCCAAAGAGGGCTGCGTGGGGGTCATCTCCACCGTCGGCCTGGGGGAGATCGAAGGCATCTCAGGGGCGGAATTTATCAGGCTGAACGAGGAAGCCCTGCGGGCGGAGATCAGGAAGGCCAGGAGCCAGACTGACGGCATCATCGGCGTGAACGTGATGGCGGTGCTTTCCCACTACGACAGCCTGACCAGGACTGCCGCCGATGAAGGGGTTGATGTTATTATCTCAGGCGCGGGCCTGCCCCTGGACCTGCCCCGGCTGGTATCGGGATACTCCACCAGGTGCATCCCCATCGTATCCTCTGTAAGAGCGCTGAGTATCATCTGCAGGAAGTGGAAGCGCGAAAACAGGACCCCGGATGCTGTTGTGGTAGAGGGGGCGAAGGCCGGCGGCCACCTGGGGTTCGGGTACGAGGAGCTGGTAAGCGGTAAAGTTCCCGAACTGGATGATATCCTGGTCGAGGTGATAAAGTTCGCCAACGAGTTCGATCCGCCCTTCCCGGTGATCGCCGCCGGCGGCATCTTCGACGGGCGGGATATCGCGCGGGTTCTCAAGCTGGGCGCTTCCGGGGTCCAGATGGCGACGCGCTTCGTCTGCACCGACGAATGCGATGTCCACCGGAATTTCAAGCAGGCCTACCTGGACGCCGGGAAAGAGGACATAATCGTCATCGATAGCCCGGTGGGGATGCCGGGAAGGGTCATCAACAACGCTTTCGTGGAGAAGATCAAGCGGGGCGAGACGGTTCCCTTCAGCTGCGCCTACCAGTGCCTGAGGAGCTGCGACCCGATGACGGTTCCGTACTGCATCGCCAAGGTGCTGTTGAGGGCTGCGGAGGGGAACATGGATGAGTCATTCGCTTTCGCCGGGGCGAACGCCTACAGGTGCACCGAGATCGTCCCGGTCAAACAGCTCATCGGCCAACTGGCGGAAGAGACCGCCTACTACCTGAGCAAGGACGCATAGTGATGATGCCCGGTGGGGGAGAGAACGTCGCCGCCGGCATCGGTATTTTCGATTCCACCCCTCGATTTTAAGCCATTCAGCACGTTCGGTATCGCGCGCCGCAAGCCTACATCCGGGGCGCGGGTTTATTAAATGGTCGAAGTCCTATCATGGCTCGGGGCGGCGCTCCACCAGGAACGAGCACTGGGCGGTATACACCAGCTCGTCCCGCTGGTTGTACAGTTCGTTGTAAACCGTTATCACGCCGCAACCGGGCTGGCTGCCGGACGGCCGGGACTCCAGGCACTGCACCCTGCATGATATCCGGTCGCCGGCCATCACCGGCGCGTGCATCCTTATCTTATCCCAGCCCAGCCCGGCTACCCCTGCCGTCGGTTGTTCCATGTGGTGCGCCAGCCAGGAGACTATGGCGAACAGGTGGGCGGAGCAGGCGACCAGGCCGCCGAAAAGCGAATCCGATGCGGCGTCGCGGTCTATGTGGAACGTCCGCGGGTCCCAGCGCCGTCCCACCTCTATGATCTCCTCCTCCGTCACCAGGTACGACTCTGTGGATTCACGCCACGCCCCCACCTTGAAATCTTCCTGGTAAAGCATCCTATGTTCTCCCTCCGGTAAAGGTATCAGATAGGCCGGCGACGTCGATACCGGGCTAGGGGATGATGGCGGCCCGCGCTACCAGCTTCTCCTCCTGCTCCTCGAAGGCGCGGTTTATCTCCTCCAGCGGGTAGGTGCGGGAGAGCAGCCTCTCGAACGGGTACCTGTCCTTGGTGCGGCTGAGGAAGTCCAGTGATTTCTTCAGCGTGTCGCGCCCGTAGTACACCACGCCGTATATGGTCTTGGAGCCCCTGACGATGGACGAGGGGTCGATAGTCGTGGTCATGCCGGGGCTGACGTTGCCTATCTCCAGGTAGCGGCCGCCGCTGCCCAGCATGTCCAGCCCCTCGGGTATCGCCTGCGGCAGGCCCACCAGCTCGGCGACGGCGTCCGCCCCGCGGTAGCCGGTCAGCTCCATCACCCGCTGCACCCGCTCCTCGGGGGTCCGGTGCTCCCGCATATCGATAAGCTCGTCGGCGCCGAAGGCCTTC
Organism: uncultured Dehalococcoidales bacterium; assembly: GCA_964649185.1. GTDB lineage: Bacteria > Chloroflexota > Dehalococcoidia > E44-bin15 > E44-bin15 > CAYUWM01. The sequence goes on from CAZYOO010000019.1 coordinate 17,033, forward strand.
GCCAGCTCCAGCCTCTCGGCTACCCCGTCCACCACGATGATGCGGTCGGCGCCCATCTCGCGCGAGACGGCGGTGGCGTACAGGCCCAGGCCGCCGGCGCCCTGTATCACCACCGTCTGGCCGAACACCGAGCCTATCTTCTCGAAGCCGTATATCACCTCCGACAGGGCGCAATTGAGCGGCGCCACCAGCTCGTCCGGCAGGTCGTCGGGGACCTTGACCACGGTCTGTCCCGGGGGCAGGTAGTAGTACTCGGCGTAGGCGCCGGTGAAATGGGGGAAGTTTTCTATGGGGAAGATGAACAGCTGGTTCATGGGGCAGGCGGCTTCCTCCCCGCGCAGGCACACCGGGCAGCGGCCGCAGGGCTTGAAGAAGTGGTACACCACCCGGTCGCCGACCGCCAGCGGCTGTCCTGCCGAATCGGTGGAGACGCTCTCGCCCAGCGCGGCAACCCTGCCCGTCATCTCGTGGCCGATGATCGCCGGCAGGGGCAGTCCCAGGGCGGCGATGTCGATGTCGCCGCGCCAGATATGCAGGTCCGACCCGCATATGGTGGACATCGTTATCCGGACCAGGATGGCCCCCGGCCCTACCTCGGGCAGGGGGTGCTCGATTATCTCGAAGGGCTTGCCCACCCCGTTGTATATCGCTGCCCTGCCCGTTTCAGCCATGACGATACCTCCTGTGCTTTGTGCGGTCGATGCAATATCGCTTGAAATGCGTACGATGTGATTATATCACACGCGGGGAGAGGGGGAGAGTCGCCGCTACGCTCGAGGAGTCCTCAATCGAGGGGTGATTGATATGCTTGGCTTCGCTCACCACAGGGGGAAGTTGTACCACGGCACCCTGCCGTGACCCTTGCAGGCGGGGCACTTGACCTTTTCATCGGCGGAGGCGCCTTTTCCCTGGGAGTCTGGCTCTTTTTCACCGGCCTCTTTGAGGGATGAGGCGGGGACGAGTCCGGAACCGTTACACTTTGGACACTGCATCTGCTACCTCCTGGTTTGACTCCTCTGCCCGCAAGGTTACAACGGGCGGGCGGGTTTGTCAATGGGTGTCGAGTGACGTCACGGCGCCACCGTCACCGAGTCGCCCGCCCAGGTGGAGTCGATGGCGTCCCCCAGCGAGTCCCGCAGCCACGACTGCGTCTCGTTGAAGGCGATGGCGCTGCTCTGCCCCGCCGAGCCGATCACATGGAAGTGAAGCTGCGCCAGGTACCCCGCGCCACTCGGACCCGGGTTGCCTTCGATGCTGGCGTTAATGCGCACCGCGCCCGGCCCGCCGACCAACCCCCAATCGTCGATGGCGATGGTGTGGAACTCCGCCGACACGCCGGGGTCTATCTGCGTCAGCGTGCCGCCGGTTACGCCCTGCAGGTCGAGCACACTCGCATCGTAGCTCACCTCGAAGCCGGCGGAGCCGAACCCTTCCACGTAGGTGATGAACACTGTGGCGGTGAAGTGCGTATCGTATGGTAAGCTGGACGGCGCCTCGACGTGGACGTGGTTCCACGGCCAGATGCCCAGCATCATGTACTCTATGACGCCGATGTCGGCGGCGTCCACCTCGCCGTCCCCGTTGGCATCGGCGCCGGGCGTTTTCGGGTCCAGTTCGAGGATGATCCGCTCTATCTTGGTGATGTCCGCCGCATTGATGACCCCGTCCCCGTTGGCGTCGCCGGGCAGCGGCGCGGGCGTGGGCGTAGGTGTCGCGCTGGGGGAAGGCGTTGCAGACGGCGTCGGCGTGGGCGTCGCTATAGCGGCATAGTAAGGCCAGCTTTCTATCGCACATTCTCCGAAACCTAACTTAAAATACCCCCCATCCTCCCAGCTCGAACCCCAACTGTTTTTCACTATCCAGTAGCCCTCTGTATCATCGTAACCTGCTATTACAATGCCATGGTTAATCCATTCGTCGTCAGTACACCTATATACATGATTTTCATCCCAGTAGCCTCCAACCCTATCTCCGTATCCCATCGCTGCTGAGACAGGGCCTCTTTCTATTACACTCTGTTTTATCGACTCAATAGTGGCCGTAACAGGGGCGGTATCGTCGATGGTAACTAATCGGCTGTCCCAATCGGGACATCTATCGGAGCAAACGGCGTTGCTGCAGCAGGGCGAACTGTAGCTGCAATTGCATGAGCCGTTCCTGCAGGAGCACAGGCTGTCTGCATAGGGGAAGCAGTTTTCATCGGTGATCCCGTTGTCCCTTATGAACTGCAGGGCTGTATACATCCACCCGCCGCAACAGTGTCCACAAGGTCCACAGCAGTCTGTCACCAGGTATTGTTCCGAGAGGTTCAAGTCCAAGTCTGGATTGCCGTAGCCGATATTGTATGCCGCCTCCACCACTCCCACCGCCGAGAACGCCCAGCAACTACCGCAATTGCCCTGATCTTTAACCGGCGTCATCCAATTGACACCGTCGGCATTCCGCCAATCGAAAAAGCCGGGCAGAGGGTCTCCGTCCGCGGCACCTCTAATATCGAGACTAGCCTCGCTGTCGTTTAAGTATTCGGCAACTGTTAGCACTCCGGTGGCGGATTTCTGATTCAATCCAAGCAACTGAGAAACTGCCCTGATTGACCCGTTAGGCATAACGCAAGCGGTGCATTCCCCGGTAAAAGCATCAGCTACCTTGATGTCAGAAACATCCAGACCATGTCTAGTACAATACGAGTATTCCTGTCCGCATTCCCCGCTGTAGAACGACCAGCTGTCACACTCCTCGCCATCGGGCATCATGCAAAGGCCTGTTTCTCCGTTGATCGTTTTCTTAATTTGAAATTCGTAGCCCATTTCGGTGCAGTAAACCGCGGAGGGGTTTCGCATACCAACGCCTCCGGTTGCTATGCTGATGTAATCGAGCTGACTATCTGCCCTGTTACTGGACACATAGATTGCTGGCGCATGTCCCTCTGCCGGCACGTTTATCGGGTCGTCTTGGAGTTGCAGTGTGCCGAAGGCCGTCAGCAGTATGACGCCGACCAGGATTATTACGAAAGGCGCCAGGGTGACAACACGGTGGTATCTCATTTTTATTGCCCACTCAAGAAGTAATTAAAAACGCCCTCAGGCACAGTTGCCCAAAGACGTTCGACAGGGCCTTCGTATCCCTCTCCATCGCACGCTCACCATCATCAGCGACTCCTTACGGCATTCGCTGCGATAACAGTACATCTGCGGGCGGCATTTGTCAAATTCGATGGGGGATATAGCTACTGCGGCTCCTGCGGTGGTTTGCTTGTGCCCTTCGACCCCCTGCCGAAGAAGGTGAAGGGGAATATAAAGGGGATAATGATGAAGAAGCCGAACCCGCCGATGACGCCGGTGGCGTACAGCACCCCGACGATGATGCTGATGGCCAGCGGGATGGCTATCACCAGTATGATTATGCGGTTGCGCCTGAGCCAGCTCATTGGTTTTCCGCTTGCCTCATTCTATAAGTATGCCAGCCTGTTTTAGTGCTGAATAGATTCGGCTATCATAGAGGAGGTCCGTTCTATCAGAAGTTCCTCCATAAATTGTAATTCCAGACGAATAATTGCACCCGCCCGGCGGAAGATACCATATGGATGGATTTACAGGATAGAGTGACGAATACATTGGCCAGAACGCGCCACGATAAATGCGTTCACCGTTCACAATAACTATAAAGGAGCAGTAAACTGTATCTGTTTTTGCCACTTCTCCCCAAAAATATCGGCAACCCTCGTCTGTTAGTTCAATATCATGGCGGCCTGACTGGCGGTCATCCCAATAATAGGCTATTATATCCGTTGCTGATAAGATGGGTTCATCTTGCAGGGGGATGCTATCTAGGTCGCTGAAATTAACTTGCGACATATTAGACGTGTTTACCAGATAGATTTCAAAGATGCCGCTGGGGATAGGACTGGGTGTAGGCGTAGGCTCCGCGCCTTCCCCTCCCCCGCACCCCGCGCCCGCCACCAGCGCGGCGCACAGCAGCGCCAGCAGCGTCAGCTTCGTCACTCTCATCGCTCTGCCCCTCATGTACCGCCTCGCTAGATTATGCCCCAGTCCTCATAGCCCTGCTTCAGCACCGCCAGGTACTCCGCCGAGGGCTTGGTCTCCTTCGCCTGGTCCGTGCCGACGTAGGTCACCACCTCCACCGGCTCGCCGTCCTCGGTGAACACTATCTTGTTCAATCGATTGTACTCCCGGGGGTAGCCCTCGTGCTTGTCCAGCGACTGCAGATGGCGCTCGGTTATCTGGTACACCCCGCCGATGACCTTCCTGTCCGGCACCGGCTTGATGCTGGCCTTGCCCCCGCGCCATTGCCGCGACCAGCCGGTGAATATCAGGTCGTGGTTGGGCAGCGTGGCCTTGAACAGCGGCTTGCTGCCGGGGCAGCGCTGCGCCATCTGCCTGCGGCTCAGGTTGGAGGCGTATGCAAAGTAGTACATCGTTTGCTCCATGCTCACAATCGTCGTTGTGTGTCGCAATGGTACATCGGGGCGCTCCGTATGTCAAGACGACGTGGGATATGGTCGGGGGCGGTATGCGCTGGATTTGCCGATATTCGCAGCGTTTGGGGGGAATGGGTGGGGTAACTGCGAAAAAGTGGCGGGGGCAGGATTCGAACCTGCGAAGCCCGTCGGGCGGCAGATTTACAGTCTGCTGGTTTTAGCCACTCACCCACCCCGCCACATTACCCGCTATTCGCTTGTCACAGCCCGAGAGCGGATTCGAACCGCTAGCCTGCCGATTACAAGTCGGCTGCGCTACCGTTGCGCCACTCGGGCTTTTTCGTATCCACGTTATGTGTGTCTTTGTAGGACGTGAACCGTTCAGTCGATTGTGTGCACTCTGCAATCGTGCCGGCGCGTCCTTTTTCGTATCCACGTTATGTGTGTCTTTGTAGGACGTGAACCGTTCAGTCGATTGTGTGCAATCTGCAATCGTGCTGGCGCGTCCTTTTTCGTATCCACGTTATGTGTGTCCTTTAAGGATGTGAACCGTTCAGCCTATTGTTAAATTAAGCAACCGTTTTACAATCGTAATATGACCGTCTTGCAATCG
>CAZYOO010000020.1:0-4680 GCA_964649185.1 uncultured Dehalococcoidales bacterium
GCTTTGAATTTAATTGTGCTATACTATTTATTCGATAGGGATAGATAGCTATGAAAGACCTGATATCCGTAGCAGACCTCACCTCTGAGGAGATAGGCCAGCTCATCGAGGACGCGCTGGTATTGAAGAAGCCCGCCAGGCAGACCCACCTATCGGGCAAGACCATCGCGCTCATCTTCGAGAAGCCGTCCCTGCGCACGCGGGTGAGCTTCGACGTGGCGGTGAACCAGCTAGGCGGGCACGCCATCTACCTGTCGCCGGCGGAGGTGGGACTGGGGCAGCGGGAGCCGGCGCAGGACGTGGCGCGGGTGCTGTCCCGCTACGTGGACGGCATCGTCGCCCGCACCTTCGCCCACGAGACGGTGGTTCAATTGGCGAAGCACGCCACGGTGCCGGTCATCAACGGCCTCTCGGACCTTGAGCACCCCTGCCAGATACTGTCCGACCTGATGACCATACAGGAGAAGAAGGGCAAGCTGGCGGGGCTGACCGTGGCCTACGTGGGCGACGGCAACAACGTGGCCAACAGCCTGATGCTGGCCTGCGCCATCGTGGGCATCGAGTTCCGTATCGCCTCGCCCGGAGGCTACGAGCCGGGCGATGAGGTGCTGGCAGCAGCGCGCAGGCTTAAGGGGCGGGTGACGGTCACCGGGGACGTGGCGCAGGCGGTCACCGCCGCCGATGTGATATATACCGATGTCTGGACCAGCATGGGGCAGGAGCAGGAGGCGGCCAGGCGCCTCAGGGACTTCGCCGGCTATCAGGTGAGCCAGCAGACGCTGGAGCTGGCACGGAAGGACGCCCTGTTCATGCACCCGCTGCCGGCGCACCACGGCGAGGAGGTGGCCAAAGGGCTGCTGGACTTGCCGCAGTCGGTGGTGTTCGACCAGGCGGAGAACCGCCTCCACATGCAGAAGGCGATACTGGCGAAGCTGGTGACATGACCAAGCCGATAGTGGCCATCGTGGGCCGCCCGAATGTGGGCAAGTCCACCCTGTTCAACCGGCTGGTGGGCAGCCGGGTGGCCATAGTGGAGGACGAGCCGGGCACCACCCGCGACCGCCTGTACGCCGACGTAGAGTGGAGGGACAGCGCCTTCACCATCGTGGACACCGGCGGCCTGCTGCTGGACTCGCCGGACGTCATGGGGCGCAGCGTGAAAGACCAGGTGGCTGTGGCCATCGAGGAAGCGGACAGCATAATCTTCATGGTGGATGTTCTCGACGGGGTGACCCCAGTGGACAAGGAGCTCGCCGAGCTGCTGCGGCGCTCTGGCAAGCCGGTGGCGCTGGCGGCCAACAAGGCGGACAACGAGCAGAGGGGCTACGATGCCGCCCAGTTCTACCAGCTTTCCCTCGGCGACCCCCTGCCCGTCAGCACGTACCACAACACGGGCATAAGCGACCTGCTGGACGGCGTGGTCGAGCGCCTGCCCTACGTCCCTCCCGAGGAGGAGACGGGCATGCTCAAGGTGGCGATAGTGGGCCGCCCCAACGTGGGCAAGTCCATGCTGCTCAACGCCATACTGGGGCGGGAGCGCACCATCGTGGACGACCGGCCGGGCACCACCCGCGACGCCATCGATACCGTGTTCGAGCATGAAGGCAATCGCATGCTGCTCATCGATACCGCAGGCATCCGGCGGCGGGGCCGGATAGATGTCGGCATCGAGCGCTACAGCGTTATGCGGGCGCTGCGCGCCATCGACCGCGCCGACGTGGCGCTGCTGGTCACCGAGGCCACCGAGCCGGTCACCGCGCAGGACGCCCACATCGCGGGGTACGTGCAGCAGGCGTTCAAGGGGATGGTGCTGGTGGTCAACAAGTGGGACCTGGTGGAGGTAGAATCGGACCGGAAGCATTTCACCCGGGAGGTGCGGATGAGGCTGAAATTCATGCCGTACGTGCCGGTGGTATTTACGTCTGCTCTGCATGGCAGGGGCATCGGCGACGTGCTGAGCGCCGCCGTATCGGTTTTCGAGAGCCGGCAGAAGCGGGTGAGCACGTCGCAGCTTAACGGAGCGATGCAGGACATACTGGCGGGGCACGCCCCCCCGGCGGTGGCCGGCAGGAAGCTCAAGGTGCTGTACGCCACCCAGGCCGAGACCAACCCACCGACGTTCGTGTTCTCGGTGAACGACCCCTCACTGCTGCACTTCTCCTACCGGCGCTATCTGGAGAACGAGCTGCGGCGCAGGTTCGACTTTCAGGGGACGCCTCTCAAACTCGTCTTCAAGCGTAGGAGCAGGGAATGATCGCACTGCAGATAGTTGGCATGGTGGTTCTGGGATATCTCATCGGCGCCATCCCGGTGGGGGTCATCATAGGCCGATTGAGGCGGGGCATCGATGTTCGGGAGCACGGCAGCGGCAGCATGGGGATGACCAACGTCATGCGCACCGTGGGCCGCGGGGCGGGGGCCTTCGTGTTTTTAGCCGACGTCGCCAAGGGGGCCATCGCTGTAGCGCTGGCCTGGCTCATCATCGGTTCGTCTTCGGACATGTTCTTCTGGGGGCAGGTCGCCGGCGGCGTAGCTGCCGTTATCGGGCACAGCTGGCCGGTCTACATCGGCTTCAGGGGCGGGCGCGGCGTCAGCACCGGCTTCGGCGCCATACTGGTACTGTCCTGGCCAGTGGCGCTGATACCACTGGCCATTTTCATTTTAGTCGTAGCTATTTCCCGCTATGTATCCCTGGGCTCGATACTGGGCGCATTCACTATGCTGCTAGCGATGATACCTTTTATCGTCTATGATATAGAGCCGCTGGCATACATAGTATTCGTGGCCGTGGTCGCGCTGCTGGTCATCTTCCGCCACCGGGGCAACATCCAGCGATTGCTGGCGGGGACTGAATCTAAGATCGGGCAGAGGGTGAAGACCGGATGAAGGCCTGTATCATAGGGACCACCAGCTGGGGCACCACCCTGGCGGTGATGCTCGCCCGCCGCGGTATCGACGTGGCGCTGTGGGCACGAACCACAGATGAGGCCGAAAGGCTCGGTCGCGACAGGGAGAACGCGGCACGGCTTCCCGGCATCGCCTTCCCCGATAGCATGCTAGCGACTGCCGATGCAGCCGGGGCGCTGAACGGGGCTTCGCTGGTCATACTGGCGGTGCCGTCGCAGGAGATGCGCCGCAACGTGGCGCTGGTCAAAAGGCACATCGCCTCCGGCGTTCCCGTGTTGAGCGCTGCCAAGGGGTTCGAGATGGAGAGCACCAAGCGCATGACGCAGGTGGTCATCGATGAGCTGGGCGCCGGGCGCAGCGCGCAGGTCGGCGTGCTGTCCGGCCCCAACCTGTCGCGGGAGATCGCGCTGGGGCTGCCGGCGGCGACGGTGGTCGCGGCGCAGGACGGCGGTGTAGCGCAACGCTCGCAGTCGATCATGCACTCACCGACGTTTCATGTGCATACCAGCGAGGATGTGGTGGGGGTGGAGCTGGGGGGCGCCTTGAAGAACATCATCGCCCTGGGGGCCGGGATGGTCGACGGGCTGGGCTACGGCGATAATGCCAAGGCAGCCTACATGTCCCACGGCCTCACCGAGATAGCCGGCCTCGGCGTGGCGCTGGGGGCCAACCCGCTCACCTTCCTCGGACTATCCGGCCTAGGCGACCTGCTGGCCACCTGTTCCAGCGACCTCAGCCGCAACCACACGCTGGGGAAGGGGCTGGCCCAGGGCCGAACCACGGAGCAGGTGATGGCTTCCATCGGCAGCGCGGTAGAGGGGGTGCCGACAACCGCCGCCGCACTAAAGCTGGCTCAAGGGCTGGGGGTGAGCATGCCCATCGCCGAGCGCATCCACCGGGTGCTGTTCGAGGGCTACAACCCTACGCAGGCCATGGCCGAGCTGCTGGGGGAAGGCTCGCTGTAGAGCGTACCACACCCGACCGCCGTACCTGTAATCGGTTCTCTAGCGACACGGCGTTTGACTGTCCTGCCGCTGCTCAAGCGATGACTGATCAAGGTGACCACGAGGGGAGCCAGTCTGTGGCATCGTTATCGGTGAGCTGTTTGATATTCCGCCCGTCTGCGTCCATTACGCATATCTCGAAGTCATCGTCACGATAACATGAGAAAACGATTTTACTGCCGTCAGGAGACCACCGTGGGAAAGCATCATCAGCCGGGTAATCGGTGAGCTTCCTCAATTTGGAGCCGTCGGCGTTCATTTCGTAGATATCACTTATTGCAGTGCTCAAGTCCTCAGATTGGAAAACTATCTTACTGCCATCCGGAGACCAGCACGCGAAATCGTCCCAGCTACCGTCCCTGTAGGTCAGCCTCTTCTGATTAGAGCCGTCGGCATCCATCACATATATATCGAAGGTCACGAGGTCTTTTTTAGCACGGTCGGATGAAAAGACGATTTTGGTACCGTCCGGGGACCAGCAGGGATGCGAGTCATAACCCGGGTCGGTGGTAAGCTGGGTTATATTAGCTCCATCCGCGTCCATTACGTAGATATCTGCATTAGTTTCCGTGTAATCCTTATGCTCAAAGACGATCCTGCTGCCGTCGGGGGACCAGCTGACAGCCCCTGCATGTCCCTCGATATTCGTGATCTTCCTCTGATCAGAACCATCGGCGTTCATAATATAGATTGCCCAACCATGGCCATCGCGGTCCGAATGAAAGGCGATCCGCCGCCCGTCCGGTGACCACGCAGGACTCCAGTCATC
>CAZYOO010000020.1:4780-14417 GCA_964649185.1 uncultured Dehalococcoidales bacterium
AGCCGTATTGTTAGTGATCCTGGTTAGATTCGACCCGTCGGCATCCACTATATACAGTTGCGCATTACCGTCACGGTTGGACTGGAAAACGATACGCATGCCGTCGGGTGACCACCACGGGTACTCATTGTCAGACCAATGCCGGGTGATATTGGTCTGGTCCGATCCGTCGGACTCCATGACGAAGATATCAAGACCGCCATCGCGGTTCGATACGAAGGCTATGCGCTCTGTTGTGGGAACTGGCTCGCCACTGGGCGTGCAACAAGCAACAGGTAGCAGCAGGAAGGCCAGAATCAGCACCGTCGCTATGGCTTTCACCAGTTTCATAAGCATCACCCGCCGTCAGATTGCTATACAAGCATTATAGCAAGTCAGGAGTAGTAGTCAAGCTTCACCATTGCCGAGCGGAGGCCCCGGTTCCAGATCGCCTGATTCGTACAGTATCGCGGCGGCAGCGACAAGGCCGGCGGTCTCGGCGCGCAGCACCCGATTGCCCAAGCCTACGGCAGATACCCCGCAAGTTGAAGCGAACTCCAGTTCCGAAGGGGAGAACCCGCCCTCTGGCCCGATGAACAGGTTCACCTTGGCATAATCGCCTCTGTCAGCGGTTAGCGGTCTGCTTCTCAGTATGGAACGAAGGCCAGTCGCCACGCCCCCTACACAGGCTATTAACGAAGGCCCCTGCACCGACTGGCATGCCTGCCGGAATGAAACTGCCGGTTGGAGACGGGGCAGTTTGCCCCGCCCCGATTGCTCGGAGGCCTCGGTGATGATCCTGCGCCAGCGCTCCATCTTCTTGTCGCCGGGATATCTGGCGAGGCTTCGCTCACAGGCTACCGGCACGAAGCCGCAGACGCCAACTTCTGTACATTTCTGGAGGACGAACTCGAATCTGGTGCCTTTAAGCAGCGATTGATACAGCACGACCTCGGTTCCAGGCTCGGCTATATCCCTCTTGGAGCATATTCTCCCCGAGGCGGTTCCCCTCGATACCTGATCCAGCGTCACCTCGTATTCACAGCCGCTGTCATCCAGAACCGCCACGCGGTCACCCGCCTTCAGGCGCAGGACGTCCCTTATCTGATGAGCCGGGCCGCCCCGTATCACTACGGCCTCGTTGCGGATACATTCGGCGGGGACGAAAAAGCGGTACATATGCTACCAATCCCGATGGGGACTACTCAATCCTCAAACAGGTCCCTGAAGCGGTGAAAGAGCCCCCTGTCCTCCTTGGGCAACGAGGCCGGTCCGAGGGTTTGCGACAGTTCCTGCAGCAACTTGCGTTGCTCGGCGGTTAAATCTTGAGGCGTGACCACGTGAACCATCACCAGTTGATCTCCCCGGCCCCCGCCCCTGAGATGGGGCACGCCCATCCCCTTCAGATGAAAAACCCTGCCCGTCTGCGTTCCCGAGGGAATCTTCAGCTGGACCGCGCCGTCCACGGCAGGCACTTCGATGGAAGCCCCAAGTGCCGCCTGAACGAAGTTGATAGGCAAGTCGTATAATATGCTATCGCCGCGGCGTTTGAAGAATTCATGTTGCTGAACCGACAGGATAATGTAAAGGTCTCCGGGCTCTCCTCCCTGTGCCCCGCTGTTGCCCTCACCGCTGATGCGGATGCGCGAGCCATCGTCGACCCCGGCGGGGATGGATATAGCTATGCGCCGCGAGTTCTGCCTCCTGCCAGCGCCACGGCATTCGGGACAGGGCTTGTTGATGATATGTCCCGTTCCACCGCAGTGCTGGCAGGGAACCACATTCACGAACTGCCCGAACATGCTGCGCTGCGCTCGGCGCACCTCGCCGCTGCCGCCGCATTCGGTACATCTTTCGGGCTGGCTTCCCTTCTCGCAGCCGGTGCCATCGCATTCGGAACAATGCTCGGTGCGGCTGATATCTATCTCCTTATCACACCCGAAAACAGCCTCCTCGAAGCTTACCCTGAGGCTGTACTGCAGGTCAGCGCCCCTCTGCGGGCCGCGCCTGGACCTCCGGGTCGCGCCACCGAAGAAGCTGTCGAATATATCACCGAAGCCGAATACATCGAAGTCGCTGAAGCCCTGACCGAAGCCTTCGGATACATGGCCGAAGCGGTCATAGGTGTCCCTGCGCCTGGGGTCGGACAGCACCTCATAAGCTTCATTCAGCTCCTTGAACCGCTCGGAGGCGCCGTCATCGCTATTGTGGTCGGGATGGCACTCGAATGCCAGCTTTCTGAACGCCCGCTTTATTTCCTCGCCGGACGCCGAACGCTTCACCCCCAACACGTCGTAGTAGTCTCGCTTGGCAGCCACTTTCATCTCTTCTTTCAAGGATGATTAACGCTCCATTATATTACAACCGCAGCTTTAATTCAAGCTGGGTTGGATACAGTGCACCCCCTTGACAAATGGCTGTAAAACATAGTAAATTATAGTTTGATTAGCACTCAAGGCGTGCGAGTGCTAATAACGGAGTCAGAGATGTTGAATGAGCGACAAGCCTGCATCTTGAAATGCATAATCGGTGACTATATCTCCTCGGCGAGGCCGGTGGGATCGCAGGCGATTGCCCGCAACAGCGGGCTGGGCTTGAGTTCCGCCACCATCCGCAATGAAATGGCGCGGCTGGAGGAGGAAGGCTATATCGTCAGGCCCCACATATCGGGCGGCGGCATCCCCTCGGACAAGGGCTACCGGTACTATGTTGAGTCGTTGGGTCAGGAGACGGAGCGTACTTCTCTTGATGAGAAACTCATGCTTGCCCATCTGTTCCATCAGGTGGAACGGGAACTGGAGGAATGGACCCGTCTCGCCGCCGTATTACTATCACGTACGGTGCACAATGTAGCTGTGGTGACCTTCCCCAAGGAAGCGGAGTCCCGTATCAAGCACTTAAAGCTGGTATCGCTTCAACAATCACTTGCCATGCTTATCTTGCTGCTGCATCAGGCGAAATTGAAACAGCAATTGATCACCTTCAGCGAAGCCATGACTCAGGATGAACTGGATGTTATCTCCAACCAATTTAACTCCTTGTTCCACGACCTCACCTGGCCCCAGATCATAGCACAGAGAAAGCGATTGTCGCCGGTGGAGGAACAGGTACGGGATTCGGTCGTACACCTGATGGCAGCGGAGGATGAACAGCTGTACGAAGAGCCCTACATCGAGGGGATCAGCAACATCCTGGCTCAACCCGAGTTTATGATGCGGCGGGATATGCTGGGGGTCATCGGATTGTTGGAACGCAGGGATGTGGTACGAGCCATGCTCCACCGGGTACTTATAGGCGATGGCATCAGGGTGCTCATCGGTGCGGAGAACCGGGAGGATGAGATGAAGGGATGCAGCCTGGTTGTCACCCAGTACGGGATACCGGGCAGGGTCAGGGGCGCTATCGGCGTCATCGGCCCGACACGGATGCCCTACGGGAAGGCGATATCCACCGTCAGCTGTATAGGTTCGCTGATGAGCAATCTGGCTGCCGAGATATACAGCGGATAGGGTTCACAACGTCAGCTACAGGGGGTTCGATATGGAAGAGCAGGAAACTGCTGCTGAAAAAGAACCGACAGGGGGCAAGGAAGCACAGGCAGGACACCAAGATGTCCACAGAACCAAGGGCAAGGAGAACGTAGCCTCCCTGAAGAAGGCGCTTGCCGAAGAGACCGCCAAGGCGCAGGACTATCTGTCCAACTGGCAGAGGACCCAGGCGGATTTCATCAACTATAAGAAGCGCACTGAACAGGAGAGGAGTGAGATGGGCAGGTTTGCCAACGCTGCCCTCATGCTGAGCCTGCTTCCCATAGTGGATGACCTTGAGCGGGCGTTGGATAATGTGACGGATAAGCTGCGGGGGATGACCTGGGTGGACGGCATTGAGCTTATTCACCGCAAGTTAAGGGCGACCCTTGAAGGGCAGGGACTCAGCGAGATCAAGGCCGTCGGGGAGACCTTCGATCCTAACTACCACGAAGCGGTCCTGGAGGTCGACGGCGAGGAGGGGAAGGTAATCGAGGAGATACAGAAAGGGTACAAGCTATATGACCGGGTGTTAAGGCCTACCATGGTGAAGGTCGGACGGGGCAAGTCCGTCGCCCGTGAAGCATCAGATACACAAGCAAAGGAGGATGAGTAATGGGCAAGGTAATCGGAATCGATCTGGGCACCACCAACAGCTGCGCGGCGGTGATGGAGGCGGGGGAGCCAACGGTGATCCCCAATGCGGAGGGTGGGCGCACCACTCCGTCAGTGGTGGCGGTAAGCAAAACCGGGGAGCGCATGGTGGGGCAGGTAGCCAAACGGCAGGCAGTCACCAATTCGGACAATACCATATTCAGCATAAAGCGTCTCATCGGCAGAAGTTACGACGAGGAGTCGGTGCAATACGATAAGAAGCTGCTTCCCTACAAGATCGTTAAGATGCCCAATGACAGCGCCGGCGTTGAAATGGGCGGCAAGCAGTACTCCCCGCCGGAGATCTCGGCGATGATATTGCAGAAGATCAAGCAGGATGCCGAGGCCTATCTGGGGGACAAGGTAACGGAAGCGGTTATCACCGTCCCCGCCTACTTCAACGACAGCCAGCGCCAGGCGACCAAGGATGCCGGCAAGATCGCCGGCCTGGAGGTCCTGCGCATCATCAACGAGCCCACCGCGGCCTCGCTGGCGTACGGCATGGACAAGAAGAAGGATGAGACCATCGCGGTATACGACCTCGGCGGGGGCACCTTCGATATCTCCATCCTGGAGCTGGGGGAGGGCACCTTCCAGGTGAAATCCACCAACGGCGACACCCACCTCGGCGGCGACGATTTCGACCAGATACTCACTAACTGGCTGTGTGACGAATTTAAGAAAGACCAGGGGATCGACCTGCGGCAGGACCGCATGGCGCTGCAGCGGCTCAAGGAGGGTGCCGAGAAGGCCAAGTGCGAGCTGTCGACGGTGATGCAGACGGAGGTCAACCTCCCGTTCATAACCGCGGACGCCAGCGGCCCCAAGCACCTCAACATCACCATCACCCGCTCCAAGCTGGAGCAGCTGGTGGGCGACCTGGTGGAGAAGACCATCGGCCCCTGCAAGCAAGCGCTGCAGGACGCCGGGATCTCCGCCTCCCAGATCGACGAGGTCATACTGGTAGGCGGTCAGACGCGCATGCCGCTGGTGCAGGAGAAGGTGAAGCAGTTCTTCGGCAGGGAGCCGCATAAGGGAGTAAACCCGGACGAGGTGGTGGCCGTGGGCGCGGCGATCCAGGCGGGCGTTCTCAAGGGCGAGGTGCGTGATGTGCTTCTCCTCGATGTAACCCCCCTCACGCTGGGGATCGAGACGCTGGGCGGCGTCATGACCCCGCTCATCCCCAGAAACACCACCATCCCCACCGCCAAGAGCCAGGTTTTCTCCACCGCGGCGGATAACCAGCCCAGCGTGGACATCAACGTGCTCCAGGGGGAACGCACCATGGCATCCGAGAACAAGAGCATCGGGCGCTTCATGCTGGACGGCATCCTGCCCGCACCCCGGGGGATGCCTCAGATAGAGGTCACCTTCGACATCGATGCCAACGGTATCCTCAACGTATCGGCGCGCGATAAGGGCACCGGCAAGGAGCAGAAGATAACCATCACCGCCAGCTCCGGCCTGTCCAAGGAGGAGGTTGAGCGCATGGTCGGAGAGGCAGAGTCCCATGCCATGGACGATGCCAAACGCCGCGAGGAGGTGGAGACGAAGAACACCGCCGATGCCCTGATATACACCGCGGAGAAGACCCTGCGCGAGCAGGGCGATAAGATAACGGCTGACCTCAAGGGACAGTGCGAGGAACGGATAGAGAAGTGTCGAGAGGCGCTAAAAGGCAGCGACACCGCCGCCCTACAGCAGAGCGTGCAGGAGCTTTCCGATGCGCTGCAGCAGATAGGCGCCTCGGTGTATCAGGGCCAGCAGACGCCGCCCGAAGGGGAAGCGCCTGCGGACGAGGGGGAACAGCCGAAGAGCGACGAGGGCACGGTTGAAGGAGAGTTCCGCGAGGTCTAGCCGGCGCCGAAGCAGCAGCAGATTGACCCTCCAGCTCTGCTCTGGTATACTTGTAGCGGTTCGGATGGTCAAGGATTAGATGGCTCACGCACACATTACCGGCTGGGGCAAATACCTGCCGTCGAAGGTGCTCACCAACGCTGACCTGGAGAGGATCGTCAACACCTCGGACGAGTGGATACAGAGCCGCACCGGCATCCGGGAACGCCACATCGTAGCCGATGAGGAGTCGACCGCAACCATGGCGGTCGAAGCGGGCAGACGGGCGCTCAGCGTAGCCGCGATCCCTCCCGATGCCCTCGACCTGGTGATCCTGACCACCAACAGCCCCGACCGCACATTCCCCGCATCCGCTGCCATGGTGCAGCACGCCCTCGGCGCCACCGGCGCCGCCGCCTTCGATGCCATGGCGGGCTGCAGCGGTTTCATCTACGCCCTGGTCACCGCTTACCAGTACGTGAACGCCGGCTCCTACGGCAACGTGCTGGTGGTCGGCAGCGAGGCGCTCACCCGCCTCGTTGACTGGCAGGACCGCTCCACCTGCGTGCTGTTCGGCGATGGGGCAGGCGCGGTGGTGGTGCAGGCCGGCGACAGCGAGACCGATATGCTAAGCTTCGTGATGGGCAATGACGGGTCGGGCGCCGACAGCCTGTGGGCCGGCGGCCCCTGCGGCCGGGCTAGCGAGCGCAGCCAGAACGGGCACTACTACCTGACAATGGACGGCAGGGAAGTCTTCAGGTTCGCCGTGAACGCCATCGTGGATTACTCCCGGCAGGCGGTGGAGCAGGCCGGGCTGAGTATTTCCGATATAGACCTGGTTATACCACACCAGGCCAACACACGCATCAACGAGGCCTCGCTGGTCAAGGCCCTGGGGATACCCCGGGAGAAGATATTCGAGAACATAGAGCGTTACGGGAACATGTCATCGGCATCGCCCGCCGTGGCCCTGTGCGAGGCGGTGGAGCAGGGCAGGCTGAAGCAGGGTGACCTGCTGCTGCTGGTGGCCTTCGGGGCCGGCCTTTCGTGGGCCGCTACGGTGCTGCGCTGGCAATCTAAAAACTGAAACCATTTTCGAGAAAGGAGAGATGGATGCAAGCAAGAGTTAAAGCGCTTACCATGATGGAGGTGCTCTTCCCAAGGGCGACGCTGGTGCGCGATGTGCTGCTGGTGCTCACCTTCACTGCCATCACCGCGTTGAGCGCCAAGGTCGCCTTCCAAATCGGGGCAGTGCCCATTACCGGGCAGACCTTCGCCGTACTGCTGACCGGGGCGCTGCTGGGCAGCAAGAGGGGCGCATTAAGCATGATCACCTACCTGGCTATCGGAGCTGCCGGTATGCCGTTCTGGTTTTCGCCCACTACTGCGCCTGGTATTGCCGCCTTTGTCGGCCCTACCGCCGGATATCTTATCGGGTTCGTGCCTGCGGCCTTCGTGGTTGGCCTGTTTGCCGAGCACGGTTGGGATCGCCGGGTGTGGACCATGGCGCTGGCGATGGCTATGGGTAGCATAGTGATCTACGCCTTCGGCCTGACTTGGCTGCATGTATGGCTTTCCCGCTTCAGCCCGGAAAGCTCGGCCCTGGCCGTCGGCCTGTATCCCTTCCTTGCCGGTGACGCGATCAAGGTTGCCCTGGCATCGGTGGCACTGCCCGGTGGCTGGGCCCTGATGAACCGCATGGGGCGGCGGTGAACCTGCCTCAGATCTATAGATTGGTACGATATCGACGGCGGGGCGCGCGCTTCGCCGTCGCCGTATAGGCTTACCAGAAGGGGGTGATGGCAATCGATATCACTTGGCGGGGACATTCCTGTTTCAGCATCAAGGGGAAAGGGGCCACCCTGATCACCGACCCCTATGATGACAGCATCGGCTACACGCTGGGCAGCCCCAAGGCGAACATCGTCACCTCCAGCCATGCTCACCCCGGCCACGGCTTCATATCGGGCGTCAGCGGCGAGCCGAAGGCGATACACGGGCCAGGCGAGTACGAGGTGTCACGCGTGTTCATCACCGGCATCGCCACATTCCACGATGCCGAGGAGGGCAGGGAGCGCGGCAAGAACACGGTGTACCTCATCGAGATGGAGGACATACGGCTGTGCCATCTCGGCGACCTGGGGCATCCCCTGTCGTCGGGACAGGTGGAGGAGATAGGCGCGGTGGACGTGCTGATGGTGCCCGTGGGCGGCCTCTCCACCATTGACGCCGCCGCCGCCGCCGAGGTGGTGAGGCAGTTGCAGCCGGGCATCGTCATACCCATGCACTACAAGACGGCGGCGCTGCGGATGGAGCTGGAGCCGCTGGACCGGTTCCTCAAGGAGATGGGGGTCAAGGCGGGCGCCGAACCCCAGCCCAAGCTATCCGTGACCAGATCGGGCCTGCCCGAGGAGACCCAGGTGGCGGTGCTGGACTGCGTTTCCGGCTAGAGCAACAGTACAAAACCGTAAAAGAAAAAGCCCCCCGACCGTAATCGGGGGGCTTTCTGTTTTTAACGATAAGGCTTACGACTTCTTGGTGAGCACGATCAGCGCTATCACCGCTATCAGCAGGATGGCGGCGATGGCGATAACCAGCCACACCCAGAATGGAGTGCCTTCCTCCACCACCTCCTCCGGTGCCTCTTCGGTGGTGAAAGCGCCGTAGCTGGTTCCCAGCATGGTGCCGTCGCAGCCTCCGCTGTAGGCGGTCACCTTCCAGCAGTAGTTGGTGTTGTAGGCCAGCGTGCTGGTCACCTTGGTCACCGTCTCAGCGCCGGTCTCCTTCTGGAATGCGGGGCTGCTCCAGTCGCAGTCCTTGGCCACCACCACCTTGTAGCAGTCGGCGTTGACCGCTATGTCCCACTGCAGCATCGGGTTGCGGCTCGTGCCGGTGGCCCCGGCCGCGGGTGAGACCAGCGATGGCTTGGGCCCCGTCGACTCCGGCGTGGTGTCGAAGCTCCACGTCTCGGACCAGGTGCTGAGGTAAGGCTGCACCACCCTCACGTGCCAGTAGAAGGTGTCGCCGGGCCACAGGTAGCCCTGCAGCGACTCCGCGTCGGTCAACTGCAGGTTAGCCACCGGCTCCTTGTCGAGGAACGTGGAGTGGGCCACCTTGATGGTGAACTGCTCGTTCCGCCCCACTTCCCATTCGTACTGGGTGGCGCCGGGCGCCTCCTCCCATTCCAGCACTACCGCCACCTTGTTCAGGTCTACCATCGTGCCGACGCCGGTAGCACCGTCCTCCGGCCGCACCAGGTCTACCGGGCCGGTCGTCCGCTGCGATGTCAGCGTGTCGTAGTACGAGTAGATGGCGGGGTCGTCGTTGCCGTCCCTGCCGATGGCGAACAGGTAGTTGGAGCCTCCGCCGACCACCTCCATGTCCTTATAGACTATCGGCAGGTTGCGCCCGTTGTCGGGCCACCCCAGGCCGACGCCCATCGGCTCGAACAGCGGCTCTGCGCCGAGGGTTACATACTCCTGCAGAGGGTCGGCGCTGCGCCAGGTGAGCCCGTTGCCAATGAGATCCCAAGCTGCCTCATCTGCGGGCGGCCATGCGACGGGATCCAGCGTGGGCAGTATCTGGTCCAGCGAGTACAGCGTGCCGTCGTCGGCGCAGGTGAGGCCCAGCACGTTCATCGG
>CAZYOO010000020.1:14517-21273 GCA_964649185.1 uncultured Dehalococcoidales bacterium
CCAGCGAGTACAGCGTGCCGTCGTCGGCGCAGGTGAGGCCCAGCACGTTCATCGGCGGGTTGCCGTTGGGAGGATCCGGCTCGTCTACAGAGCCGTCGCCTATAGAGTCAAACTCCACGGGGGTTAAGCCGTCCGCCTGGAACAGCCCCCAGTGCTCGGGGCAGGGGGCGTCCTTGGCCGAGCTTATCTGCTCCCACGGCAGGGTGCCGCCCACCTTATATCGCCAGACCTCTCCCTCCCCTCCGGATACGGAGGAGTTGAGGCCGGCGTAGATGATGTCATTGGAGAAGTATTCGCTGTCGAAGGCGATGAATACCTCGTCGCCCAGGGTTCCGGGGTCGCTGCCCATCCTGAGGAACTGCTGGAAGTTGGCCAGGTAATCGTGGCACAGGTACACCTGCCCGCCCTCGTTCACCGCGTCCAAAGCAGGGGGGGGCGGCGCACCGGTCCACGCATCCTTGGCCTTGGTGGGCCCGGTGCCCACCAGGACGGACTTGCCGTACACCTCCAGGTCGGTCACGGTGGCGTCCCTGGCGAAGGCGTCCGACTTCTCCCAGTTGTAGGCGGTCTTCTCCGTCCTCCAAACATAGTTGAAACCTGTGGACAGCTCCCATCC
Source organism: uncultured Dehalococcoidales bacterium (assembly GCA_964649185.1). Lineage (GTDB taxonomy): Bacteria > Chloroflexota > Dehalococcoidia > E44-bin15 > E44-bin15 > CAYUWM01. The sequence goes on from CAZYOO010000020.1 coordinate 15,134, forward strand.
GGCGGCGATTATCTCCGCGCCGCCCAGCGCCACGAACTCGTTCACCACGAACTCGTCGGTGCCCACCGGTATGGTGAAGGTGTTGCCCCCGTCGGCGGAGCCTAGCAACTTGGTGCAGTGCGGGTTATCCGAGGTGAGATTCTGAATCACGCGGGGTCCGGTGACGAAGATGTACTTGTCATCGGGGTAATTCACCGCCAGCTCCACATCGTCAATGTTGATGCCGGGCAGGGGGAACAGGGCGTTCATCGCCAGTATCACCTCCCAGTGGCCGCCTGCGTCCTGGGTCTGCCACAGGACGCCGATGGGGAAAGTGGAGAAGCTCTGGCTCATGGCGGCCACCATGAAGATGGTGTTGTCGGTGGCGTAGCGCGGGGAGGGCTCTATATCGCTGATATCATACAGCTTGTAGTCCAGCAGCCCCCGCCCGTTCCAGGTGGTGCCGTCGGTGGTGCTGACCCACACCCCGCTGAAGTGCCCCGAGGTGGCGGCGTAGGCCATGCCGCTGGTCTGGAAGTCCGGCGCCATTATCACATAGGTCTCGGCCTGGTTGATGTTGTTGAGGCCGTCCAAAGATAACCCGGCAGCGGTTATGCCCGAAGGCGGCTTGTAGCTCTGCAGCCAGCTCGTCCCCCCGTTGGTGCTGTAGTGCACCCCGCTGACCAGAGCGCCTGTCTGGCCCTCGATGTTCAGCTCGCGCATGCCGGCCAGTATGGAGGCCGAGGCGGTGTTGCCGGAGACGGCTATGCTCCACACGTTGGAGGCGCTATCCGCGCCGCGGATGTTCTTATCTTCAACCTCGGACGAGGTGATGAAGGTGGTGACGATGCTCACCAGGAAGGCGTCGCCGGTGGAATAGATATCCCCACCGCCTTGGTCCTCGTAGGCGGTGAGGCCCACGAACACCGACCAGGTGGCGCTGCCGGGCGAGCTGTCGTAGTCCTCGGCGAAGGCCATGCGGGCGCGGCCGTCGAAGCCGCCGCCCAGCGAGATGGCCCCGGTGGCGGCGTCGCCGCAGAATATTATATCGGTACTGGTGGTTCCCTGGTAAAACTTGGCGTCGGAGACGTAGCCGCCCCAGTTGGCCACGTCGCCGAAGGTGCGGGCCGGGTCGGTGGCCATCCGCAGCATGGTCTGCCGCTGCAGCATCGCCGGCTCTGTATTGGCCACGCAGTAGATGATGTCATCGTCGCGGTAGGTGGGAGAGAAGGCCACGTCCAGCACGCCGAACAACTGCATCAGGTTATCGTTCGCCCCCTGCGGTATCCATGCGTCGTTCCACAGCCAGACGTCGGGCCCGAGGCCCACGCCGTAGGTGCCCACCAGCACCTCGTGGCCGATGTCGGTGAACGCCACGTCCAGGCTGGTGATCACTTCGCCGCCGGCGGTCGGGTCTCCCGCCATGGTGGAGAAGATGTCTCCGGCGTTGGACGACCGGTGCACCCTGTCGGTGGTGGCCACGTACAGGTAGCGGAAGTTGGCCCCCATCTCCCAGTTGGGGGATACCACTATCTCCACGATGTCCGACGGGTCCCCGGCGTACACCTGCTCGTTGTAGCCGGTGTCCCTCCAGCTGAACCCTCCGTCCGTGGACTCCATCACGTGCCACTCGCCGTCATCGGACACGTTCCACACCGCGGCGAACAGGGTGTCGCCCGACGGCGTTACCGCTATGGCGCTCAGGTTGGAGCCGGGCAGGAGCTGGAAATCAGCCTGCTCGGGGATCGGCACCTTGAGCCATTTCATTATGCCTGCGGCCGAAGCGGATTCGGTGTCGTACACGATGCCGGTCGCCGACAGTGACACCACCAGCGCCAGCACCATGACCATCGCAAACAGTTTTGCAATCTTTCCATTCATTGCGCACTTCCTTTCTTAGGGGTTATCTGAAATGCCGTTTTCATCGTCATTACATCCTTGCGATTCGGTACGAACCTCCTCACATCGGGGCCTCCTATCTTTCGTCGAGCACAATACTATCAAATCGATACACCAGAGCAAAATGTATTAGACTTTTCTAACACATCCAGCCCAATCTGTCAATACCCTGCAAATCAAAATTACTCAATCTAGCACAATTTTCAGGATTTGTCAAGCCCCGCACGTCCCCGGGTACTGCTCGACGGTGGCCGGCAGGCCCCCGTCATCACCCTGCCCCCACCGGCGGCACCATCCCTGCGACTGCCGCTGACGGCGTTCCGTGCCCGCTGCCCCGATGCCGCTCCCGCATATAACCGGCGGCATGTATTCGTGCGTCACCACCCGCCACATAACATTATCTTATATATAAAGGGAAGTGCCCCCCGAACTGATTCGGGGGGCACTTTTTCCTTCTCGTGGTTGGCGGTTATGCCGGTCGTCTGGTCCTCATGATAAGCACGAGGATCAGTATGATCAGCAGGATGCCAACTATGATGAGTACCCAGACCCATGCGCTGGTGCCACCGTCGTCGGCCCCCTCTGAGGCGATGGTGAATGACCCCGTGGAGCTCCACGCCGTTGAGGAAGTAGAGCTCGAGGCCTTCACGCGCCAGAAGTAAGTGCCGTCGGCCATGTCGCTACCAGGCTGATAGGCCTGGATATCGCCCAGGTTCTCGTTGACTACCATGTCCGCAGAACCGAACGCGGAGCTGGTCGCCACCTGTACGGAGTACTTGTCGGCCCATCCAATGGCGGTCCACTGGAATGAGGGCCGGCTCTCCATGATGGTTGCGCCGGCTGCCGGAGCCAGAAGCTTGGGAGCTACCAGTTCAGCACCGATAACGGTCTGGAACTGCGCTGGTGCGCTCCACCTGCTCCAGTAGGGCTCCGTAGCCCTGACGCGCCAGCAGTAGGATACGTCAGGCTCCAGGTTGGTGACGGTGACCAGTTCCTCCGAGGTTACGCCGGAGGCGACCAGAGGCGGCACGAAGCCGCAGTCGTCGTCCACCTGCCACTCGTACACATCCGCATCAAGTGCGCCGAACGTGAGCTGAACGCTGACCTTGTTGTCGGCCAGTGTGCCTACGCCGGTCGCGCCGGATGCGGGCGCGCTTGAGGTTGCGGTTGTGGACAGGGTGTCCTCCAGGATCGCCAGCTTGAAGCGCCACTCCTGCCAGTCCCATGCCAGGGAGATCAGGATGTTGCTTCCGGGAACAGCTCGGTTGAGGTACAGGCCGTCCCACTCACCCAGGCCGTCGCGCACTGACAGTATCTCGACATTCTTCTGTGTGCCGTCGAGGGTGCGCAGCACGCCGCCGTTGGTGAACCGTCCGTAGCCGTTGTCGCCGTAGGGATTGGTGAAGATACCGTCCCACGGCTGCGGGCTGGGCGGGTTGGGGGTGTCCAAGTTGGAATGGCTGTTGTAGCTCTGGTCCCAGATGCCGAACGGCACGTACAGGGTGCCGTCCTGCGCTACCTGCAGGTCGGTGATGAACACCGCGCGGTAGGTGTTGTCCGTCGGGATCATGTTCAGCAGCGGCTGGGGATCGCGGGTGACGTCCATGAAGTCATCGGCGTCCCAGAGCTGCGACCAGGTGCTGGCCGAAGGGTCGCTGGGGTTGATCTTGGTGCGGTACAGGCCCACATCGGTTGCGTCGATACGGGTCAGCACTGTCGCCCCCAGGCCCACCAACTGCCAGCGGTCCATCCAGCCGCCTGCGGCGGAGTAGACCATTCCGTTGGTCTCCCAGCCCTTGTCGAAGTTGACCACCGCCCCGCCGAATGACTGCAGCGGATTGGTAAGACGGGTCTCGTGGCCCGACCAGCCGGGATCGGTGTTGATCTCGGCCCCGACTATCAGCAGGTCGGATTCGCAGCCGTCCTGCGAGATCCACACCTCGTTCTTGAAGTCGGAGGCGACCAAACCGGGGTTGTTGACGTTGGGTATCAGGGTGAAGGTGTCCCTGGGGACGCCGTCATAGGTGCCCACCAGCACCACCTTATCCGATGCGCCGGTCTCGCTGTAGATCGGAGACGTCTCGATGTCGTAGATCTCCAGACCCTGCGCGGTCCACACGCCCTCGGTCCACGCGCCGCCGCGGTTGGTGGTCTTGTAGACCCGCCCCGCGATGTCGCCCATGAACACTATCTGGTTGGTCTCCACGTGCCAGCCGGTCTCGCTCATGCCCACCCCGTTGGGGTAGACCTGCGGGGCCGGTGGGTTCAGGTTGTAGGCGCCCAGCGGCATCTGGAGCACGTTGATCCAGGTGTCGCCCAGGTCGGGGGAGTACCACAGCATCTCCTGCACCCACAGGTCTGCTAAAACGCCGCCTATCGAGTCGCCGCGCCCGCCGAGGAGGAACACGTACGGGTCCTCGTCGGAGAAGGCGTCGCTCACCTGCGGCCACCAGGTCCAGTCGTTGTAGAAGTAGCCCTGGCCGGACACGGTCAGCATCGGCTTGCCGCGGTACTGGGCGTACAGGTCAGGAGCGGGAGCCGCGGGAGCACCGGGACCGGGGCCGTCCACCGGCATGGTCAGGTGCTCGTACAGGATGCGCTCCCAGTGCATGCTGTCGGTCCAGCGCCACAGCGAGAGCTCGGCCATGTCCGGCCTCGTGTGGACTGCTCCTATGTCATTGTGGTTCCACTCGCTGAAGGTGCTCACGTACATCAGGCCGTCGCTGGCGAGGGTGGGAGATATCTCCTCCGCTACCGCCTCGGCCAGGCACCATGACAGCGTGTTCATCAGGGGCACGCCCGTCGGCCAGGCGCCGGGGTTGACGTAGCCCGGGATGTCCTGGCTGACCGCTATGTCGTCCATCAGGCCCACGCCGTTGAACACCATGCGCTGGCCTGCGGCGCAGGCCATGCAGCCTGCGGCACAGCGGTGCACGCCGCCGGTGGTGAAGCCGTCGCCGCCGCCGGCGACCATCAGCTTCTCGCCCATCAGGTCCATCGACACCGGCCACGCCCCTGACGGGGGCTTGAAGGCCGGGGCCCAGGTGGGCCACAGGGTCAGGCTCTCGCCGCGGAACACCTGCGCCTGCCCGTCACTGATGACGGGAGCGGCGGTGGTGCCCAGCGGGGCCTCGCAGCCCACGTACAGCGAGCCGGTGGCGGCCGAGCCGATGAACTGCATGTCGGAGATGCGGCCGGCAACCTGCGCAGCCGGGAGCGCCGGTATGAGGCCCCTCGCCTGAACCAGGGAGGGCCCGGTAACCGTGGAGCGCCCCACTATGCGCCATACGTCGTCGGCGCCGGGAGCACCAATCTGCCCCGTGCCGTCGATGCCGACGAACACGTTGTTGGCATTGCTGAAGTCGTCGGCCACCTCGATGACCGCGGAATAGGTGTACAGGGTGGCCACGCCGATGCGGCCGTTGGTCGGCGAGTCAACGTCGCCGCCCCACGCCCCATCCATGCCGTCCCACAGGCACAGGTAGATGCCCGAGCCCGGGGTTCCCGGCCCTGTACCAAGGTCACTCACCACGGCCATCATTATCTGGTCCTCGGTGTAGGTCGGTGAGGCCTTGACCGCATAGACGTCTATGCCGTTGCCCGCCGGCATCGTGCCGGGGAAGGGCGCCGGCGGCAGGGCGGTGGACACCTGCTTGTCCCGCCAGTCGCGGTCGTTGTCCTCGTTCCAGGTGTAGACCCCCTCGCCGAAGCCGTTACCAGGGCCGCCCTGACCCAGGCTGGAGACGCCCACCAGCGCCATGAAGGTGCCGGGGTAGTCCGTGTTCTCCGCCACGTCCATCGAAGTGATGGTGCCGCCAGCGACAAGGGTCACCGCCGGGTTCCTCGGGGTCACCCGGGTGAAGCTGGCGCCGCCGTCGAACGAGCGGTAGATGTTGCCCTCTTGCATTCCTCCAACGATGAGTTCAGCACCGGGAGCACTGCCGGGCGCTACATAGCGCGTGCCCGTAGCCACGAAGACCGCGCTGTTGGCGGAATCGCCGTCAACGTAGCCCGGCTGGGGCACTACCGCTATCGGTGCGCCCACGTCGGAAGAAGGCTGGTGCCACATGATGCTCCATGTGTAACCGCCGTCGGTGGACTTCATCAGCGCGATGTCGGAGTAGGCCGGGAACACCGCCCAGCGCAGCCCGTCCCATGTGCACGGGGCTGGCCCCGGCGCTCCAGCAGCATCGTCGAACATGTCCAATAGGCCACTGGTGTCCTCCACCAGTGCGAAAAGTGTGCCGTCATCGGCAGCAGTC
>CAZYOO010000021.1:0-20890 GCA_964649185.1 uncultured Dehalococcoidales bacterium
AAGGCCTTCATCCAGGCGCACGCCAAGAGCGTCAAGAACCTGGATATCTAGGGCTTATCACGGCCATACACCCTGAAAACCGTCTTTATTGTTCTCCCAGCAATCGTCCCCTATGCAGGCAGAATATAACTTACCTGTCTCGTCAATCGCCCAGATATAGTGATGGGTTCGATTACATGGTGGAGGAGAATTCGGGTAATTATCGCAATTGTCATTGTCGGCTCCATTTATGGAAATGGCCGATTCAGGTAGTAGTTTATATGGAGGCATTTCTCCAACATAAGTGCCACCAGATAAATAGCAGAAGTCAACTATGTATCTTTCCTCACCATCAATAGATACGGTGCTATTGATGGTAGGTATCGGTTCATCGGCGTAATAATCTGTCCACTTTCCTATTGTAGTTTGAAGGTTCAAGTCACCATCCATGTAGGCAAGCTTACCATTTATGTTTTCAGGTGTTGGTGTGGGCTCTGCGCCTTTCCCTTCACCACATGCGAGGATAGGGAAGATAGAAAGAAGGGCTATCACAGCAATCATGGCTCTTTTCATCCCACTCACCCCCTGCTGTCTTGCGGCTGAGGTCACTCTATCACGTAGCTCTTGGTGGAGACCAGCTCGCCATCGCGGTTGTACAGCGCGGCGGTGTCCGGCACGGTGTTGTTCCACACCGGCTCCCGGGAATAGAAGCTGAAGCCTCCGTATCCCAGGTGCACCTCGTTGGTGTAGACGCGAGCGAGTTCGCCTCTGCCCAGCACGTAGAACGGGAAGCGGAAGATGGGCTCGCCGTCGGTGATATCCTTCAGGGTCCAGCCCTCTATGTTCAGGTTTTCATCCCCGTAATTCTTGATCGACACATACTCGTTGGACTCCTCGAAGCCCCTGCCCGCCCAGAATATGCGGTGGATCTGGATGTCGGAGCCCGCCGGCAGGGCGGTAGCGGTGGGCGTGGGGGTGGAGGTGGGGGTGGCCGTAGCCTTGGGCACCGGCGTGGGCTTGGGGCCGGGCGAAGGGCTGGGGCCCGTCCCATCGTTACAGGCGAAGCCGGACATCAGCAGGATGCCCGCCAGCAACACCAGTGCGACCTTCATGTACTTCATTTGCCCGTCAGTCCTGCCGGTCATCTACACTCAATTATAACACGAACGTGAACCCCGATGCCGACGGCGGCAGCCTGTCCCGCCATCAATCGACGGTGTAGCTCCTGGTAAAGACCCTCTCCCCCTGCGCGTTGTACAGTGCGGCGGTGTCCGGCACGGTGTTGTTCCATACCGGCTCCGGCCAGTTGAAGCTGTGACCGCCCCAATCCACGTGGTACTGGTTGGTGTACACCCGCGTCGTCATGCCCGGGTTCAGGACGTAGAACGGGAATATATACCACGGTTCGCCGTCGGTGAGGTCTATCAGCTTCCAGCGCTCCAGATTCAGCGGCTGGTCCCCGTAGTTCTTTATCGACACGTACTCGTCGGCCTCGGTGAACTTGACCCTGCCCTCCCAGTTGATGAAGTGGATGCGCACTGGGGGCAGCGGCGTCGGCTCCGGCGTCGCCGACAGCGTGGCGGTCGGCGAGGGCGTGGGCTTGGTGGGGACCGTCGGCTTGGCCGTCGGCTTCGCCCCGTTCCCATCCCCGCAGGAGCAGCCGCACGCCAGCACGGCGCCCAGCAGCAGTACCGCGGCCATCCTCGGCAGGTTCACTTTCATACCATATCACCATCACTTGTCTGGCATCAAGGCCACACTTGCTGGAAGCCGGCGGCATAACTCATATTGCACCCCTCGCCCCAGCAAGTAGAGTACACATTGCCCCACTGATTCGCCACCCATACATAGTGCGATTCGGCTTGGCAGCTGCAGCCGCCGCCGTCGCAGTTGTCGTTGTCCTCCCCATCGAAGGCGGCGGTGCCCGCAGGCACGCCCGGCAGGAAGCTGCCGTCCACCAGCGCGCAGATGTCCACGATCTTGTACGGGTAGCTGCCGATGATGACGTAACCCTGGGTGAACGGCACCTCCAGTTCGTGCGCCCCGCGGTAGTCCATCACCGCCCGCTCTATGCGCGCCCGGGTGCTATCGTACCACTCCTCCGGAGAGGCCGGAGTGGGCGTCACCGTCGGCTCGGCAGTCATCGTCGGCGTGGGCGTGGGCTCCGCCGGCCCGCCGCCGCCGCCGCAGGCGAGTGTGGACAGCAGCGCGAACCCGATAACCAACGACATTGCCACTCTTGCGACTCTCATTCAGCACCTGCTTAAAATGTATTGAACTATTATATCACGGATACACGCCCTGAAAACCACCGCCTCGATTTCCCCCGTTACAGGCTTAGCTCCCCCTGCGCGTCGGCGTGCAGTATGGCGCTGAAGTCGTAGCCGCGGCGGCGCAGCTCGTCGCTGCCGCCCTGGTGCCGGTCCACCAGCGCCACCACCTTAACCACCCTACACCCGGCGCCCTCCGCCAGCCCTATCGCCTTGAGGCTGGCGCCGCCCTTGGTGATGACGTCCTCCACGATGGCGACGCGGCCCCCCTTCTGCGGCAGGTACCCCTCGATGGCCTTCTGCGTGCCGTGGTCCTTGAGCTCCCCCCGCTCGATGAAGGCCGGTATCGGCCTGCCCTCCAGATAGCTCACCGCGGCCACAGCGGCCACGATGGGGTCGGCGCCCAGCGTCAGCCCGCCCACGGCGTCGATGTCGATGTCCTTCAGCACGTCCAGCACCAGCCTGCCGGCTAGGTACGCCCCCTCCGGCGACAGGGTCACCATCTTGAGGTCGAAGAAATAGCTGCTCTTCTCCCCCGATGCCAGGGTGAACTCGCCGCGCTTCAGCCCGCGCTCCGCCACCACCTCCATGAACCGCCTGTGTAAATCCCCGGTCAATTCACTCCCCCTTTCCGGTACAGGCCGTGCTCCGCGATGTATCTCGCCACCGCATCCGGCACCAGCCCGTCTATCGGCAGGCCGCCGTCGACCCGCTCCCGGATTCCGGACGAGCTGGCGTCCACCGGCTCGTTGTCGAGGATGATAACACGACTGGAGACGCCGGGCAAGACGCCCTCCAGCGATTTCAGGTCGGGGGGACGGCTGCCGGGGCGCCGCGCGGCCACCAGATGACACAAATCGACGATGCGCTGCGGCTGGTGCCACAGCGGCAGCTCGGACAGGGCGTCCTCACCCAGTATGAAGTACAGCTCGACGTCGCCGCCCAGCTCGCGCTTGAGCTGCTCCAGCGTATCGGTGGTATAGGAGTGGCCCGGCCGCTCCAGCTCGATGCGGGATACGCGGAACGCAGGGTACGGGGCGACGGCCAGCCCCAGCATCTCCACCCGCTGCTCGGCGAGGGTGATATCCCGGCCCCACTTGAGCCAGGGCACGCCGGCAGGCACGAACAGCACCTGCGCCAGATTCAACCGCTCCCGCGCCGCCTCAGCGATGGCGAGGTGCCCCGCGTGGACCGGGTCGAAGGTGCCGCCCAGCACTCCGATATCCATCATTTCGCCCCTCAATTGACTGACGTTGTGTTCGAGTCGACGCCGTTATGCGCGCCCCGGCGCTATTCCCAGACCATGGCTATCTTGCCGAACCACACCACATCCCCCGGCTTCACCCCCTGCTTCTCCAGCACGGCGGTGACGCCCATCCTGGCGAACCGCCCCCGCAGGTAAGCCCGCGCCTCGGGGTTGTTCAGGTCCATCCGGGCCACCATCTGCTCCGCCCGCGGGGAGGACACCGCGAAGGCATCCCCCCTGCGCGATACCGAAACCCGCTCCCGGCGCGGCGGCGGGCGGAATATCTTCAACGCCTCCTCGATGTGCGGCGAAGCGGCGCTATCCAGCATCTGGCCCGCCTTCGCCATCAGCAGGGACACGTTCTCCCCGGCGGCCGCCGAGATGAAGAACAGCGGCTCTCCGATGCCCGCCAGATCCTCTTCCAGCTGCGGTATGCGCTGACGCACCTCGGGGATATCGATCTTGTTCACCACCACTATCTGCGGCTTCTCCGCCAGCTTGGGGCTGAACTCGTCAAGCTCGCGGTTCACCTGCTTCATATCGGCCACCGGGTCCTCCGATCCGCCGTCCAGCAGGTGTATCAGCACCCGGGTGCGCTCGGCGTGGCGCAGGAAATCGAGCCCCAGGCCGCGCCCCTCATGGGCCCCCTCGATGAGCCCCGGTATCTCCGCCAGCACGAACGAGCGCCACCCCAGATCCACCACCCCCGGCACCGGCTCGGTGGTGGTGAACGGGTACTCCGCTATCTTGGGGTGCGCCGCCGATGCCGCCGCCAGCAGGGTAGACTTGCCCACGCTGGGCTTGCCGACGATGCCAACGTCCGCCAACAGCTTCAGCTCCAGGGTCAGGCAGACCTCCTCGCCGGGGTCCCCTTTCTCGGCGAAGCGCGGCGCCTGGTTGGTGGGCGTAGCGAAGCGGGCGTTGCCGTGCCCGCCGCGTCCGCCGCGGGCCACCATCACCTCCTGCCCTTCCACCGCCAGATCGGCCAGCAGCTCCCGCTCGTCACCCTCCCGGTACACCAGCGTGCCCGGCGGCACCGACAATATCAAGTCCTGCCCGTTCTTCCCGTGGCGCTTCTGCCCCGCGCCGTTGCCCCCGCCCTCCGCCGCGAAACGGCCGGCGCCGCGGTGGTACCGGCGCAGCGTGCCGGTTCGCCGGTCGGCCCGCAGCACCACGCTGCCCCCCCGGCCCCCATCGCCGCCATCGGGACCGCCGAAGGGAACGAATTTCTCGCGGCGGAAGCTCACCGCCCCGTTGCCCCCGTCCCCTGCCTTAACGTATATCTCTACACGATCGATCAACGGTAACCACCATCCTGCCGCCGTGCACCAGAACACGGCCATTGGTCTATTATAGCTTCTCGGGCGGCGTTTGACGACAGCACGCGACCCTGAGCGACGATGCCCGTAAACGGATGTCAAGCGGGGCCATGACTGCATCAGTTGCCACGGCGGCGAGGCGGAAGCCGGGGATAAATCGGCTCGGGCGCACAAAAAAAACACACTTCCTACGAACGTGGGGGATTAACATAAAAGACGGATAGTTATGCACCTTACGAGGGGATTATGCACCGAATATAGCTAGTTGTGCACTATTTTTATGTCTTTTTGTGGTCCGCGGCCTAAGCCTCGCCCCGGTCGTACAGCCGTTCCCTGACCTCGATGGCGTCCCGCCTGAGGCCGGGGCTGGCGTCTATATCCAGGGAGATCTTCTCACAGGCGCGCAGGATGGCGGAGTGGTCCCGGTTGCCCAGCACCCTGCCGATCTCATTGAAAGAGCACTCGGTCTCCTCCCTGATCAGGTAGATGGCAAGGTGGCGCGCCATCACGGTCATCTTGTCGCGGCGCCTGCCCACCAGGGCCTCCGGCTCGAGGTCGAAGTACTTGGCCGTCTTGTCGATGATCGATTGCGGGGTCAGCACCCGCCGCGGGGTGGTCTCATGGAACTCGGCCAGCGCCTTGGAGGCCAGGTCGAGGGTGAGGGACTCATTGGTCAGGCGGGCGAAGGCCACCACCCGGTTGAGCGACCCCTCCAGCTCGCGGATGCTCTTCTGGACCTTCCTGGCGATGAAATCCAGCACGTCCGCAGGCACCGATATGCCGTCCTCCTCGGACTTGGCCTGCAGGATGGCGATGCGGGTCTCCAGATCGGGGGGCTGGATATCGGCGATCAGCCCCCACTCGAAACGGGACCGCAGCCGATCTTCCAGCAGGGGCATGGACCGCGGCGGCCGATCGCTGGTGATCACTATCTGGCTGCTGCCGTTGTGCAGGTCGTTGAAGGTATGGAAGAAGCCCTCCTGGGTCTGCTCCTTACCGATAATGAACTGGATGTCATCTATCAGCAATATATCCACGCTGCGATACTTGTTCTGGAACTCCTCTGTCTTTCGATCCTTGATCGACTTGATGAACTCGTTGGTGAACTGCTCGGTGCTGACGTAAAGCACGCGCTGGCCGTTCCTCGATATCAGGTTGCCGATGGCGTGCAGCAGGTGGGTCTTCCCCAGCCCCACGCCGCCGTAGATGAACAGCGGGTTGTAGATATGGCCCGGCTTCTCCGCAACCGCCTGGGCGGCGGCGTTGGCGAGGCGGTTGCAATTACCCACGATGAATGACTGGAAGGTGTACTTGGGGTTGAACCCGTTGGTCCCCGGCTTGCGGTGGTTCTTGCCCGCCGCCGATTTGGCTCTCCCCTTGGGCTTGGTAACCGCATCCCGAGACTGGATCTGAAAACAGACGTTGACCTCTTCGCCGATGACGCCGATAAGCGTCTTCTGTATCAGCGAACCCAATTTCTGCTCCAGCCACGAGACAGCAAAGGGAGAAGGAACCCCCACCACGAAATCATCGCCCTCGTAGCCCAGCCCCACCGTCCCCCTGAGCCAGGTATCGTAATTAATACTGGTGACCTGAGATTGAAGCTCCCCGAGCACCGCATCCCATATTTCTCTTGGCGATTCTTTTACCAGCATGCGTCATACGCTCCTAATTAAGTCAGTATGTCGAGACAAGAAACCACCACAACGGGATGGCTTATTCAACTATGCCCCCGCTAAACCGGCGGCACACCAATACCTGAGACTTCGGGGTGGCTGGGGAGGGGGGAGGGCTTCTCAGCAGGCGCAACACCAAAGATAGCAAAAACCAGACCCCCGGTCAATAGGTTTTTGCACCAATTATGCACCAATTTTAGGGCTCTTTTTGCCCCCCGGATGCCATCGTGATACAATGTCGTTGGCACGATGCGCGTCGTATTTATGGGCAGCCCCGACTTCTCGGTGCCGGCGCTGGAGCGGCTGGCCTCCAGCGGGTACCGGGTGGCGGCGGTATATGCGCAGCCGGACCGGCCCGCCGGCCGGGGGCGGGCGACCTCCGCCCCCCCGGTGAAGCGGGTGGCGGTGGAGCATGGTTTCGACGTGCGCCAGCCCCGCAGCCTCAAGGAGAGCGCCGCCATCGAATCGCTGGCCGGGCTCTCCCCCGATGTGATAGTGGTGGCGGCCTACGGCCTGATCCTGCCCCCGCAGGTGCTGGCGATACCTCCCTTCGGCTGCGTCAATGTCCACCCCTCGCTGCTGCCGCGGCACCGCGGCCCCACGCCGATACCGGCGGCCATCCTCGCCGGCGACGACTGGACCGGGGTATCCATCATGCTCATGGATGAGGGCATCGACAGCGGCCCGGTACTGGCCCAGCGCAAATTGGAGATAGCGCCGCAGGACACCGCCGGCACGCTCGCCGTGAAGCTGTCGCAAATGGGGGCCGAGCTGCTGGTGGAGACTCTCCCCCGCTGGCTGTCGGGGGCGATCGTTCCCCAGCCCCAGCGCGAGGCGGACGCCACCCGCACCGGGCTGATTTCCAAGGCGGACGGCGAGATAGACTGGGGGCTCCCCGCCTATATGATATGGCGGCGGGTACGCGCCTACAGCCCGTGGCCCGGCTGCTACACCGCGTGGAAGGGGAAGAGGCTCAGGATAGACGATGCGCTGCCCATGCCGGGGGACCGCGGAGAGCCGGGGCAGGTTTTCCCCCTCGACGAGGGGGAGGTGGCGGTGCAGACCGGGGAGGGGATCCTGATGCTGCTGTCAGTGCAGATGGAGGGCAAGAAGCAGATGTGCGCCGACGAGTTCCTGCGGGGACAGCGGGGCTTCATCGGCTCGCTGCTACCAAGTCAAGCAGAATAATGAATCGCTCGATTCGCCACTGAATATAAATGGGGCCTGATAAAGGCCCCATTTTAGATCCGGTATTGTAGATAAACCTATTCGGATTCCGCTGTCCCCTCGGGCGCAGCCTCACCCTCCTCCGCCTCGGCCTCCTCCTCCACCACCTCTGCTGCCGCCTCCACCTTGCTCTCCATTACCCGGGCGATCACCTGGTCGGGGTCGGTGAGCACCTCCACGCCGTCGCCGGCGGCTACGTCCCGCACGTGGATCGCCTGCTCTATCTCCTCCAGCACCGACAGGTCCACCTCGATATGCGGGGGCAGGTCTGCGGGCAAAGCCTCCACGTGGAGCTCGGTAAGGCTCTCGATCAGCATGGCGCGGCTGCTCCTGGCTGCCGGCGCCTCACCGACGAACAACAGCGGCACATCCGCACGCACCTTGTGCGTCATTTCCACCTGGAACAGGTCGATATGCAGCAGGCTGCCGCTCAGCGGGTCGCGCTGGATATCGCGCAGCATGACCATCCTCCGCTTCCTGTCGCCGTCTATATGGAGCGAGATGAGGGCGTTGCGCCCCACCTTGGACAGCAGACGCTTCAGTTCCACCGTCTCCGCCTGCAGGGGGATGGAATCGGCACCGCGGGCGTATAGGTTGGCCGGTATCAGACCCTCCCGCCGTAGAAACCTGACCTTCTTCCCGGTGACCTCCCTGCGGCTGGTCTTTAGTTCTTCTCGTTCCAAGTTTGCCTCCGTTGGTGTTAAACCGCACCTATTATACTATCGCGAAGCGGGGATGTCCAGCGCAATGTTGTACTAGTTCAGATAGATGGGTGACTCTATAATGGTGTCATGAGGATAAAAAGCGCAGTAGTCTCCGGTTATACACGTCTGGCAAGGCTCGACCGTCAGATGTCGAGGGACGAGTATAAATATTTGACACCCCCATAACGTTACAGTATAATCTTTATCGTGCCTAAACGGACTTGGCAGCCGAAGAAGATACCCCGAAAGCGGGAGCATGGTTTCCTGGCGCGCATGAGCACGCGCGGCGGCCGTGCCGTTCTGCGCCGGAGGAGGCTGAAGGGCCGCTGGCGGCTCACCGTGTCGGGATGAGGCGGTGAAGTCAATTTGATGACGGCGCGACTTTCCAACAAAGGCGAGTTCGCCGCTGTTTACAATGAAGGGAGGTCCTGGGCCAACGAGCTGGTGGCGCTGCGGGCGCTGCCCAACAGCTTGGGGGTGAGCCGGTGTGGCTTCGCGGTGGGGAAGCGGCTGGGCGGGGCGGTGGTGCGCAACCGGGTGAGGCGCAGGCTGCGCGAGATTGTGCGGCAGGCCCCGGTAAAGGACGGTTGGGATATGGTGCTTATCGCCCGACAGGGTGCGGTTACGGCGGATTACGTTGACCTGCGGCAGGCGGCGGAGGAGTTGCTGTCCCGGGCGCAGTTGCTAAGCAGCGGGACGGGAGCGGAGTGAAGAGGGTTGCTTTAGCCTTGATTCGCACCTATCAGGTGACCATATCTCAGGCGACCGCCCACTCCTGCCGTTTCGTTCCGACCTGTTCCCAGTACACTTATGAAGCAATCGATAGGTACGGGCTGGCGAAGGGTGTCTGGCTGGGGGCCAGGCGCCTCGCCCGCTGCCATCCGCTCAACCTCGGCGGCGGCGGGTACGACCCGGTGCCCTGAACCTGCAGCCGCCATCAAGAGATATATTCTGAATGAAACGTAAATTCACGATACCCCTCATCACAATCATCGCCTGCTCTATGCTCCTGTGGGGATGCATGCCGTCCGCCAGACCAAGCGGCTGGTCGGGGCCGGTGGTGGCCAACGTGTCCAGCGGCGATTCCTCCGGCGACCTACTGTTCTACGGCGCCATGGAGGGCAGGGTCATAGCGCTGGACAACATCGAAGACCGTGCCTACTCGAAGTGGCGCTATCCCGACGAGTCGAGCGTCTCCTATTTTTACGGTACTCCGGCCTATTACGATGGCTTGGTCTACGCCGGGGGCTACAGCAGCGGGAAGGTCTACGCCCTGGATGCGGAACACGGGTTCCGGGTGTGGTCCTACCCCGAGGAGGGTGACGACTCACTGGGCGCCATCGTGGGCAGCCCGGTGGTCGAAGGCGGCATCCTGTATATCGGCTCCTCCGACGGCAGCCTGTACGCTGTAAACACCTCCACCCGGCAACTGGAATGGGCCCCGTTCCACACCGGCGATGATATCTGGGCTACCCCGCTGGTGCACAATGGCGTGGTCTACATCGGCTCCTTCGACAAGAATCTGTACGCCGTCGATGCCGCGGACGGCTCACCCGCATGGCAGTCGCCATTCGAGGTGGACGGGGCGATAGTCGCTACTGCGATCGAATATAACGGCAGCATCTATTTCGGCTCCTGCGACCGCAAGCTCTACGCCGTCGATGCCTCCAGCGGGCAGCCCAAGGCCGGCTTCACCCCGTTCGAGGCCGGCAACTGGTTCTGGGGCAAAGCCGTAGCGAACAACGGTACCATCTACGCCGCCAGCCTGGACGGCCGGGTGTACGCCCTCAACGCCGAGAGCGGCGCGCAGATATGGTCCGCCGATACCGGCAGCCCTGTCCGCGGAGACCCCGCATTGCTGCAGGGGATGATATTCGCGGGCACCGAGAACGGCAGGGTCTATGCCTTCGACGCCGCCAGCGGAAACCAGCTCTGGTCCACCCTGCTCGGCGGAGAGACGCCGACGCAGGTACTTGCCTCACTCTACGCCGAGGTGAACAGCGAGGGAGGTGTGGTGGTCTACGTCCACGCCGCCAACCAGCGGGTCTACGCCCTGGGCGGAGAGGCAGGCCAGATAATCTGGAGATACCCCGGCGAGTAAGTTAAAGAGTAATTGATGTTAGCCAATCTCAGCAAGAAGAACCTGATAATCATCGGCGTCGGCATCGCGCTGGTGATCGTAGCTTTCACCTACGGGCTGGTTGACACCTGGAACCTGATCCTGATGCAGCCCATGCTTAACTTCCTGGTGCTGCTCTCCGACGTGTTCTTCGACAGCTTCGGCATCGCCATCATCATCCTGGTCATCATCGTGCGACTGCTGATGCTGCCCATCACCCTGCGTCAGCTGCGCTCCACAAAGGCGATGACGGGGCTGCAGCCCAAGATGAAGGAGCTGCAGGAGAAGTACGGCAAGGACAAGCAGAAGCTCCAGCAGGAGATGGTGAAGCTGTACAAGGAGAGCGGGGTCAACCCGCTGGGGTGCCTGGGCCCCATGATCCTCCAGCTCCCCATCTGGATCGCCCTGTACCAGTCTATCATGAAGGCGCTGGCGGCCACCCCCGAGGAGATGCTGGGGCTGTCGCAGCGGCTGTACTCGGCGGCCGCCATCCACCGCGCGGTGCCGCTGAACCCCGATTTCCTGTGGCTGGACCTGGGCGTGCCCGACAGGTATTTCATCCTCCCCGTGCTGGTGGCGGCCTCGATGTGGGTGCTGCAGAAGATGTCCAGCACGGAAACGGCGGACCCCCGGCAGAAGTCGATGAACAACATGATGCAGTGGATGCTGCCGCTGATGTTCGCCTTCTTCACCCTCAGCTTCCCCAGCGGGCTGGCGCTGTTCTGGGTGGTGTCCAATATCATCGGCATCGTGACCCAGTACTTCATCACCGGGTGGGGCACGCTGGGCTCGGTGAAATCGGTATTCTCCAAGGCGCGGGATCTGGCCACGGCGCCGCAGGCGGAGCAAGAGCAGGTCATGGAAACACCCGAGGGAGCCGAGCAGGAAGAGAAGCTGGCTGCCGAGAGGGATAAACAACAGGAAAGGGTCTCTGATGGAAAGTCTAGAGATAAGCGCAAAGACCGTAGAAGAAGCCGTAGCTCTCGCGCTCGCAGAGCTCGGCGCAAGCCGCGATGAGGTGGAGGTGGAGGTCCTCAGCGAGGGAAGGTCGGGCTTCCTCGGCTTCGGCAGCGATGAGGCTACGGTCAGGGTAACCCGCATACCGCCGGAAGGACTGAGACAGGATGCCAGCGCCCTGGCGCAGGGGATGCTGGAGGAGCTGCTCTCCCTGATGCGGATATCGGCCACCGTGGAGCAGAAGGAGCCTTCCGAGGGCTCCGCACCGGTGTGCCTCAATATCAACGGCGACGACCTGGGCATCCTCATCGGCAGGAGGGGCAACACCCTGGCCTCGCTGCAGTACATCGTTTTCCTGATGGTGAGCCAGCGGCTCAAGGCCCACATGCCGGTGAGCATCGATGTGGAGGGCTACAAGGAGCGGCGCAAGCAGTCGCTGACCAGCCTGGCGCAGCGCATGGCGGAGCGGGTGGTGTCCACCGACCAGCCGGTGACCATGGAGCCCATGCCGGCCAGCGAGCGGCGCATCGTGCATCTGGCGCTGCTGGACTACGAGGGCGTCACCACCGAGAGCACCGGCGAGGGCGACGAGCGCAAGGTCACCATCCTCAGGCAGCGGTGATGCCGCCTTGACTTCGGCGCCGGGTTCGTGGTAGGCTCTTGAAACTGAATAATAACGATATATAAAGGCGTTGACGGAGACGAGTAAGCGGGGGCAGGCGCCCAGCGAGTCTGGTACGGTGAGAGCAGACGCAGCCGTCCCGCCCAAAATCCCTCCCGAGCCTCCAACCGAACGCGGCGGGGTGTAGCCCGTCGCCAGTAGGCTTGGCCGGCAGCGTCGGCCGTTACCCCGGCGGAGGCATGCAGCGTGCCTCGAACGAGTGCCCCCACCGTGGGGAAGCAGGGTGGTACCGCGGGTTATGAGACTCGTCCCTAAGGGGCGGGTTTTTTAGTTTATCGCATGATGGAGTCTTAGACCGAGGGTATAAAACATGTTCGAGCCGGTACAGAGCAGGGTAAATTCCCCCGAGCTGGAGCAGGGCATCATACGCTTCTGGCAGGAGCGGCGCGTCTTCGAGCGCAGCGTGGAGCAGCGGGCGGACGGCGACCTGTTCATCCTGTACGAGGGGCCACCCACCGCCAACGCCAGCCCGGGGGTGCACCACATCCTGTCGCGGGTGTTCAAGGACGTCATCCCCCGCTACAAGGCGATGAAGGGCTTCCGCGCCCCGCGCAAGGCGGGCTGGGACACCCATGGCCTGCCAGTGGAGCTGTCTATCGAGAAGGAGCTGGGCTTCAGCTCCAAGGAGGACATCGAGACCTACGGCGTAGCCGAGTTCAACCGGCACTGCCGCGATAGCGTGTTCCGCTATGTGGAGGAGTGGAACCGGCTCACCGAACGCATCGGCTTCTGGGTGGACATGGAGAAGGCGTACCGGACGCTGGAGCCGAGCTACATCGAGTCCTGCTGGTGGATAATCAAGCAGCTGTGGGACAAGGGCCTCATCTACCAGGGATACAAGGTCACCCCCCACTGCCCCCGCTGCGGCACCTCGCTGTCCTCCCACGAGGTGGCACTGGGCTACCAGGAGGATACCCCCGACCCGTCGATTTACATCAAGTTCAAGGTCGACCCTAACTCAATCGCGGGGACACCGCTCGAAAACGCCCTCAAGGGGGCCGATTCGGCCTCCAAACCGGCCTATCTGCTGGCGTGGACCACCACGCCATGGACCCTGCCGGGCAATACAGCTTTGGCGGTAGCGCCCGATGCCGAGTACTCGGTCATGAAGGGGGACGGCGATTTCATCATCATGGCCACAAGGCTGGTGCCGGTAGTCGACCTCGAAGGCTACCGCGAGATCGGCAGGGTCGGCGGCGGGGATATCGCCGGCGCGCATTACGAGCCGCTGTTCAACCCGCACCGGTTCGGCGTGGAGAGACGGCGCTTCCAGCAGGACGGCGACCTGGCGGTGCAGGAGGCGCAGGGCGACCTTACTTACCGCGCCATAGCCGCCGACTTCGTCTCTATGGAGGACGGCACGGGCATAGTGCACATAGCGCCCTCCTTCGGCGAGGACGACTACCTGGCAGGGCAGCAGAACGGCCTCGACTTCGTGCGGGACTATGTGGGGCTGGACGGCATCATCCAAGGCGATTATCCATTCGCCGGGAAGTTCGTCAAGGAAGCCGACCCGCTCATCCTCGATGATTTGAAGTCACGGGGGCTGCTGTACCGCAGCGATACCATACGGCACACCTACCCCTTCTGCTGGCGCTGCGCCACCCCGCTGCTGTACTACGCCAAGCCTTCGTGGTACATACGTACTACGGCCAGGAAGGAGCGGCTCATCTCCGGCAACGAGGAGATCAACTGGTACCCGGAGCACATCAAGCGCGGCCGCTTCGGCGACTGGCTGGAGAACAACGTGGACTGGGCCTTCTCCCGCGAGCGCTACTGGGGCACCCCGCTGCCGATGTGGCGCTGCGAGAACTGCGGCGCCGAGGAGTGCATCGGCAGTTGGCAGGAGCTGCGGGGCAAGATCGCCGACGAGTCCATGCCCAAGCTCATCGCCAAGCGGATCGAGGCCCGGGAGCTGGATTTGCACCGGCCCTACATAGATGACATAATGATTGACTGCGATTGCGGCGGCCTCAAGAAGCGCGTCCCCGACGTGCTGGATGCCTGGTTCGACTCCGGGGCGATGCCGGTGGCCTCCTGGGAGCACGACCTTCACGACATGACGGTGGAGCAGGCGGAGCGGATGCTCAGCGCGAACCACCAGTTCCCCGCAGACTACATCTGCGAGGCGGTGGACCAGACCCGCGGCTGGTTCTACACCCTGCACGCCATCTCCATCCTGCTGTTCGACCGGCCGTGCTACCGCAACGTCATCTGCCTGGGGCACATACTGGACGCCGAGGGGGAGAAGATGAGCAAGTCCAGGGGCAACGTGGTGCAGCCCGCCGAGGTGATAGACAGGCACGGCGCCGACGCCCTGCGCTGGTACCTGCTCACCTCGTCTCCGGCGGGCAACCCGCGCCGCTTCTCCGCGGAGCTGGTGGGCGAGGCCCAGCGCCGCTTCCTCAGCACCCTGTGGAACGTGTATTCCTTCTTTGTCACCTACGCCAACATCGACCAGTACGACCCCGGCAAGGCCGGCGAGGCCCCGTGCGAGGCGGAGCTCGACCGCTGGATAATATCCGACCTGAACCAGCTCATCGCCGACGTGGACCGCGCCCTGGAGGGCTACAACCCCACCGAGGCCGGGCGCCGCATACAGGAGTTCGTGGAGGACCTGTCCAACTGGTACGTGAGGCGCAGCCGCCGCCGCTTCTGGAAGAGCGAGAGCGATGCCGACAAGCTTTCGGCGTACGCCACGCTGTACCAGTGCCTGGTGACGATATCGAAGCTGATGGCGCCGCTGACCCCGTTCATCGCCGAGGCGATGTACCGCAACCTGGTGTGCCCCTGCTACCCCGACGCGCCGGAGAGCGTGCACCTGGCCGACTTCCCCACCGCCGATATGTCGAAGGTGGACCAGCGGCTGGGGGAGGACATCCACATGGCGATGACGATCTCCAGTATAGGTCGTTCGGCGCGTAGCAAGAAGGCCATCAAGGTGCGCCAGCCGCTTTCGCGCGTATTGATTAAAACTCGTTCTAAAAGTGAACAAGAGGGCATCGAAAGGCTTAGAGACTCAATTCTTGAAGAGCTAAACGTTAAAGCGATCGAATTCATAGACAGGCGAGGAGATTATTGCTATGTAGAGGTCGAATCAAATATGTATTTGGAGACTAGTGATGATAGCAGGTTACATAAAAAAGGTATTATAGACTTACATCCTGATTTCGACCCCAAAGATTTTGTCTTTAAGGTAAAAAAAGGACACCAAACACTCGCTCCAGCAAGTACATTTAATTATGTGGGCAAAGCTGGATATTCAGTAGCTCACGAGGGCAGCTACTTTATCGCCATCGACACCGAGGTGACGCCGGAGCTGGCCGATGAGGGCACCGCGCGGGAGATAGTGCACCGGTTGCAGTCCATGCGCAAGAGCGCCGGCTTCGACATCGCCGACTACATAACCACCTTTTACGAACGCGGCGAAAATATCGACCGCGTGCTGGACAGGTGGGGCGATTACATCAGGCGGGAGACGCTGTCCACCGAATTGGTCGAGGGCATCCCCGGCGACGCCTACAGCGAGAGCCACAAGATAGCCGGGGAGCAGATGAAGCTGGGGGTGAGGCGCAACGCCTAGCTAGCGCGGGCGCTGTATCAGGGTGGCAGAGGTGCTCGACTGCGAATGGCCCCTGGCATAGGTTATGGTGATGGTGTCGCCGACGTTGTGGGCGCGGATGGCCAGTATCAACCCATCGGCGTTAGTGATCTTATCGCCGTCGAGAGCGATGATTACATCGCCGGGCAGCAGGCCGGCATCGGACGCCGGGGTGTTCGGCGACATCTGGTAGATCATTGCCCCTTCGCTCACCGCCAGGTCGTAGTTGCGGGCGATGGCCGATGTAACCGTCACCACCGTTATGCCTAGATAGGGCCGGGTAACGTAGCCCCTGGTTATCAGCTCCTCGACCACCGGCCGGGCGGTATCCGCGCTGACCGCGAATCCCACGCCCGAGACATCCACCGACGATATCTTGGCGGTATTGATCCCGATGACCTCTCCCTCCAGATTGATCAGCGGGCCCCCGCTGTTGCCCGGGTTGATGGCGGCATCCGTCTGGATCACATCGTAGAGGGTCCACCCGCTACCGGCATCTATGGTGCGCCCCAGCGCGCTTATCACCCCGGCGGTGACCGTGGGCCCGCCCTCCAGCGCCAGCGCGTTGCCGATGGCCACCACCCACTGGCCGACCTTCAGCCGGCTCGAGTCGCCGAAATCGACCGTGGGCAGGTTGCTGCCCTCGATCTTTACCACCGCCAGATCGGTCAAGGGATCGGTGCCCACCAGTGTGGCATCGAAGCTCCGGCCGTCGGGGATGCTCACCGTTATGCTGGTGGCCCCCTCCACCACGTGGTTATTGGTCACGATGTAGCCCCGGGGGTCGATGATCACCCCCGAGCCGGCCTGCTCGGTGGGCACCGGCTGCAGGAAGATGTTGTAGCCTACAGCTCCCACCACGATGGAGGCCACCGCCGGCTGCACCGTCTCCACCACCTCGGTGATGGAGGGCAGGCAGTACGATACGCCGGGGGAGGGATTAGATGTCTCGACAGGGGTCGACGTCGCCGCGCCGTTGGCCGAAACCGGGGCGCATCCGGCTACCAGCAGCACCGACGCCAGAACCGCGACTACGACATAGCCCTTGAACCCGGTCAATCCTTTGCCTTTCACAACTGGATTATATCATACCAACAGGTAAAGAGAAGGTAAAAAAGTACCGCCCCTTGACGCAAGGGGCGGTACCAATGGAGAACAGTGATTGTGTGGTGCGTATCTATTCGCCAACCTTAGGCAGCTGAGCCAGTGCCTCCTGGATCTTCTCATCCGGCAGCTCGTAGTCCTCCAGCTTCCCGGTAAGGTACCTCTCGTAGGACGCCAGGTCGAAGTGGCCGTGCCCGCTGTTGTTAAACACGATGACCTTGGACTCGCCGGACTCCTTGCACTTGAGGGCTTCGTCCATGGTGACCTTGATGGCGTGGGCCGTCTCCGGCGCCGGCAAATGCCCCTCCGCCCGGGCGAAGCTGATGGCGGCCTCGAAGCAGGGGTTCTGGTGTACCGCCACCGCCTCGATTATCCCCAGGTCATGAAGGTGGCACAAGATAGGTGCCATGCCGTGGTAGCGCAGCCCGCCGGCGTGGATCGGGGCCGGGATGAAGCTGTGGCCCAGGGTGAACATCTTGAGCAGCGGCGTGGTGCAGGCGGTGTCGCCGAAATCGTACTTGTACAGCCCCTTGGTCATCGTCGGGCAGGCGGTGGGCTCCACCGCGATGATGCGCGTCTTCTTGCCCTCCACGATCTTGTCGCGGGCGAAGTACATCTGGAAACCGCCGAAGTTGGAGCCGCCGCCGACGCAGCCGATGGCGATATCGGGATACTCCCCGATCTTCTCGAACTGCTTGTGCGTCTCCAGCCCCACGATGCTCTGGTGCAGCAGCACATGGTTCAGCACGCTGCCCAGCGAGTACTTGGTGTCTTCCCTCTGGGCGGCGACCTCCACCGCCTCGCTGATGGCGATCCCCAGCGAGCCCGGCGAGTTGGGGTCCTGCTCCAGTATGGTGCGGCCGGCATTGGTCTCCGGGCTGGGGCTGGGCACGCACGTCGCCCCCCATACCTCCATCATGATGCGGCGGTACGGCTTCTGGTCGTAGCTGATCCGCACCATGAACACCTTGCACTCCAGTCCGAAGATGTTGCAGGCGAAGGACAGGGCGCTGCCCCACTGGCCAGCGCCGGTCTCGGTGGTGATGCGCTTCACCCCTTCCTGCTTGTTGTAATATGCCTGGGCCACCGCGGTGTTGGGCTTATGGCTGCCCGGGGGGCTAACCCCTTCCCACTTGTAGTATATCTTGGCCGGGGTGTCCAGTGCCTTCTCCCAGCGGCGCGCCCGCACCAGCGGGGTGGGGCGCCATATCTTGTAGATCTCCTGCAGCTCCTCCGGTATGTCTATCCAGCGCTCCTGGCTCACCTCCTGCTTGATCAGCTCCATGGGGAACAGCGGCGCCAGGTCCTGCGGCCCGATGGGCTGCCCGGTGCCGGGGTGCAGCACCGGCGGCATGGGTTTGGGCAGGTCCGCCTGGATGTTATACCACCGGGTGGGCATCTCCTTTTCAGATAGTATGGTCTTTACTTCCATTCTCCCTCCTTATTACGCTTCAAAATAATACACTATACCAAAAACCACCGTTTCGTCAAGCCTGAAGCCGCCTTCCCCCAAGTTACCTGCCCCCAACGTCTGAAAAAGCCCTCACTTTGCGGCGATCCGATACCCAGCACTATCACGCAGCATCAAGGCCCGTTTTCAGGCGTACAGACGCCATTGAAAGGATAAATGGCCTCAAGCGCCCCTCTTATCGATGGATACAGGAGCGCCCCCGATTTTCACGGTGTCCGGTCGACAGTTGCAACAACCGCTCAGTTGATCGTATCCGTAGCGCCGGTGACCCACAGCTTGTACTCGGGGGTGCCGCTGCTGTCACCCACGTTGTTCCAGCTCAGCTGGGTGCTGGAGCCGGGACCCAGGTCGCCGGTGTACTGGATGGCTTCGTATATCGATTTCTCGGACATGTTGGGGTACACCGTCTCGCCGCCGGGGTAGGGCTCACCGTCGTTCCACGTCTCGTCGGTAACCGCGTCCATGTTCATTATCAGGACCAGCACGGCAAAGTTGCCCGAGACATCCTCGTTGTTGGTGATGGTCACGTTTATATCGAACCCGCTGCCGCCGTCGCTGAACTCGTCGATGGTGGCCGATATGTTTCGCGTCTCGTATTCCACGATGCCCCAGTCCTCATAGCCGGCATAGGTGGTCTGGTCCAGCAGCCTCACGAAGTTCTTCACCTCGCAGCTGTACCAGTACTGGGTGGTATCGCCATCGGGGGTCTGGTCCCCGCCCAAGGGATCATACGTCTTGAAGTAGCTATTGGTGCGGTTCACCACCGCCACGTTGAAGGTGCCGGTGGCCGCCGGGGCCTCGCAGTTGGCGCCCACGTCGTAGCTGTCGTCGAGGCTGTCCACCTCCCAGCTGTAGCCCTTCTCCTGCTCTTGGTCATCAAGACCGTATAGGTTATCGCCGCTGGCATTGGCCCATACCCACTGCTTCCAGTCGTCCTCGCCGACCGCGAACGGGTAGCCGTCTTCCGCGCCCGGCGGGCCCGAATCCTCGGGCGGGATGCTGTCGTGCTGGTAGCTGTACAGGTAAACCGTGGGGACATCGCCATCGGCGAAGCCGCCGGTACCGAAAGACCTGGGCAGGGTGTCCGCATTTAGCCACATCGTGGCATCATCGCCCTCAACGTAGAGCTCGCTGTCCATCATCAACTCCGAGTTCAGGCCGAGCCCGAGGCCTGAATCCACCCTGCGCTCCCGCGCCGGGTCGGTCTCGCCGCCGCTCTGGTTGCAGCTCCAGTCGATTATGGCGCTGCCTTCCTGTGTGTAGCCCGGGAACACGCACTGGTCGGGGTTCTCCAGCTCGCTGTAGTCCACCGTCGCCGTCTGTCCCGCCGCCCGCACGTTGGCGATGTGGTAGACGGTGTTCTCCACCGGCGTCGCCTCGGAGCTGTTGTAGTAGATCTGCCACAGCCACCATTCTGTGCCCCTGAGTGGGCCATGGTTCGGCTGCGCGTCGGGGCTGGTGAGGGACAGGGTGGAGGTATACACACCCTTCGTCGACTTGATGGAGAACCAGTAGGTGGTGGCGGCGTTCGAGTCGAGGAAGCTCTGGTTGAAGCTCTGCACCGTGCCCGGGCTGGCCGGTGTTGGCACGCCGGTGCACTGGGTGGCCGCGTCCCAGGCGGCCTTGGTGAAGATCGGGCCGGAGGTGGAGTAGCGGATGTCGTACGAGTCCACCGTGGTGCCGCTGTAACCGTTGGAGCCGGGGGCGGTCCAGGTCAGCTTGATATTGTTGCACGAGCCGCTGGCGCTCAGGTCCTTCACCGGACCGGGATAACCCGGCTGAGACCCCGCGGTCTTGGCGCTGGCCGAGTTCGATATCTCGGACCATTGGGGCACCTCGTCACGGGCCTTGAGGGCGAACCAGTATTTCACGCCCGTGTTCAACCCTGAAACGGTGAACTTCTCGCTGGAGCCTGCCGACTGCGGCGCCGGCTCGTTGGCCACCTGAACGGCGCTGTCCCAGTTGCCATCGTTTATCGAGCCGGCGGCGGAGTAACGGATATCGTACTCGGTGGCGGTGCCCAGGATGCTGTCGTCGCCGGGGGCTATCCAGTCCAGGTCTATCGAGATGCCGCTGTTCACCGTTGCGCTCAGGTTGACCGCCGCCGGAGCGGTGACATCGCCGCACACCGGGCTGCCGTTCACCGTCATCACCACGTAGTTGATGCGCTGCGAGGCCAAGGTGCCGGCCCTGGCACCCTTCACCAGGAATGTTACCTCGCCGTTTCGGGCGTCCACGTAGTCGCCGATGTTGGAGTCTATCGTATAGCAAACATCACTATCATCATTTTCGAGGATGTCTGTAAAGTTGAGATAAGTCCAGGCGGAGTCTTGCTCCCACTCATCGCGGCTGGCGTTCTCCAGCACCCACAGGGAGTGATTGGTCTCGCCGCCGCCCGTGTTTCCGTTCCAGCGGAACTTGATCCAGTCGATATCCGCTATCGAGTGGTTAATATACATATGCCACCATGTAACCATGTTGTCCCCGGTGCCCGGGATCTGTGTCACCCACTCGTTGGCATCGTCGGCATCTATG
>CAZYOO010000022.1:0-4307 GCA_964649185.1 uncultured Dehalococcoidales bacterium
ATGATGTTCGACTGGTACCATCTGCCGTTCTACCGCGATTTCCCCGAGTTCTGGGACTACGGTAACCAGCACGACCAGTATCTCGTCGCCGATGGCGCTACGTTTAGAAAGGATGAGACCTGCATCGCCATCTACAGCAAGAAACATGACCCCACACAGGAACGCACCGCCAAGGAGATTGCCCGTTTCTCACAGAAGGATGCCGAGCAGTGGCTTAGGTTCTGGAATTTATGGATGGGCGATGAGGCATATAGGGTGCAGATAGATCGGCTGTTCCTGCCGGCGGAGGACCGCGTGGCGCCCGAGATAATGGAGCGGCAATTGGCTTTATACCCGAAACTGGTGGAAGCCGGTTTTGAACCGGACTCACTATACCTTGCAGCCAGCCACCTGCGCTCACTGAAGGAGATGTGGGAGAGCCCTGAAGTACAATACTGCGTTGCCAGAATCGTCCTATCGGGGGCGTTCGATGTTAATCACCCGGGGGTCGGGGCTGAAACCATAGGCTACGCTATGCAGCTGCCGGGCCTGGGTTTCTGCAGGGGCGGCACCCACCAGATAGCCCACGCCGCGCATAAGATACTGGTTGCCGGCGGGGTTAAGTTCTTCACCCACGCCGAGGTGGATCATGTCATCATCGAGAACGGAACCGCGAAAGGTATCCAGCTCGCCGATGGTAGCCAGATCAAGGCAAAGAAGCTGGTGTTGAGCACCCTGAACCCGCGGCAGCTCTGTTTCGACCTGATAGGCAGGGAACATCTGGATGAGAAAACGGCGCGCCGAGTGGAGCTGACCGAAGCACAATTCGGCTGCCTGATGTGGTACAGCTTCGCCTGCCACGACAGGCCAAGGTACACAACGGCGTCGTTCAATCCCGATATAAACGAGACCTTCTGGCTCGGGCTGGCAGAAACCCCCGATCCCGAGCACATCGCCAAGGAGACCTATTACATGAAGTTGGGGCTGTGGCAGCCGATGGAGGACTTCTGCCCCACCGTATGGTCTCACAGCATGGTCGATCCTTCCTACGCGCCCAAGGGTAAATACGTCTGCAATAACGAGCAGGTGGGACCGGCGGCCTCTTTGTTTACGGAGAAGGAGTGGCTGAAGATGAAGAAGTGGTATGCCGAGCAGTTGATCGACCTGTGGTCGAAACATGCCCCCAACATGAACTGGGACAATATCATCGGCTATGACCCCAACACCCCATATGATTGTCTGAGGATGAAGAATCTGGCGCCCAACGGGGCTATGTCAGGGGATGACCGCCCGGGCTATCAGTCTTTCGAGAACAGGCCTACCCCCGAGCTGGCCAACCACCGGACACCGATAAAGAACCTGTATTGCACCGGCGGATCCTGGTGGGTGGGGACCAACATAGGCGGAACCGAGTCCTACAACTGCTACCGGATCATCGCCAAGGATATGAATCTGGCCAAGCCGTGGGAGGAGAATGGCAAAGAGGAGCCGGATTCACTTGTCGAGCAGATGCGGATTCAATGGAAAAAGACTCGCGACACGTTCAAGAGGGAAGACCTGGAGATAACGTCATAGGGAAGGTACACCTTATCACATACTATAGAAATCGCAACCTATCAAGGAGGGGAAATGGAAGCCAATTACGACGTAATAATCATCGGCGGCGGCCCCAACGGGCTGACAACCGCCTGCTATCTGAGCAAGGCGGGGCTGAAGGTACTACTGCTGGAAAAGAGGTATGAGCTTGGTGGCGGTCTGGCCACGGAGGAGATAACGCTGCCGGACTACTTCCACAATACCCACGCCATCTATCACCTGATGGTGGACTACGCTCCGCCGCTCAAGGATTTCGAGCTGGGGGAGAGGTATGATCTCGAATTCATCCACCCCGAACTGGAGTGGGCTATGCCGCTGAGCGACGGCAACAGCCTGTGCATCTACCAGGATCTGGAGAAGACCTGCCAGTCTATAGCCCAGTTCTCCAAGAAGGATGCAGACAGCTATCGAGAAGTGCACCAGCGATTCTATAACATTGTGAACGATTTCATCGGGCCGGCCACCTATTGCCTGGCCATGCCGCCACTGGAGCAGGTGATAGAGTTGGACAAGACCGATGTGGGCAGGGACATCAACCAGCTGACCGAGATGACCCCCGAGGAGATCATCAACGACCTCTTCGAGCACGATGTGGTCAGAACGCTGATGCTGTACATCGCCTGCCACTGGGGCCTGCAGTACGACGCCTCCGGGGTAAGCTACATGGTGCCGCTGCTTATCAACCGGGCAACCAATTACCGCCTCGCCAGTGGTGGGTCCCACCGCCTCTCCAATGCGCTTACCAAGTACATGCTGGAGTTCGGCGGGGAGATCCTCACCAGCGCCCAGATCAAGCGCATTATCGTAGAGGGCGGAATGGCCAAGGGGGTGGAACTGGAAGGCGGCATCAAGTACATGGCCAATAAGGCGGTAATCAGCACTATCGATACCCATCAGACGTTCCTCGATCTCGTCGGAGAGGACAACCTGGATGCGACGCTGGTGGAGAAGGTCAAGGCATGGGAGTGGGAGCACTGGAGCCTGTGCCACCTGCACATGGCGATGGAGGAGGCGCCGCAGTTCGCCGCTGCGGCCAAAAACCCGGACATCAATAATGCCTTCATCTACGTCCTGGGCTTCGAGAGCAGCGAGGACCTGAAAAAGCAATGGGATGCCATGATAAACGATAATTCACTGGGGGAGACGGAGGGCTTCAACTGCTGCTTCCCCAGCGTCCACGATCCCTACCAGGCGCCGCCGGGAAGATGCTCCGGCCTCATCTCGCAGATGGCTCCTTACGAGCTTAACGGGGACAAGGAGAAGTGGCTCCGCATGAAGTTCAAGGAGGAGCGCGCCGAGAAGCAACTGGCAGTCCTCCAGAAATACGCCCCCAATATAACTGAGGACAAGGTGCTGTGGTGGAACATGACCACCCCGGCCGACATCGAAAACAAGTTCGTCAATATGGTAAGGGGTTCCTACAAGCAGGGAGCGTACGACTCCACGCAGATGGGATACTGGCGCCCCAACGATGACTGCCCCAACCACCGGACGCCGATCAAGAATCTATACCTGGGCGGGGCCAGCAGCTACCCCGGTGGCCTGGTCACCTTCGGCGCGGGGTACGGCACGGCAAACGTGGTGGCCGAAGACACCGGCACCAAGAAGTGGTGGTCGGAACCGGATCACGTGACCGCCGCCCGGGCGAAGGGGATGCCCCTGTAATATGGAGCGGCTAAGGGGCCTTATAGTACACGGCGGGAACGAGGTGTGATTTGATAGTCCCTGCATCTGCTTTATTCAGGTGCGGCGATTTGAGGATGCTACCGGCTAATACGAGTCCCGGCTGATTCCCCGCCAGATAAGGAGCAATAGTTATGGGCCAAGAATTCTATGAAGAGTTGAAAGCAGATATCGGGCGAGAGGGAGAGCGTCTAGTAGCTGAGGATGAGGTGTGCAAACCGATGATCAGGCACTGGTGCGAGGCGATGCAGGACGGCAATCCGCTGTATACCGACGAAGAGTATGCCAGCAATAGCAAATACGGCGGTGTTATCGCCCCCCCCCAAATGATACTTACCTGGACTATGCCCCCACTGTGGCCCCCGGTTGAGCGGCCACCACACCCCTTTGAGCAGTTCCTGAAGAAGATGGATGAGGCTGGCTTTTACGGCATCCTCATCACCAATGTTGCCCAGAAGTATCTGAAGCCGCTTTATCCCGGGGACCGCATAAACTTCACTTATAAGGTTACCGATGTCTCGCCGGAGAAAAAGACGAGCCTGGGGGTGGGGCACTTCATCACCGCCACCTTCATCTTTAACAACCAGAAAGGGGAGACGGTGGGCACGCAAAGCCTTACCGTCCTGAAGTACCGCATCGGACCTTAAGCGCTAGAACTATTAGAGAGGTAAAGAGATGGATTGGAAATCCCTTTGCTGGGAGGACGTTGAGGAGGGGCAAGAGTTTCCCACGGTGGCTATGGATGTTTCCTGTACCACGGTGATCGCAGGCGCCATAGCCAGCAGGGACTTCACCCCGGTGCATCATGACCGTGACTTCGCCCAAGGCGCAGGCCTGAAGGACATCTTCATGAACAACGCCACAATCTGCGGATTGGTGGGCAAGTACCTGACCGACTGGACGGGACCCGAGGGAGAGCTGAAGGAGATATCGTTCCGTATTGGGACGCCGTGCTTCCCCGGCGACACCATGAAAATGACCGGAAAGGTGGTCAAAAAGTACACCGACGGGGACCAGCACCTGGTGGACGTAGAGTATGAATTCAATGT
>CAZYOO010000022.1:4407-20269 GCA_964649185.1 uncultured Dehalococcoidales bacterium
CTGCCTGCCCGAGCACACTAACTGAACTAGCAACCCGATGGTCAGGTAAAGTAGGCAGCATCGGGTTCCAACTGAATGCAGTTTTAAGGAGTTGCATATGGCTGATAGAGTAGCAATTGTGGCAGCAGCCCAGACCAAATATCACCCCAACAGGGCTGATGTAAATGAGGCAGAGCTGGCGTATGAGGCCATAAAGCAAGTGCTGGAGGAGACCGGACTCACCCTGTCCGACATCGACTCGGCCGTAACTTGCTGTCAGGACGCTTGGGACGGCAGGACTATAGCCAGCTTGAATCTCCAGCATGTTGTGGGAGCGCATTTCGGGCATGAGTTCACCGTAGCTGAAGATGGAATCAACGCGGCATATGTAGCCATGTCACAGATCCTCTCCGGCGATCATGAGCTCGTCTTAGTTGAATCTCACATGAAAGAGTCGCAAAGTGATAAGAGCATCATCGAAAATGCTGGCTTCGATGCGATTCTGATGAGGCAGCTGGGTTTGGACTACACCTCGGCCGCTGCACTGCAAGCCACACGCTATATGGACAAATACGGTATTACACCTGAGCAGTGCGCCAGGGTGGCGGTCAGGAACCACAGCAATGCCAAGGGGAATCCTTTCGCCCAAAGCCCTATGGATATTACGGTGAAGGATGTCCTCAAATCGGAGATGGTGGCCGATCCCATCAGGTTGCTGGACACCAAGCCTATCTCGGATGGTGCATGTGCCTTGATTGTGACTACGGAGGAGAGGGCCAGGAAGCTTGTCAACAAGCCGGTATGGATTACAGGGGCTTCCAACTGTTATGACACGCACTACCTGGGGGACCGGGAACTGGCAGATTGCGACGCTCTGGTGAAGGCTGCCAAGAAAGCCTACAGCATGGCGGGCATCAATGATCCTTTCACTCAGATAGACGTGGCCGAGATATCTACGGAGTATTCCTATCAAGAGCCCCTGTGGATGGAGGGGCTTGGTTTCTGCGGCCGTGGCGAGGGCGGCAAGCTGGTTGATTCCGGGGCGATTGCTATGGGCAGCCAGCTTCCGGTGAACCCTTCAGGAGGTGTGCTCCCCGGCAACCCGAACACTGTTGCCGGTATGGCAAGGATCGCCGAGGCAGTGCTGCAACTCCGCGGAGAGGCCGGCGCGAGACAGGTGGAAGGAGCTAAGGTAGCCCTCGCGCACGGCTACACCGGGATATGTGGACAGCTTCAAGCAGTGATGATACTGGCTAACGCGTAGTCGGAGGTACATATGGCTAATAGAACAGCAATAGTCGGGGTGGGACAAACCCACCACGCCAGCAGACGCAAAGACGTTAGCCTGGCAGAGATGGTCGGCGAGGCGGTGAGGGCAGCCCTGGCTGATGCCCAGATGAACGTGAAGGATATCGATGCTTTTATCTTCAGCAATATGGAAGCATTTGAGGGAATCCTCCTGCCCGATCACGGGATGATCGCTGAAGTCGGTGCAGTAGGGAAGCCTGGTTTCAAAGTCACCGGAGGCGGTACCACCGGCTCCGAAGCGGTTGGTGAGGGCTGCCATATGATCTCCTCGGGCCTGTACGACGTAGTCATGGTCGTAAGCTGGCAGAAGCACGATTGTGGCGATGCTACCGCCGGCATTTCCGCCGCCGCCGTCCCCACATTCGCCAAAGGGCTGGTAACAGGAGCCGTCAGCGAATTCGCCAAGCAGGCGTTGAGCTACATGAAGGATTCCGGCGCCCGGGAGGAGCATGCTGCCATGATCAGGCTCAAGGCAGACCGTGGCGCTTGCCGAAATCCCTACTCGCACCTAAAGATCGGGCTAACGAGCGTAGATGAAGTGCTGAAGTCGCCGTATCTGGTATGGCCTATCAGGCTTTATGACTTCTGCCCTCAATCCAGCGGTGCATGTGTCGTTATCTTGGCCTCGGAGAAGAGCGCGAAGAAGATGCACCAGAAACCGGTGTGGGTGGCTGATTTCGAGGTGGTGCACCAGGAGCCGTTCCGCGCCGGCAGCTTCGGCGACCCCACCGGCACGGAAACGTACTCTCAGCATGTGGCGTGCGAGAGGCTTTATAAGAGGAACGGCATAACCGATGTTAGAAAACAAGTCGATCTGGCGGAGATTTACGAGCCATCCACATGGGAAGAAATAAGCCTCTATGAGCATCTCTACTTCTGTGAGAAGAACGAAGGCTGGAAGCTGGTAGAGAGGGGGGCAACCGAGATAGAGGGAGAATTCCCGGTAAACTGCTCCGGTGGTGTGCTGGCTACCAATCCCATCGGCGCTACTCCCGTCCTGCGCATCGCTGAGGCTGCTCTCCAGATTCGCGG
Source organism: uncultured Dehalococcoidales bacterium (assembly GCA_964649185.1). Lineage (GTDB taxonomy): Bacteria > Chloroflexota > Dehalococcoidia > E44-bin15 > E44-bin15 > CAYUWM01. The sequence goes on from CAZYOO010000022.1 coordinate 6,727, forward strand.
GGATGCCGGTGAGCACCAGGCTACCAGGGACATCAAGTCGGCTGTTGCCACCGCCCTCGGCGGGCCCAACTGGACGGCGTTGTTCTTGCTCAAGCGATCGTTGTAGGAGGTAATGAAATGGCACAAGCATCGCCCCAAAAACAGCCGGAACAACCGGAATATATTTCAATAAAATACGATTTGCCCCGGCCTTACCACTGGTCTACGGGCAAGTACTTGGGCAAGCTCTACGCCGAGGCGAAGGAGAACAAGAAACTGGTAGCCGACCGCTGCCCGAAGTGCAAGGAGTTACATCTGCATGCACCGACACCGGTCTGCCCCAAGTGCAAGGTGGATATGGGTTGGGACTGGGCGGAAATGCCCCTGACTGGCACGGTATTCCAGTATACCTATCAGGTCTACCCGCTGTTCGACCCCCACCTGGGCAAGGTGTTCGCCGACCCCCACCCCCCTGCCATCATCCTGCTGGATAATGGCGTTTATATGCGGCACAGGCTCGAGGAGACGGATACAAAGAAGCTGAAAGAGGGGATGCGGGTGCAGGCAGTATGGGAAGAGGATTATGAGAGGCGGGGCCAGGGCTTCCAGGATATCCTGTATTTCCGGAAGATCGAGGAGTAGGAGGTAACATGGCAGCGTTAACCGAGAAGCTGGAGGGGATGGATGTCTGGGTTTATCACGGGCAGATAAACATCCCGAACACGTATTCCGCCGGAGCTGTGGGGAGCCGTTTTCTTATTGAGCTGAGGGACAACAAGAGGATCATGGGTACCAGGTGTCCTAAGTGTAACCTTGTTTATGTTCCCGCCAGGTCCGTATGCCGGGATTGCTTCGGCCAGCTCAGTGAGTGGGTCGAGGTAAGCAACAAGGGTACCCTGCTCAGCCATGCTATCGCTCGTCAGCCGACCCCGGTCCAACCAGTGCCTCCGCCCATAATATACGGGATTATTCAGCTGGACGGGGCTGACACCGGTTTTGTCCACATGCTGGGAGAAGTCGATCCCCAACAACTAAAGGTCGGGATGAGGGTTAAGGCGGTATTCAAGACCAAGAAACAGCGCGTGGCCAGTATCTTGGACATCAAGTATTTCAAGCCTACAGGGATAAAACGAGTATGAAGGTTTTTGGGGGATCACCGTTAAACGAAATATCCTCAGCATCAAGTGAGACATCATTGAAATTACTGTCGCAGGAAATGCTCGATGAATTGTTAAAGCGGGGTCAGGACACAGATGTGCAAGAATCACTTAATGGATTAAGCATCAGGCTGGTAACGGTGGCCACTGACTGCCCGGGAAAAGAAGACCGGCAATGCAATCTCGTAATTAAAGACGGCAAGATTACAAAGGCTGAAGCTAGAATTAGACCAGCCCCCAGCGAACTTAGAGATTCGCTTCTGGATAAATCACAGCTAGATGCCAAGGTGATAAGCCCGTTTAAACCGCTTACCGACATTGTGCAGGGGAAAATAAGCCTTATTTCAGCATTCGAGCATATCAAGATAGAAGGTGACCTGCCCAAACTCATGATCCAGGTAGAAGGGTTTGTAGCCTTTCTAAAGTTTATCGGCTCAATGCCTGTTAATTGGAAAATATAATTCGAATAAATTTCAAATAAACGATATGGAGTGCAGCTATGGTATACAGGCTAGGCTCACAGGAAGCGGCGAACGAGTTTTGGAGGTTGCAGGAGGAGCGAGACCCCCAGTTTATGGAGACAATTAAGGGGTTACATATCAGGATCATCCTGCTAGGCACCGACGCCCCGGGGAATGAAGACAAGCAGCTCTCACTCGTCATAGAGGATGGCCGATTCATAGAGATCATACCCGAGACCAAAACGGCCCCTAGCGAACTGAGAACCAAACCCTTTGACCGCAATAAATACCAGTGCCGTGCCATCGCTCCGCAGCAGACGCTGATTGAATTGTGCAAAGGCGAGATTGACGTATTACAGGCTATGGATAGGGTCAAGATTGAGGGCGACAGCGGCGTGTTGCTGACCCAGATGTCCGGCTTCATGAAGTTTATGGAATTTTTAGGAAAGATGGATATACAGCCCTGAGAGCAGCACGTTTTCGTAATGCCAGAGGAGGTACGATTGTGGGACTTCACTTAGGAACACAGGAGGCAGCAAACGAGTTCTGGAAGCTGCAGGAGAAAGGAGACCCGAAGTTCAAGGAGGCAATTGCGGGACTGAACCTCAGTCTGCTCATGGTCTATCACGATTGCCCCGGGAACGTTGACCGGCAGCTGGCCATCACCTTTGAAGATGGCAGGTTTACCGAAATAATAGCTACGGAGAAGCCAGCCCCAAGCGACCTTAGAACAGCGCCTTTCGACCATACCAAGTACGACTTCCGCGTACAGGCGCCAATAAAAACGATTATCGACTTGTGCAATGGTAAGATGAACATGATTGAAGCACTGCCGCAGGTAAAGATTGACGGCGATTTCGCCAAATTGATGGCCAATGCCCAGGGTTTTATGCGTTTCATAGAATTCCTCGGGACTCTAGATCTAGAACCCTGAGAGCAGCATTTAGAAGGAGGTGTTAATGATTGGAATAACCTCATACGGTGCTTACATCCCGTGGCACCGATTGGATCGACAGGAATTCCTCAAGGCATGGGGGGGCTTCGCCATCCCCGGGGAGAGGTCGGTAGCCTATTGCGATGAGGACAGTGTGACTATGGCAGTGGAGGCGGCCATCGACTGTCTCAAGGGACAGGATCAACAGAAGGTGGACGGCCTGTACTTCGCCACCACCACATCACCATACCAGGAAAAGCAGTGTTCGCCCCTTATCGCAATGGCGCTGAACCTTCGCCGGGATATACGCACCGCGGATATAACCTGTTCGATGAGAGCAGGAGCGACCGCCCTATCGCTAGCACGGGATACAATCAGGGCAGGCACTGCGGACAGCGTGCTGGTGACAGTATCGGATTGCCGCATCGGTGGACCGGGTGGCATGACGGAGCAGTCGCTGGGCGACGGCGCCGCCGCCCTACTGTTGGGCAAAGACAACGTGATAGCCGAGATCCTGGAAAGCTACTGCATCTCCGACGAGCTTTCTGCCACCTGGCGGGCTGCCAATGATACCTTCGTCCGCTCGTGGGAGGACCGCATGACCATGGATGAGGGTTACTCCAAGATAGTGCCTGAGGTGATAAACGGCTTGCTACAGAAATGCGGCCTGACGGTGAAGGACATCTCCAAGGCGGTATTCGACCCGCCGGGAGATGCCAGGAGGCACGGCAAGGTGTCGGCGGCGCTGGGGTTTGCCCCGGAGCAGCTGCAGGACCCTTTTGGGTTCTTCATGAACATAGGGATGACCGGCTGCGCCATGGCACCCATGATGCTGGTGGCGGCGCTGGAGGATGCTAAACCCGGCGACAAAATATTGTTCCTTAACCACGGCAACGGTGCTGAGGCATTCCTGCTCCAGGTGACCGATGCCATCAAGAAGCTGAAGCCGCGGCGCGGGATGAAGCATCACCTGATGTCCAAGAAGATGCTAAACAACTATCAGAGCTATGTTCGCTGGCGCGAATTGATGCCAGTGGAGGCTGCCAGAAGGCCGGATAAACAGCATATACGACTATCGGCGGGCTGGCGTGACAGGAAAGTGCTGCTCGGGCTGTGGGGCGTCAAGTGCAGGAAGTGCGGTACCCCACAGTACGATAACGGCGCCATGAGCACCCCGCCAATACGCATCTGCGCCGAGTGTCAGTCTAGGGATAATTTCGACGACTACTGCTTCGCTGGCAGGAAGGCCAAGGTATTCAGCTACACCCACGACCTCCTGGCTCCGGTGGACGACCCTCCCGCTTCGGTGGTGCTGGTGGAATTCGAAGGAGGCGGCAGGGCGTTCTTCGACCTCACCGACCGTGAGCCCGATAAGATAAAGGTCGGCACCGAGGTGGAGCTGACCTTCAGAAAACTGCAGTTCGATCGAGGACTGACCAACTACTTCTGGAAGGCTCGGCCGATCAGGATCAAGGAGGCTTAACATGTCGGAGAGCATTAAAGATAAGGTCGCCATTGTGGGGATGGGTTGCACCAGGTTCGGCGAGCTGTGGGACAAGGGCCCCAGCGACCTGGTCATCGACGCCGTCAGTGAGGCCTGCCAAGATGCCGGAATCGAGGTTAAGGACATCGAGGCGGCGTGGGTAGGCACAATGTTCAGCGGGTTTGGAGGCCGCTCTATCAGCGAGCCGTTGAAGCTGCAGTACATCCCGGTAACCCGGGTGGAGAACGCCTGCGGGTCGGGACACGAGGCGATGAGAGGGGCCACCTATGCCGTCGCTTCAGGCACATACGATGTATGCCTCGCAATGGGATTCGAGAAGCTGAAGGATGAGGGCGCCAGCGGTCTGCCGGGCATGGAGAACCGCTCCAACACCCATTATCAATCGACCCCGCCCGGAATGTTCGCTATGATGGCTACCAACTATTTTGACAAGTATGATTTAAGCCCTGAAGTCGGTAAGGCCATGCTGGCCAAGATATCGGTCAAGAGCCATAAGAACGCCCTGTTGAATCCCAAGGCCCACTTCAGACGGGAGCTTACCGTAGAGCAGGTGTTGGCTGCGCCCATCATCGCCTGGCCGCTGGGGCTGTTCGACTGCTGCGGAGTGTCCGACGGCGCTGCCGCGGCCATCATCACCCGCGCTGACATGGCCAAGAAGTTCCGGCCCGAGCCGGTATATATCAAATCACTCCAGATATGTACCAGTCCGACCTCGGGACGGATGACCTCGGGGTACGATTATGCCCACGTCGAGGAGGCCTACCGCGGCGGTGTCGCATCCTACAAGGAGGCGGGAATCAATGAGCCCCGCAAGGAAATCGGCATGGCAGAGGTACACGACTGTTTCTCTATAACCGAGGCGGTTACCATGGAGGACCTCCAGTTCAGCCCCCGGGGCAAGGTTAAGGATGATATTGAGGCGGGTACTTACGAGCTTGATGGTGATCTGCCAGTGCAGCCTGACGGCGGGCTGAAGTGTTTCGGGCACCCTGTTGGGGCCTCCGGCATCAGGATGGTTTATGAGCTGTATTTGCAGCTGCAGGGCAGGGCGGACAAGCGCCAGATCAAGGATCCCAAGCTGGGGCTGGCTCACAACATGGGGAACGAGCCCTACGCGCCAGTGGTCAGTATATGTATTGTCGGGCTTTGACCTTGACTAGGGGATGCCTTCACTGATCAAATCTAGTAACAGAGACTCTATGGCGGCTCTGAGGAGGATCGCTTTGAAAGGGGGAGAGAACAATAAGCGGGATAAAAAGAAGACAGGATTCAAACCATTAGTGGGGTGATCAAGAATGATCGCCTGGAAAGGGGGAAAGAATTGGAAACAAAGGTAAAGTCTAAAGCCCTAGACATGTTCAAAGAAGCAGCACAGACCATCGTTAACCCTGAACTGAAGAAGTGGATGGATCAGGGGGGCAAGGTGGTGGGCTACTTCTGCTGCTACGGGCCGGAGGAGATCATCACCGCTGCCGGCTTGACACCCTTCCGGGTAAGGGCTACCGGAAGCACCGGCTCAGAGCTGGCGGATGCATACCTTACCAGCATCAACTGCAGCTTCTGCCGCCACGCATTCAATATGGGCCTGCTGGGGGAGTACGACTTCCTAGAGGGTTGTGTCTGGCTCAACAACTGCGACCACATACGCCGAATCTACGATAACTGGCATCGCAAGGTGAATACCCCGCTGGCGCACATGATGAGCCTTCCCAAGCTGCAAGCCGATAAGCAGGTGGGATGGTGGCGGGAAGAGATGGTTATATTCAAGGAGGCGCTGGAGAAGCACCTGAGCGTGAAGATCACCGATGACAAGCTGCGAGAGGCGATCAAGACCCACAACGAGACAAAGCGCCTGCTGAGGCAGCTATATGAACTGAGGAAGAAGGACAAACCGCCGATCACCGGCGCCGATACGCTGGCCGTCATCATCGCCAGCACCTCCATGCCGCGGGCTGAGTTCAACAAGTTGCTTAAGGATCTGCTGGGGGAACTGAAGGATGCGGAAGGCATAAAGGACTACAAGTTCAGGCTGATGATGGTGAGCAGCATAATGGACGACCCTAACTACATCAAGACCATCGAGGATCTGGGAGGACTGGTGGTCACCGATTCCGCATGCTACGGCACGCGTGCATTCTGGGTGGAGGTCGACGAGAAGGACAAGGATCCGCTGGGTGCCCTGGCCAGGCATTACATCCAAGAAAAGCCTTCCTGCCCGCGGATGTTCACGGATTTCCCGCAGAGGTCGGAATACGTCCAGAAAATGATCAAGGAGTTTAAAGTAGACGGGATTATCGCACTTCGGATGGTATTCTGCGACCTTTGGGCTGGCGAGCTTTTCATGCAGGAAAAGAACCTGCAGAAAGCGAATATCCCCGTGCTCCATATGGACCGGGAATACCTTATGGCGGGTACAGCCGGCCAGGTGAGGACAAGGGTCCAGGCATTCATGGAAAGCATAGGAGGTAAGCGATGACCGGCAGATCTTTGGATGATAAATGTTGCCAGAAGTTGATACAAGAGCGCGATATGCTCGGCATGATGGTGGAAACGTTTACCAAGACCTCCACAGGGACAAACCTTCACATGGTTCCCACAAAGGCGTTTGTTGACCATCATAACGAAATATTGAGGCGCTACGTATCGGGGGAACCTTTCATCACCAGCTACTTCTGCTGTGCCCCGGAGATATATACCGCCATGGACCTCCCGTGGAACACCTTCCTCACCCCCGCGTTCACTGGTGCCATCATGCCAACCTATCACGACGAGATCGACGCAAGCGGGAAGATGTTCCGTGGCATGGACCTGTGCACCATCATCAGGCTGGCGGCATACATCGTAGAGGAGGACATGGTGCCCCCGCCCACCGCGGTCATCGCCATGCTTCACCCCTGCGACGGCATCAACGTAGTGCACCAGACGATGATGAATAACGAGAAGTGGAGCAAAATTCCGGTGTTCGGCGCAGACCCGCCCTACTGGGCGGATGAGCGGAGTTACGAGTACTACGCCGATGAGCTCAAGAAGGAGGTTGAATTCCTAGAGAAGCACACCGGGATCAATATGGATACCAACCGGCTCAGGGAGGTCATCACGGAGTCGAACAAGCAAATTCGATTGTGGCAGGAATGGAACGAGCTGAGGCGGGCGGTGCCCTGTCCCCACGGTGGAGCGATGGGCCTGGAGGTATTCGGAGAAGCGACCACCGTTCACAGCGGTATGCCTACCGGTACTGCCTGGCTTGAGGATGTGATCGCAGACGCCGAGTCGCTGGTAAAACAGGGCAAGGGGGCGGTGGAGAAGGAAAGGATCCGGGTGTTCTGGTTCGATGTCCTGTCCCTGGGATTGACCCTGGAACTCTTCCCGTGGCTGGAGCAGGAGTGGGGAGCGGTGGTTGCCATGGAGATGTTCGGTTATTCACCCTATACGGAGATCGACACCTCAACTGAGGACTCCATGTTTAAAGGCCTGGCCAAGCGGGCTTTGCATGAAGTGCCGATGATCAGGCAGGCACGGGGGGTGGCGGACCTCTTCCTCAGCGATATAGAGAAGATCGTGAAGGACTACAAGATAGATGCCGTCGTTTACCCCGGCTACATGGGCCACAAGGACGGCTCAGGCAGCGCCGGCCTGATGCGTGAGAAGTGCCGCGAGCTTGGGGTCCCGTTCATGTACATCGGGATGGACCTGTTCGACGACAGGTATACCACGCTGGATGAGCTTAAGGACAAGTTTTCTAAATTCTTCACCTCTATGGGGCTGGGCTAAAGTTAGTGGGAACGGAGGGGAACACCAGGCTAGTGCTCTGTTCCCCTCCAAAGATTCTGAAGTCGATCGGAAGTAGGTGTGTAAATGATCGTTGCAGGATGCGACATAGGCTCCACCACCGGCAAGTCGGCGATTATGGTCGACGGTAAGCTCAAGTCCTACACCATAATCCCGTCGACCACCAAGCCGGAGGAGACGGCGCGCAAGTCGATGGAGGAGGCCATGAGCTCTCTCGGCATTGCATCGCTGGAGGAAATAGATTATATCGTCGGCACAGGCTACGGCAGGCTCAAGGTGCCATTCGCTAACGAAAACGTTTCCGAGATCACATGTCACGCCCGGGGGGCGAACTGGATGTGCCCCTCGGTACGGACGGTGGTCGATATAGGGGGGCAGGACTGCAAAGTGATGTCCATTGACGAGAAGGGCAATGTGCTGGAGTTCGTGATGAACGACCGTTGTGCGGCGGGGACGGGCCGCTTCTTCGAGGCGATGGCGCGGGTGCTGGAATGCGGCCTGGAGGGCATATCGAAGCTGTCCCTGGAGTCGAAGAGTCCGGCCAATATCACCAGCCAGTGCAGCGTGTTCGCCGAGTCGGAGGTGGTGACCCTGATCAACGAGGGCATGGACGTGATCGATATCGCCGCTGGCGTCAACAACTCGGTTGCCGGCAGGCTGAACTCCATGGTGCGGAAGGTGGGGCTGGTGGAGGACGTGGTGCTCACCGGCGGCTGTGCCAAGAACGAGGGCCTGGCCCAGGCGCTGGAGAGGAAGCTGGGGGTTAAGGTGATCCACCTGCCGGAGGACCCGCAGATCGCCGGTGCGGTGGGGGCGGCGGTCATCGCAGCGGAGAGGGTGAGCCAGCAGTCGGGGGCTAAGTCTGCCTAGTCTGCTAATAGGAAATACGGATGGAATCTCACTCGATATGTGTGCTAGATAATTAAGGAGGGCCTTTTTTGGAGTACGAGACCATACTATTCGAAAAACAAAATGGATTCTGCGTTATCACCCTTAACCGTCCCCAGTCGTTGAATGCGATCAACGTGAAGATGTGGAGCGAGCTGAGCCAGGTGGTAGATGTGATCGACAACGACGACGAGATTAAGGCATTCATCTTTACCGGTACGCCGCGGACCGACGGCAGGCCCTGCTTCTGCGCCGGGGCCGACCTCAAGGAAATGGCGGGTTTCACCAGCGGGGGGGTTCTCGATGAATCTACCGGAGATGCCCCTGCCAACGTCTCCCTATCAAAGCCATCAGGGGTAAAGAATTTCTGGGCCCTGCGGCAGCCCAAACCCGCCATGACCCCCGCCTTCGAGAAGATCACCTGGTCTCCCAAGATATCAATCGCTGCTATCGACGGCACATGTACCGCGGGAGGCACCGAAATGGCGCTGGCCTGCGACATGGTTGTCGCCTCGGAGACGGCCCAGATCAGCGATATACATGTGAAGAACCTGGGTTGGATCGGTGGCGCTGGAGGGACGGCCAACATGGCGTGGCGCGTCGGTGTCTCCAAGGCCATCGAGCTATGCTGTACCGGTGATGTCATTGATGGCAGGGAGGCCCACCGAATCGGTTTCGCCAACCAGGTCTGGCCGCCGGACCAGTACCTGGGCAAAGCCAAGGAACTTGCGGGCAAGATCGGCGGCATGCGCCTGGCGGCTCTGATAATGACCAAGGCCACCATCCGCTCTGTCGAGGATATGGATCGCAGATCGACCCTGCGCTACTGCGACGATGGATTCTCCATCCTGTTGAGCGAACAGGACACCGCCGATTTCGGGCCACAGCGTTGGATGGACCAGCGCTAGACAAAGGAGGCCAAGCTGCTATGTCGCCGAATAAGCGAGAAGGGGCACTCACCGGCTATCGGATACTCGATCTCACCGACAGCAGGGGCGCTTACTGCACCAAGCTGCTTGCTGACATGGGCGCGGATGTGGTCAAGATAGAGCCGCCCCATGGAGACGTGGGGCGTAACACGCCCCCATTCCTCAACGGCGAGCCACACCGAGAGAAAAGCCTCTACTTCCTCTACCGTAACGCTAACAAACGCGGCATAACGCTGAACATAGAGTCGGACGAGGGGAAAGATATTTTAAAGGAGCTGTCTAAGTCTGCCGATGTGCTGGTGGAGAACTATAGTCCGGGATATATGGACAGCATGGGACTAGGTTACGATGTGCTAGAGGGAATCAATCCTAAGCTCATTATGGCCAGCATCACCGAGTTCGGCCCCGATGGCCCATGGCGAGACCACAAGGGATCCAATATCGTGGATTTCGCCCTCAGCGGCGTAATGATAACCAGCGGCTATACCGGAAAGGCTCCCACGCTTCTGCCCGGCACGCCAGCCTACGACGCCGCATCAGAGATCGCCGATATCGAGATACTGGCCGCCATCTACTGCCGCGATGCCATAGGCAAGGGACAGAAGGTCGATGTTTCGGTTCACGAGGCCGCCCGAACCGGGCTGTACCCCTGGTCGGTGCCTATTTACTCCTATGCCCTTAACCCTGACGGGCCGCCTCCAGCGATCGAATCACGGCTGGGTGCACAGATATTCCCGGTTTACCCCTGCAAGGATGGCTTTGTCCGGGTAATAGCGATAACCCCGAGGAACTGGCAGGCTCTAGTCCGGGTGCTGGGCAGCCCCGAGGTGCTGATGCTGCCTGACTGGGAGAATTTCATCTACCGCGTCGGTAACGCCGAGGACTTGTATGCTATCATGCTGGAGTTCACTACCAAGTTCACCCAGATAGAGCTGTGGGAGGCCGGGTTCCGCGAAGGCGTTCCCATCACCCCGATTTACGACATACCCACGTTTACTAACAGTGCTGACGCAACCGCGAGGAAGTTTTTCGTAGAAGTAGATCACGCGGTAGCCGGCAAGGGGCAATACCCCGGCCCGCCGTATAAGTGGAGTGAAACCCAGCCATCCATCCGGCGGGCAGCTCCGTGCCTCGGCGAGCACAACGAGGAGATATATTGTGGTGAACTGGGCCTCACCACAGGAGACATCACCGCCCTCAGGTACGCCGGGGTGCTGTAGGAGGTTATGACATGAAGCGCACTGCTCTCGAAGGGATAATGGTGATCAGCCTGGGCACCGGCGTGGTCGTCCCCGATGCCACAAAGATGCTGGGAGAGCTGGGGGCTAACGTTATCAAATTCGAATCGACCGACAATCCTGACTTCGTCAGAACCCTTGGGCCGAAGAATACCGTCGCCGGTTTCAACGAGTCGAACCGCAACAAGCGCAGCTTCGGAGTGAACCTTAAATCCGAAAAGGGGAGAGACCTCGCAAAACGGCTGATTAAAATGAGCGATGTGGTGGTAGAGAATTTCCGCGGCGGCGTGGTGAAGAGCCTGGGCCTCGACTACGAAAGCGTACGCCAGCTTAAGCCTGACATTATCTATGTAAGCAGCCAGGGTTTCGGCAGCGGCGGGCCGCATGCCGATTACCCCTGCTATGGCCCGATGCTCTCTGCAGCCTCAGGGATGCTCTCTATATGGAAACAGCCGGATGATCCCTATCCGGCAGGCTCCAACTCCCCACTACCGGACCATATGGCCAGCAAGCACGTGGCTATTGCAGTCCTTGCAGCACTCGACTATAGACGCCGCACCGGAAAGGGCCAATTCATCGACATGGCGCAGACGGAAGTAGCTGCCGCCCTCATGGGCGAAAAGTACCTGGAGTATACGATGAACAAGCAAGTGCCCCAGCCACTAGGCAACCGTTGCCCTTATGCCGCACCCCACGGCTGCTATCCCTGCAATGGACAGGACAACTGGGTGGCTATCAGCGTGTTTACCAATGAGGAGTGGCGCAGCTTCAGCAAAGCCATCGGTAACCCGGAGTGGGCTAAAGACCCCAGGTTCGCCGAAATACCAGGAAGGGTTAAAAATGTTGACGAACTCGACAAACTGATAGCGGAATGGACGGCTGATCGCGACGCCTGGGATGTCATGGAAACTCTGCAAGAAGCCAGAGTGCCGGCTGGAGTAGTACAACGAGCACCAGATACATTGAGAGATCCTCAACTTAAACATCTCAACGCAATTGTAGAACTGGACCACCCCGAAGTCGGAAATCGGCTCTATAACAATGTGCCTTTTCATATGTCAGCTACTCCCCCGCTTTCCAGCAGCACTGCCCCGCTCTTGGGACAGCACACCAACGAGATATGCCGTGAACTGCTGAAGATGTCTGCTGAGGAGATTGAGCAACTTATAGCGCAAGGAATCCTGGAGAGCGCGTGACGTAAAATAATAGGGAAAAAGGAGGAGACGTTAATGAAGGCAGCAGTATTGTATGAGACCAATACGCCGCTGAAGATCGAGGAGCTTACCCTGGATGAGCCCCAGGCAAATGAAGTACTGGTAAGGATCGAGGCCGTCGGCCTGTGCCACTCAGACCTCCATTTCATGAAGGGTGAGATGCCACAGGCCCTGCCCTTTGTGCCCGGCCACGAGGGAGCAGGCGTAGTCGAAAAAATAGGCCCCGGTGTAACCACACTCCAGCCCGGAGACCATGTAATAATGATGGTGACCTTTAGCTGCGGGAAGTGCTACTATTGCCACGAAGGGATGCCCACATGGTGCGTGGAGAACCTGCCCGTCCAGATGATGGGCACCCTGCCTTACGGCGGCATACGCCTGCACAAGGGAGATCAGGATATCCATCACCTGTTCGGGCTGGCCTGCTATGCTGAGAAGGTGGTAGTACACGAGCGGTCCGCGGTCAAGATAAGGGATGATATGCCTATGGAGGTCGCCTGCCTGCTCGGCTGCGGTACCTCTACTGGCATCGGCTCAGCCCTCAATACAGCCGGGATTAAAGCCGGGCAAAGCATCGCCATCTTCGGCTGCGGCGGTGTGGGATTGAGCTCCGTCATAGGCGCTCACCTGGCCGGGGCAACGGTTATAGCCGTGGACGTCCTCGACAATAAGCTGGAGAAGGCAAAAGAACTGGGTGCGGATTACACAATCAATGCTAAAAAGGAAGATCCCCAGATGAAGATCATGGAGATACTGGGGCATGGAGCCGATGCCGCTATCGAATTTATCGGCAACACAGAAGTTATGCTTAAGGCCTTCGGCTCGATCCGCGCCAGAGGAGTGTTTGTGGTTGCCGGTATGGCTCCCATCACTGCTATGCTTAACATAGCTCCATTTGAATTCTTCCTCGGCAAGACCATTACGGGTTCAGTGCAGGGCGATATCGTACCGCAGGTTGATATACCACAATATGTAGATCTATACTTGAAAGGCAAACTGCCTATCGATAAGCTTATCACCAAAAGCTATAGCTTGGACCAGATCAACCAGGCGTATGATGATCTACAAAAAGGGAAGTTAATACGAGGAGTGATAAAGATCTAGTTTCAGATTTGCAGTTTCATAACCCGTATGGCGGCTAGCAACACCTTAAATTTGCTCCTTGCAGATAAGCATGTCGGTCGAGATGTACTTCAAAACAGGTAATTTTTATGCTTAAGCGAGCTAACAGAGTGTCTTGCTATGCAGAGTGATGCGAGGATACAACAACGTTCCATATATGCTGGATGCGACCTCGGGATATGTGCAGCAAAGGTAGTTATCACTGAGAACGGAGCTATCCTCGCCAGAGAGACCTTACCCTACAACAGCTTCCCCCATCAGGCGGCGGATGCGGCCATGCAGGGGGCGCTGCGCCGGGCGGGCCTGCCGCCGGATACGGTCGTGCCGT
>CAZYOO010000023.1:0-19675 GCA_964649185.1 uncultured Dehalococcoidales bacterium
CTGGAGTGGTGCATCTTCCGCATGGGCTCCCTGCCCACTATCGTGCCGGAGATCGGGCCGTGGCTGTTCTTCATCCCCCTCGATACCCCCATGCCGTTCCTGCACCCCGGGGACGCCGGCCGGGCCATGGCCAGCGCCGTCGATAACAAGGAGATATGGGGCAAGGTGCTGCTCATCGCCAGCGGGGAGGACAGCCGGATCCGCTACCGGGACTTCGCGGAGGCGTACACGCGGGCGGCGGGCATCGGCACGCTGCCGGAGGAGGCCTTCAGCACCACGCCGTACTACATCGTGTGGATGGACACCTCCGAGAGCCAGCGCCTGCTGGACTACCAGCGGCATTCCTTCGCCGACTTCGCCCGCGACATGCCGTCTAAGGTGGGTCCGAGGAGGTATAAAGTCATGCTGCTGCGGTCGCGCTACCGCCGCAGGCTGCTGGAACAGTCGCCGTTCTACAAGGCCGTACACCAGCGCCAGTGAGGAGGGTCGAAACATGTCGCAGAAAGAAGAGCCCAGGGTGAAGCTGCCGCCGCCGGTGCAGGTGGGCATCGTGGTCGAAGACGTGAATAAGGCCGTCGAGTACTACACCACCACCTTCGGCTGGGGGCCGTTCAGCGTCCACGATATCGAGATGAAGGGCGCCACCTATCGCGGGAAGAAGTGCGACTGCAAGCTGAGGATCGCCTTCTACCGCCCCGGCCCGGTGGAGATAGAGCTGATACAGCCGCTGGAGGGGGACACGCTGTACGGCGAGTTCCTCCGCGAGAGGGGGGAAGGGATGCAGCACCTGCGCTTCGATGTCGATGACCTGCAGGGCATGCTGGCGGAGCTGGCCGAGGACGGCATCCGGCCGGTGTTCAGCCACAGCTTCCCCGAGGCGGGCATCTCCTTCGCCTATCTGGACACCGACCGGGTCGGCGGGGTGATGTTCGAGCTGATGGAGAGCAAGCGGCCGCCGAAGAAATAGGTATGGGTGAAAGCAATCAGTCGATAATCAAAAAGAGCACCTGTCCGGTGTGCGGCACCGGCTGCCACGCATTGGCCCATGTCGTCGACGGCAGGGTGACGCGGGTGGAGCCCGACCCCGAGAGCTTCATGAACCGGCGCCTGTGCGAGCGCGGGGCGGCGGCGCTGGATTACCACCATCATCCCGATCGTCTCAACCACCCGTTGAAACGGGTCGATGGTCGCGGGGGCGGCAGGTGGGAGCGCATAGACTGGGAGCAGGCGCTGGACGAGATCGCCGACAGGCTGGCATCCATCCGCGACCGCTACGGCCCGGAGGCGGTGCTGGTGCTGGGGGGCTCGCCCCACGGCCCCGGCGACCCGGCGGCGTGGAAGTGGTGCAACCTGTGGGGCACGCCCAACTTCTTCCACCTGGGCAAGAACTGCGGCGAGGCGGAGTTCCTCGCCGAGTGCGCGGTGTACGGCTACGACACGGTAGCCGCCTGGGCCGAGCCGCTGGACCCGCAGCGGACGGCGGTGGCCGTGATGTGGGGCGCCAACGCCTCGCAGTCGGCGCCCGGCCTGTGGAAGTCGTGGGCCCGCGCCCGGGAGCAGGGGACGAAGGTTATCGTGATCGACCCCCGGCCCACGGACTGCGCCCTGGGGGCGGACCTGTGGCTGCAGCTGCGGCCCGGCACCGACGGCGCGCTGGCGCTGGGCATGCTGAATGTGATAATCGCCGAGGGGCTGTACGACAAAGAATTCGTGGGGCGGTGGTGCCTGGGCTTCGACGAGCTGAGGTCGCTGGCGCAGAAGTACCCCCCGGGCAGGGTCGCCGACATCACCTGGGTACCCGCCGGGCGCATCGCTGAGGCGGCCCGGATGTATGCCGCCGCGCCGGCGGCCATCCTCTCCTTCGGGGTGGCCGACTGCCACCTGGGGAGCGGCGCCGGCCTGAGCGCGGTGCTGGGCAAGTGCTGGCTCCGTGCCGTCACCGGCAACATCGACAGGGAGGGGGGCAACCGCTTCAGCGACCCGCCGCTTTACACATCCTTCTTCGATGAAATCAACTGGGACTACCAGATAAACCACCCGCTGCGGACCCGTGACAACGTCAGCGCCGGGCGCTGGCCCATCGCCTCGGTGAAGGCCCTGGCCCTGTACCGCGAGGCGATGCGAAAGGCGCATCCCAACGGCTGGGGCGCGGCGCAGTACATGATCTACCCCGCCGCCCACGCGGTGTGGGACGCGATATCGAACGGGACCCCCTACCCCATCAGGGCGCTCATCGTTCAGGGCACCAACCCCGTGTGCTCTATGGGCAACACCCGCGCCGTACACCGCGCGCTGCACAGCGACAACCTGGAGCTGCACGTGTCGATGGACCACTTCATGACGCCCACCGCCGCGCTGGCGGACTACGTGCTGCCGGCCACCGACGCCCTGGAGCGGCCCAACATGCTCAACATGTGGGGCATGTCCAACTTCTACATGGCGCGGGACGCCGCTGTCGTTCCGCAGCACGGGCGCAGGGACGATTACCAGCTGTGGTGCGACCTGGGCAAACGGCTGGGGCAGGGGGGGCACTGGCCGGACACCCTGGAGGGGTGGCTGGACCGGCTGCTGGCGCCCGCCGGGGTGACCTTCCGGCGGTTCTTGGAGACGCCGGGGTACGCCCCGCCGCGGGAGTGCAAGCGGTATGAGAAGAACGGCTTCGGCACGTTCTCCGGCAAGGTGGAGCTGGTGCCCGGCGTACTGACGCGGCTGGGCTATGACCCGATGGCGGGGTACTGCGAGCCGCCGTGGAGCCCGGTATCGGCGCCCGATATCGCTGTGGAGTACCCGTTGATCCTGATAAGCGGCTCGCGGGTGCGCGCCTACCACCACTCGTCGCATCGGCAGGTCGAGAAACTGCGCCAGCGCTACCCCCATCCCCTGCTGCAGATCAACCCCGAGACCGCGGCCGGGCTCGGCATAGCCGACGGTGATGAGGTGTATATCGAGACGCCGCTGGGCCGGGTGAAGCAGCGGGCGCAGCTGCTGGAGGGGATGCACCCGCAGGTGGTGCACGCCGACGGCTACTGGTGGTACCCCGAGCGGGAGGAGGCCGAGCCGTCGCTGTTCGGGGTGTGGGAGTCCAACATCAACTCAATCCTGCCTGATAATGCGGATGTGTGCGACTACACCGGGGACAGCTACTTCCGCGGGCTGCTGTGCCGCGTGTATAAGTCGTCGTAGCTACTATTCCGTCGACTGAAGGGTAAAGCCTGGAAGGGGCTGCCGCGGCCGCAACGGGATAACCGAAGGCAAAGGGATGGCCCTGCCGCCTTCCTTGATATTCCATCGCTCACCGACGTATAATTCTGTATAATATACTATAACATAGTATAAGCTATTTGTCAATAGTTTAATACAACATAATGTCAAATTGCTTGAAATAGCTTAAACAATCGGCAAATCGGGAAGCTGGACGGGTGCGGCGTCGCCGCAGTTAAGGCAGGAACAGGCGGGTGGCGGTCTCGGCGACCCGCAGCACCACCCAGGGGTAGATGCCCAGCACCAGCACCCCGATGCAGGCGATGGCCAGGGCCACGTTGAGGCTGCGGGTGGAGGTCACCCGCTCTTCGGATACCGGCTCGCCGAGGTACATCAGTTTCACTATGCGCAAGTAGTAGTAGGCGGCGATGACCGCATTGAGCACGCCCACGATCACCAGCCAGATGAGGTTGGCGTCCACGCCGGCGCTGAAGATGTACAGCTTGGCCATGAAGCCGGCGGTGGGCGGGATGCCGGTGAGCGAGATGAGGCACAAGGCCAGCGCTGCGGCCAGCAGCGGCGAGCGCTTGGCCATCCCGGAGTAGTCGGCGATCTCGTCGCTGCCGATGCGGTTGGAGATGGCGATGATGGCGATGAACGCACCCAGGTTCATCACGGCGTAGCACCCCAGATAGAACATGACAGCGCTGCTGCCGGTGCTGGTGGCCGCCGCCAGGCCGATCATCAGGTAGCCGGCATGGGCGATGCTGGAGTACCCCAGCAGGCGCTTGATGTTGGTCTGGGTCAGGGCGACAATGTTGCCTACGGTCATGGTGATGGCGGCGAGCACGGCGAATATCATGCCCCAGTCCATGCTGGCCGGTCCCAGCGCCTCGTAGAATATGCGCAGCACCACGGCGAAGCCGGCCGCCTTGCTGGCAACCGACAGGTATGCGGTTATCGGCGTGGGGGCGCCCTCGTACACGTCGGGGACCCACATCTGGAACGGCACCGTCGCCAGCTTGAAGCCGAAGCCGGCCACCAGCAGCACGATGGCCATCAGCAGGCCGGCGTTGCCCGCCAGCCCCTGGGCGGATACCGCCGCCGCTATCGAGCTCAGGTAGGTGCTGCCGGTGAGGCCGAAGACCATCGCCATGCCGTAGAGCAGCACCGCGCTGGCTATGGCCCCCAGCAGCAGGTACTTCAGTCCCGCCTCGCTGGACTTATCGTCCCGCAGGAAGCCGGCCAGCACGTACAGCGGGATGCCGGTCAGCTCCAGGGCGACGAATATCGATATCAGTTCGCGGGTGGATGCCAGCAGCATCATCCCGGTGGTGGCTAGCAGAAGCAGGGCGTAGAACTCGCCGCGGAAGGGGGCGAACTTGCGGGAGTAATTGATCGATGAGAATATAACCAGCGCCGTCACCACCAGGAAGAACAGCTTGAAGAACAGGGAGAACTGGTCCACCACCAGTGCCCCGCCGAAGGCGGTGTCGCTGGTGCCCCACAGGGTGATGGTGAAGACAAACGGAAGCAGCAGCCCCACGGCGCTGATCCAGCCCAGCACCCGCCTGCGTCCGGTGAACAGGTCGAAGAATATCACCAGCAGCGCTACGGCGAGGAGGCTTATTTCAGGCGACAGCAGGTAAAGATTCGACATTCGTTACTCAAACCACCTTCGCTATATTCAACAGTTTACGGGTGTCCTCGTGGAGCTGGTCCCACATCCCGGGTAGCTCCTGAGGGGAGACCCACATGCCCTCGCCCACGTCGCTGCCCGGACGGAACTGGCCGCCGGCGAGGCTCGCCAGCGAGTCGATATATATAACGTGCAACTTCGTCTCGCCGTCCTGCTTCACGATCCTCTCGAAGGGGGGCAGCAGGGCGTCCAGTCGGATATCGAGGTCGGTCTCCTCCTTGACCTCCCGCGCTATCCCCTCGTCGATGCTCTCCCCGAACTCCAGCCTCCCGCCGGGGCAGATCCACTTCCCTTTCCAGTAGCTGTCCCGCTGCGGCACGTGCTTGACCAGCAGCACCCGCCCCTCCTTATCGCCGATCACGGCGCCGACCGCTACCGTTATGTCATCCATTAGAATGCCTCCAGGATCGGCCGGATGCCCATGCTGATGACGTCGGTGAATATGCGGGGGTAAAGCCCGATGAGCATTATCACCATTACGAAGGCGAAGGTGTACACCTTCTCCAGGCGGTCGGCATCGGGAACGCCGTTGTACTCGTCCCTGGGCGGGCCGTAAAACACGCGGCGCAGCATCCACAGGATGTAGCCCGCGCCCAGCACCACGCCGGTGATGGCCAGGATGGTATAGATATGGATGCCGGACACCATGGTGCTGCCGAAGCTGCCGAGGAAGGTTATGGCCTCGGCAGCGAAGCCGCTGGTTCCGGGCAGGCCCAGGGCGGCGAAGCCGGCAACGCTGAAGACGACGGTTATCACCGGCATCTGCCGTGCCAGCCCGCCGAGCTTGGGTATGCTCCTCTCGTGGGTCTTGCTATAGACCAGGCCCACCATGGTAAACAGCAGGCCGGTGATGACGCCGTGGCTCACCATCTGCAGCACGGCTCCGGTCATGCTCACCTGCGTCAGGGCGAAGATGCCCAGCAGAACGAAGCCCATGTGGCTCACGCTGCTGTAGGCGATCAGCTTCTTGAGGTCGGTCTGGCGCAGGGTCATCGCCGCGCCGTATATCACGCCGATCACCGCCAGCACCACGAACAGAGGCGCGTAGCTGTGGGCGGTATCGGGGAAGATGCTTACAACTATCCGTATCATGCCGTAGCCGCCCATCTTGAGCAGCACCCCGGCCAGGACCACGCTGACCGCGGTGGGGGCATCGGTATGGGCGTCGGGCAGCCAGGTGTGGAACGGGAACACCGGCAGCTTGATCATGAAGGCCATGATGATGAGGAAGAAGATGGCCACCGCCATCCCGGCGGAGAGCACGCCGCCCAGGCCCATGGCGGCCAGCGCAATCATATCGAAGGAGCCCGCCTGGAAATAGAGCAGCAGGATGCCGGCCAGCATGAAGGCGCTGCCGAACAGGGTGTACAGCACGAACTTGATGGCCGAGTACTCTTTCCTCCCCGTGCCCCAGATGGAGATGAGCATGTACATCGGTATCAGCTCCACCTCCCAGAAGATGAAGAACAGGATCAGGTCCAGGGAGCAGAACACCCCCAGGATGCCGGTCTCCAGTGCCAGCAGCCAGACGAAGTACTCCTTGACCCTCAGGTCGATCTTCCATGAGACGAACACGGCCACCAGGCCGATGAAGCTGGTGAGCAGAACCAGGGGCAGGCTTATCCCGTCCACGCCCATGTAATACTGGACATCGATGCCCGGTATCCATGAGGCCTGCTCCGCGAACTGGACCCCGGAGGCCGACCGGTCGTACATCACGAACAGCGCCAGCGACAGTATGAACGATACCGCGGCAAAGGCGGCGGCGGTCAGCCTGATCTGCCGGGGGTTAGCCCCCAGCAGGGCAATGACTATCGCCCCGATGGCGGGGAGGAAGACGATCGCCGATAGATACGGGAAATCCAACCTTCGCTCCTACTTTCTAACTGAATATGAACAGGCAGGCGATGATGACCAGCACCCCGATGAATATGGCCAGCCCGTAAACCTGCAACTGTCCCGTTTCCAGCCTCCGCATAATTTTGCCACCTGCCAGCGACACCGTGGCGACGCCGTTGACCGCTCCGTCCACGATGTGCGTATCGACCCACTGGGTGACGGCGAAAACGCCGTTTATCAAGAAACGCATCAGGAAATACTTCTCATACATCTCGTCGAAGAAGTACTTGCGCACCAGCAGTTTGTGTAAAGGCCCCATCTTGCGCCCGATGGCCTGGGCCGAAAGCACCTTCTTGCCGTAGATGGCGTAGGCCAGCCCGATGCCCGATACCCCCAACATGATGGACACCCACGCCATCCAGCTGGGGTCGACAAAGAGTCCGCTGAACAGGTGGCTGAAGAAGCTGTAGTCGTGGTGCGAGCCGAGGAAATTGCCTACCGGCAGCCACCCGGCGAACACAGCGAAGGCGGCCAGCACCACCAGCGGGATGATCATCACCTTGGGCGACTCGTGCAGGTGGCTGTGGCCGCTCTCGTCCCCGCCGCGGTACTCGCCGTGGAAGGTCATGAATACGGCGCGGAACATGTAGAAGGCGGTCATGAACACGGTGATCATCGCCAGCACGAACAGCACCGGCGCGAACTCGAACGCCTCGTGGAGGATGCCCTCCTTGCTGTAGAACCCGGCCAGCGGCCAGATGCCGGCCAGGCTCAGCGAGCCGATGACGAAGGTGGCATAGGTCCACGGCTGCACCTTGCGCAGCCCGCCCATCTTACGCATATCGAAGGTACCGGTGGCGTGGCTGGCGCTCCCCGAGCCGAGGAACAGGAGGGCCTTGAAGAAGGCGTGGGTGAACAGGTGGAACACCCCCACCGCCACCCCCAGCCCCAGGGCGTGGTGCTCGTCGAGGTGGCCGGTGGCGTAGCCCATGCCCACCGCCCCCAGCCCCAGCATCATATATCCCAGCTGGCTGATGGTGGAATACGCCAGCACCCGCTTGACATCGGTGGCCACCAGGCCCATGGATGCGGCGAAGATGGCGGTGAACCCTCCGATGGCGGCCACCACGGTGATCGCCGTCTCCGATGAGGCGAACACCGGGAACATGCGCGCCACCAGGAACACGCCGGCGGTGACCATGGTCGCGGCATGGATCAGGGCGCTGACCGGCGTGGGGCCCTCCATGGCGTCGGGGAGCCATGTATGCAGCGGGAACTGGCCCGACTTGCCGATGGCCCCGGAGAACACGCCGATGGCGGCCCAGGTAAGCGTCGAGCCGCTCAGCACCCCGGCCAGGGCCAACTGGTGCAGCTCGCTGATATTGAAGGTGCCGGTCTTCACGTAAAGCAGTATAACCGCCACCAGGAAGCCGAAGTCGCCGAGGCGGGTCACCATGAAGGCTTTCATCGCCGCCCGCGCCGCCGACGGCTTGTGGAACCAGAAGCCGATGAGCAGGTAGGAGCACAGCCCCACGCCCTCCCAGAAGAGGAACATGAACAGCAGGTTGTTGGCCATCACCAGGCCCAGCATCGAGCCGGTGAACAGGGACATGAAGGCGAAGTAGCGGATGAACCCGCCGTCCCCCTTCATGTAGCCGATGGAGTATATCTGCACCAGCAGGCTGATGGTGCTCACGGTGACCACCATTATCGAAGCCAGAGAGTCCATCATCACGCCGATGTAGATTGTGGTGTCGCCGATGGATAGCCACTGGTAGCTGACGTTGGTCAGCATGTGGTCCGCCGTCCCGTTCACCGATATCACCGCCCAGATGGACAGGATCAGGGAGCCGGCGATGGCGCCGATGGTGGTATACGCGGCGAACATCGGCCGCTCCTTGAAGAACGGCCTTATCACCAGCGAGATGAAGAGGAAGGAGCAGAACGGCAAAAGGAATATGGCTATAACTGCTGCATTCGGCATTTCATTACCACTTCAATATATCGAACTTCTCCGCGTCCAGGGTCTTCTTTCTCCTGAAGATAGAGATTATCAGCGCCAGGCCCACCGCCACCTCGGCGGCGGCGACCACCATGATGAATATGGTGAACACCTGCCCGGAGATGACGTCCACGTAGTGGGCGAAGGCCACCATGGCGATGTTCACCGCGTTGAGCATGATCTCGATGCACATCAGGATGACCACCGCGTTCTTCTTCGCCAGCGCGCCGTAGAGCCCGATGGCGAACAGCACCGCCGACAGTATCAGGAAGTGCTCCAGTCCAACACTCATGGCCTATTTGTCCCTTTCCCTGACCAGCACTATGGCCCCGATCGCCGCCGCCACCAGCAGGGCGGACGCGATCTCGAAGGCAAGGACGAACCCGTCCCTGCCGAATATGCTGTGCGCTATCCGGGCCGTCGTCGGCTCCTTGGATACCTCGGCGGCCACGTTCCAGTCGGTGCTTATCACCACCAGTATCATGGTAACCATGAACAGGATGGCCACCAGCATGGACAGCGGGCGCAGCTTGCCGGTGAGGCTGCCCCTCTTGCTGTCCTTGGTGAGCATGATGGCGAACATCAGCAGCACCCCGATGGCCCCCACATAAATCAGCACCTGCGCCGCCGCCAGGAAGTCGGCGCTGAGGGTGATGTAGATCCCGGCCACGGCGAAGAAGCACAGTATCATGAACAGCGCCACGCGGAAGATATCGCGCAGGAAGACCACCGCCAGAGCCGCGCCGACGCAGATCACCGCCAGTATCCAGAAAGCGACATCCATACCCATTATTCCACGCTCCTGTTACGGTCCAGCAGCAGCGCCTGCTTGGGCAGCTCGGGCTCGATCTCGGGGCGGCCGTAGGCGCTGGGCTCCGAGCCGTCGGCGGGAAGCATCCCCTCCCTGTCCAGCAGCAGCTCCTCGCGGCGGTAGGTTGACGCCTCGTATCGCTGCGACAGGCAGAGCCGGTGGGCGGGGCAGGCCTCGATGCACAGGCCGCAGAAGATGCACTCGCCGAGGTCGATATCGAACCGCGCGGCACCGGTGGCGCCGTCGGGGAACTCCGGCGACTGAATCTTGATCACCCCGTAGGGGCAGGCGTTCTCGCACTGGCGGCACAGGGCGCAGAAGCCGCAGTTGAAGCAGCGCTTGGCCTCCGCCACGCACTGCTCCTCGGTCAGCCCCAGAGAGCACTCCTTGAAATTGGTGATCCGGTCCTTGACCGGCAGGTGCGACTGCTTGACCCGCTCCGCGGGCTGGTAGTCGCTGATATCCAGGTCCTCGAAGGCAACCTTGTGTATCTCCGCCTCGGCGGGCGCTTCCAGCTTCTCGCCGCGCAGGTAGCGGTCGATGGCCCGCGCCGCCTTGGCCCCGTCGCCGATGGCCTGCACCACCGTGGCTGGCCCGCTGACCGCGTCCCCGCAGGCGAATATCCCCGATATGCTGGTGACGTTGCTGGCCTCATTAACGTCGAAGGTGTTCCGCTTGGTGAGCTGAACCTCCCTGTCGCCCTTTAGGAAATCCGCATCCAGCCTCTGCCCGATGGCGGGGATGATCATATCTACATCGAGCACGAACTCCGAGCCTTCCACCGCCACCGGGCGCCTCCTGCCGCTGGCGTCGGGCTCGCCCAACTCCATCTTGATGCACTCCAGGCCCACCACCTTGCCCCCCTGGTCGACGACCTTCACCGGGGCCGCCAGGTAGTGGATATTGATATTCTCGGCGAGGGCGTCATCGATCTCCTCCTCGTCCGCAGGCATCTCCTGCCGAGACCGGCGGTAGACGATGAACACCTCCTTGGAGCCGAGGCGCAGGGCGGTCCTGGCGGCGTCTATGGCCACGTTGCCGCCGCCGACGATGGCCACCTTGTTGCCCACCTTCACCTCTTTGCCCAGGCCTACATCGCGCAGGAAAAATACGCCGTGATATACCCCTTCGAGGTCCTCGCCGGGGATGTCCAGCTTCATGCTGGCATGGGCCCCCACTGCCAGAAGTATCGCTTTGTACCCCTGCTGCTGCAGCGACTCCAGGGTCAGCCCGTCCTTGCCGACGGGGCTGTTCAACCTTATCTCCACCCCGCGCGCCGCTATATTGTCGACCTCTTTCTGCAGCACGTCCTTGGGCAGGCGGTACTCGGGTATGCCGACCCACAGCATGCCGCCGGGGACCGACAGCTTTTCGAACACGGTGGCCTCGTAGCCCATACGCGCCAGGTCACGGGCGGCGGTCAGGCCTCCGGGGCCGGCGCCGATGACGGCTACCTTCTCCTCCTTAGTGCGGGGGTAGGGGGTGACGTCGGCGCCGCCATGTGTCATCTCGTAATCGGTAACGAACCGCTTGATATCGCGGATGGCTATCGGCTGATCGAAGCAGCCGCGGTTGCATGCCTTCTCGCAGGGGTGGGTGCAGACGCGGCCGCAGGTGATGGGGAAGGGGTTGGTCACCCGTATCAGCTCCACCGCCTCCTTGAACTTGCCCTGCGAGGCGTAGGCCACATAGCCCTGCACGTCGACGCTGGCGGGGCAGGCATCGATGCAGGGGGCGTGCTTGCGCTCGTCACGGACGAAGTGCTGGCCCCGCGCCCGCTTGGACACCACCAGCCTTTCCTCCGGGTACTGCACGGTGATGGGGTGGTGCGCCAGGTGCTTGATGGTCACCGTCATCCCCTTGGCGATGCCCTTTCCATAGTGACTGAAGCTCAGCCCCTCGCCGGGGATGCGGAACATGCCGGACCACAGGACGATGAGTATGGCGGCCACGGGGATGTTGATGAACATCAGCCACCACGGGAAGTCGGGCATGACGACGACCTCGATGGCGGTGATGAAGATATTGGCCACCGCCAGTGGGAACAGGAACTTCCAGGCGAATTCCATCAGCTGGTCCACCCTGAGACGGGGCAGGGTGCTCCTGATCCAGACTATGACGAAGAATACCGCTACCACCTTGATGATGAACCACAGCGGCTCCGGCAGCAGGGGCCAGTTCCCCCCGCTGAGGAACAGGGTGGTCACGATGGCGGAGAGGGCGAAGGCGTGGGTGTACTCGCCGAGGTAGAACAGGGCGAACTTCATCCCCGAGTACTCGGTGTGGAACCCGGCCACGATCTCCGACTCCGCCTCCAGCAGGTCGAAGGGGCTGCGGTTGATCTCGGCGGCGGCGGCGAGGAAGAAGATGATGAACCCCAGCGGCTGGAGCAGGAAGAAGGGCACGGTCTGCGCTTCGACGATGCTCACCATGGACAGCGAGCCGGTGATCATCAGCACCCCGACGATGGACAGCACCAGCGGGATCTCGTAGCTGATCATCTGGGCCACGGCGCGCATGGCGCCGAGGGTGGAATACTTGTTGCTGGAGCCCCAGCCCGCCATGAACACCCCCACCACGCTCAGCGATGATATGGCAATGATATACAGAATGCCGATGTTGAGGTCGGCGAAGATGCCCTGCACGCCGCCGACGCTGCCCCAGGGGATGATGGCGAAGATCATGATGGCGGGGACGAAGACCATCACCGGGGCCAGCCAGTGCACCCATCGGTCGGCCAGCGCCGGGATGATGTCCTCCTTGAGCAGTACCTTCACCGCATCGGCCACCGGCTGCAGGATGCCCTGCGGCCCGCAACGGTTGGGGCCCTGCCGTATCTGGAACCTCCCGGAGCCCCGGCGCTCGATGTAGATGAAGGCCATGACCACTATCAGGATGAAGGTGGACAGTATGACGAAGGCGACCAGCGCCGGGATGAGGTACGCCGCCCACTCGGGCAGGTACTTCATCAGCCAGTCTTGGAACTGGTGCAGTACTTCCACTAGCGGTCAACCTCTCCCATACAGATGTCGATGCTGCCGAATGTGACTATGGCATCGGCCAGCTTCCACCCCACGGCCAGGTCGCGCAGCACCGTCAGATTGATCAGCGTCGGCGGCCGCACCTTGAAGCGGTACGGTTTCGGCGAGCCGTCGCTCACCAGGTAGAACCCCAGCTCGCCCTTGGGCCCCTCGAGGCGGCCGTAGGCCTCCCCCACCGGCGGCTTGAACGCGGGGTGCACCCTGGTGCGAACCTCGCCCGAGGGTATCTGCTCCATGGCCTGCTGGATGATGCTCACGCACTGCCGCATCTCCCCGATGCGCACCCGGTAGCGGGCGTAGTTGTCGCCCCGGGTGTCGGTGATGACATCGAACTTGAAACGGTCGTATATCGAATAGGGGTCGTCGCGGCGCAGGTCCCAGTTCACCCCGCTGGCCCTGAGCACCGGGCCGCTGATGGATGCATTTATGGCCTGCTCCTTAGAGAGGACGCCCACCCCCTTGGTGCGGGCCAGCAGGATCTCGTTCTCGGAGAGGAGCTTGTCGTACTCGTCGATATAGGCCGGCATGGAGTCGATGAACCGCTTGAGCGCCGGCATGAACTCCTCGGGCAGGTCCTGGCTCACCCCGCCGAAGCGCATGTAGTTATATGTAAGGCGCTGGCCGCAGACCATCTCGAACAGGTCCAGGATCTTCTCCCGCTCGCGGTACATGTACAGCAGGGGGGTGAAGAAGGCGCCCATGTCGTTGAGGAAGAAGCCCACCGCCATCAGGTGGCTGGACAGCCTCATCAGCTCGGCCATGATCACCCGGATGTACTCGGCGCGCTCGGGCACCTCGATTTGCGCCAGCTTCTCCACCGCCAGGCAGTAGGCCTTGTTGTTGGACATCGACGCCAGGTAGTCCATCCTGTCGGTGAAGGGTATGTTCTGGAGGTAGGTCTTGTGCTCGGCCAGCTTCTCGATGCCGCGGTGCAGGTAGCCGAACACCGGCTCCAGGTCGGCGATTACCTCGCCGTCGAAGGTGACCCGCATGCGGAACACCCCGTGGGTCGAGGGGTGCTGCGGCCCCATGTTTATTAATACTGGCTCAGTCTCGAGCGTCATCTTCTGTATTATTCCTTCTTGCCGCCGCCGGGCACTTCCAGCTTGAAATCCTTCCTCAGCGGGTGTCCTTCGAACCCGGCCCACAGGAACAGGCGCTTCATGTTGGGGTGCCCCTCGAAGTAGATGCCCAGCAGGTCGTAGATCTCCCTCTCCTGGAAGTCCGCTCCCTGCCACAGGCTGAACACCGACGGGACGGTGGGATGGTTGCGGTCCTCGCACCTGGTCTTCAGCACGATGCTGTGGTTATCCTTGATGGAGGTCAGCAGGTAAACCACCTCCAGATAATCGGTATAGTCGGTGCCGGCCATGAAATTGAGATAGTCCAGATTGAGGCTCTCCTGTAGGAAACGAGCCACCTCTAAAACGTCTTTGCTGCGGACGATGACCGACGTCTCGTCCGAGCCGGTGACCGCATCGGGGAACTTCTCCCCGATCTTCTTGGCGGTATCTGAACCGGATAACGCTTTAGTCATTCACCTACCTTTTGATCAGCTTGTCTTTGGCCACCTTGCGGTGCAGCGCCTGGAAGCCGTTGATCAGCCCTTCGGGTCGCGGCGGGCAGCCGGGCACGTATACATCCACCGGGACGATGAGATTCACCCCCGGTACCACGCTGTAGGAGCCGCGGAAGGCGCCGCCGCTGATGGCGCAGGAGCCCATGGCCAGCACCCACTTGGGCTCGGCCATCTGGTCATATATGCGCCGCAGGGCGGGGGCCATCTTCCAGGTAAGCGTGCCGGCCACTATCATCAGGTCGGCCTGACGCGGCGAGGCGCGCATGATCTCCATGCCGAAACGCGAGAAGTCGAATCGCGATGAGGCCGCCGAGATCATCTCGAAGGCGCAGCAGGCCAGCCCCATGGCGGCGGGCCACACCGAGAAGCGTTTCCCCAGGTCTATCAGCTGCTCGGTGGTGGTCAGCAGCAGGTTCTGCTTGATATCCTCATCCAGCCACGCCACCGGGTCGGGGCACGGCTGCTTGGAGGCGGCGATGATGGACTGGATCTCCGCGCTCTCCACGCGGTCCAGCTCTTCGCTGACGTAGGGTCGCTCTATTTCCACTTGAGGGCCCCTTTCCTCCATGCGTAGATGAAACCGACGATCAGGATGAGCATGAAGACCAGCATCTCCACCAGCCCGAACAGCTTGAGCTGCTTGAGCTCCACCGCCCACGGATAGAGGAACACCACCTGGATATCGAAGAGAACGAAGAGCAGGGCGAAGTAGTAGTAGCGGAAGTTGAATCTGGGCGAGGAGGAGCCGGTGGTCTGCATGCCGCACTCGTAGGTGGTGTACTTCTTGGGGTTGGGCTTGCGGGGGACGACGTGTAACAGCCTGAGGGCAACGGGTATCAGAACCATTAAGGCGGCGAAACCGAGGGCAGCTATAAGGTAGATGCCTATATAACCGAAGTCACCTAGCAAATTAACTTGTCCTCCGTGAAATCGAAAGAACCGCTAGCGATTCTACAATAACCGGCGATATTATACAACAGGTGTTTTATGGTTGTAAAGTGAAAAAAAGCACAATTCCAAAAATCGGTTGCCGCAAACTCAAAGACAATCGTAAAAACGGCTAACCTTTGCGAAAGAGCCTGGGCCAGCCCGCCCGTGCCAGCCAGGACATCACGTATCCCAGCAGGAACAGCACGATGATGGGCGCAGCCACCAGCGTCTGGTTCACCGGGTCGAATGTGGGGGTGATGATGCCGCCGAGGATGAAGGCGATGACCACCGCCCACTTCCACTTGCGGATGACCCACTGCGGGCTGATGATTCGGATCTTGGTGAGGAAGAACATCAGCAGCGGTATCTCGAACACCACCCCTATCCAGAACAGCAGCCGGCTGATGACGGAGACGTAATCGCCCACCGTCCACCACGGCTGTATGTCGCCGCCCACGTAACCGGGGAAGGTGTGGTACAGGAAATGGAGGGCCGGCGGCAGCAGGATGAAATAGCAGAATATCACGCCGCCGAGGAACAGGACGATGACCCCCGGCAGCAGCGTGTAGAGGTATCCCTTCTCCCTGCGGGTGAGCGCCGGGTTGATGAACATCACGAACTGGTACAGCAGGAACGGGGCTGAAAGGACGAGGCCGGTGTACAGGGAGACCTTCATGTAGCTCCCCAGCAGGCCGGTGACGTTGGTGTAGTACAGCTCGATGCCCGGCAGCGGGTTCATCAGGATGGGGAATATGTAGCGCACCAGGGGGAAGCTGATGCAGATACAGACCAGGACCGTTATCAGGCTCCAGGTCAGGCGCCCCCGCACCTCTTCCAGATGGCCCAGCACGCTCAGCTTCTTATCATCGCCCATGGGGATTCGCCATCTTCAGGGGAGCGCTACTCCGGATCCTTCGGTGCTTTATTATCGTCGGAGGTTTTAGGAGTCTCCTCCCTGGCGGGAGGAGCATCGTCTATGCCTTTGGTGAACGTCGATTTAAAGTCGGAGGCCGCCTCCCTCAGCGGGTTGAGGATGTCTTGCGAACTCGTTTTCTTGTCCAGCGGGGTGCCCTCCACCTCCTTGGTGAGCTCCGACGTCAGGTCGCGGGAGGCCATCTTCAGCTTGCGGTACAGGGTCCCCATCCGCTGAGCGATCTCCGGCAGGCGCCGCGGCCCCATCACCGCCAGTATGACCAAGAGCACCAGCAGTATCTCCCAGAAACCAATGCCGAAGAAACCGTCCATCAGACTTCACCTTGAAGGATCACCGCACGCCGTGCCCCGCCGCAGCGGCGATCGGGGGGTACACCGGGGTTAATCCTTCTTTTCCTCGGCCGCGTCCTTTTCCTTCTCCGCCTTGCTCTCCTCCGTACCCGACTTACCCTTCTTCGAGTCCGACAGGTCCTCCACGTCCTCGCCTGCCGCCGACCTCTTGAAGCTGCGAATACCCTTGCCCAGAGAGCCCATGGCCTGCGGCAGCTTGCCCACGCCGAAGACGATCAGCACCACCACCACTATGATAAGGAACTCCCATCCATGCAACGGCATACCGTCCTCCTTCAGGGCCTTCACCGGCCCGTAAAAATCATTATTATAGTCGCCCGGGTCAGGCCCCGGCGCTGTACCCCGATTCGCAGGCCTGTCGGTCCAGGTCCAGCGTGGAGACCCATTCCAGGGGCAGGATGACCTCCGGCTCCGCTTTGCGCAGGTCGATGCATTTGATGTAGCCCTTGCAGCCCTCGCACGTGTAAACCCGGTATAGACCGTTGTCGTCGGTCAGGTAAGAGAGCTTGCCCTGCTCCTTGTTGCCGCAGAAGGGGCACTCCAGGCGCTGGAACAGCCACCGGGCATCGCAGCGGGGGCAGATCAGCCAGCGGGCCCCCTCCTGCTCCTTGGATAGGAAGGCGAAGTTGGGCTTGCTGCCGCATACCGGGCAGCAGCCCCGGCGCCACTGTTTCTGGTCGACCTCGGGCAGCAGCGACTCGGAATATGCCTTGAGGTAGGGCTTCATCGCGGTGTGGAGCGCCACCGCCAGCGTTTCGACATCCAGCCCCGTCTTCGGCAGGGGCCTGCCGTCGTACCATGCCCCGGCTGCCTCTTTAACCGGGATGTCGCCCGTGGCATCGACGGAATCCAGGTAATCGCCTATGACGGACAGCGCTTCCCGCAGCAGCTTCTCGAACTTGTCCCAGTCGATATCCAGGTCATCGAAGGTCAGCAGCGGCTGGTGCCGGCTCAGCCTCTCCGCGACGGTCTCCGCCGGCAGCGCCGGTTCCGGCACCGATATTCCCTGCCGGCCGTTGATCTGAAGACGCATGAGCCGGATGTAAAGCTGGATGGGGCCGGGGGGCGTGTCCTGCTCCCAGTCATTGAGCCGTTCCAATATCCTGCTATCGTTATCGTCAACCATACAACTTCCCATCATACCACGCCGTGACTGCGTCTTTCAAGCGAGATCGAGATAACAGAAGGCCCAACCCGCAGCGGGTTGAGCCTTTTAGCTATTCGGGTTATCCCGGAATTACTTCTTGATCCGGTCATACCATTTCTTGTGGTGCGATGCGGCGTACCTGGCGGAGACCGTTCCGTTCCACATCGACCAGAAGATCCCGCTCATCTTGGGGTGCATGGAGAGGAAGATGTGAAGCATGGCGAAGCTGAACAGGATTATGAAGCCGATGTCGTGCAACAGCGCGCTCCACACGAAGCCTTCGCCGGAGATGGCGTCACCGCCGAACCACATGAGGCCGCCGGTTACGATCATCAGCGCCCCCGCGCCGAGGGTCACCAGCCACCACAGCTTCTGGCCGGTGTTCATGTGCTCCTGAGGCGGCATGGACTCGTCCTGGCCGAAGAAGTAGTAGGGGACGGCGGCCTTGAGCCACCCGATGTCGTCCTTGCCCCACTTGAGGGCTTCCAGCATGCCCTTGATGGCCGCCTTGGGGCTGCCCAGGAAGTAGAGCAGCGCCCATCCCACCATCACCACGGCGGCGATGCGGTGCAGCACCCCGCTGGCGCCGCCCTGGGCGGCGCCGCCGAACTGGTCGACAAAGAAGAACCAGCCGGTTACGAACAGCACTACCCATGCCACCGCGTTCACCCAGTGCAGGATGCGCACCGGCCGGGAGTAGCGCTCCACCACTTCCACGCCCGGCGCCGGCGGCGGCCCGAACAGCGTGTGCAGGAAGGGGGTGGATTTGGTCTTGCGTTCAGCCGTTGCCATGTTATTTCCCCTCACTTTCAACTTTGATCTTGCGCTTGGCGATGACGTAGTTCAGGCCCAGGCCCAGAACGGTGATGGCGGCCACGCCCCAGCCGATGGGATGGAGCACGTCCTGCCAAGCGGTGACGGCGCCGGAGACCTTGGGTTCTGCGGGCAGGCCGTAGACCGACGGCTCATCGTCCAGCACGTAGATTACATGCGTCCCCCCCACCTCTTTCTCGCCGTACACCATCGCCTTGCCGCCGATCTCGGCCACCCGCTGCTTGGCCTCTGCCAGCAGCGTGGCCCGGTCGCCGTACTTCAGCGCCCCCGGCGGGCAGGTCTTGACGCACGCCGGCAACATGTCGTTGGTGATGCGGTCCTGGCACAGGGTACACTTGTTGGCCTCGCGCACGCCGGTGATAACGTTGCCGCTGTATCGGGGCACGTCGAAGGGGCAGGCCTCCACGCAATAGCCGCAGCCGCTGCATTTGGCGCGGTCATATCCCACGAAGCCCAGGTCGTTGTGGTACAGGGCGCCGGTGGGGCACACCTCCACGCAGCCGGCGTCGGTGCAGTGCATGCAGGCGCGCCGGGTGAAGACCCATTTCAGGTTA
Organism: uncultured Dehalococcoidales bacterium; assembly: GCA_964649185.1. Lineage (GTDB taxonomy): Bacteria > Chloroflexota > Dehalococcoidia > E44-bin15 > E44-bin15 > CAYUWM01. Next base: position 18,922 of record CAZYOO010000023.1, read on the forward strand.
GGGGGGCTGCCCACCTCGTGGAATACCATCTTGAGCCAGGTGTTCGCGGAGAGGTCAGGCGGGTTCTCGTAGGTCCCCCGGTTGGTGGTCTCTTCGGCGGGCAGGTCGTTCCACTGCTTGCAGGCTACCTGGCAGCCGCGGCAGGCAGTGCATTTGGTTGCATCGTATAGAATCGCTTTGTCAGCCATTTCCCTCCTTTCGCTTCACCTATATCTTCTGCACTTTGCACAGGAATGTCTTGTATTCCGGTATGGTGGTGTTGGCGTCTCCCACGTGGGGGGTCAGTATATTCCCGCTGCTGTGGGGTGCGCTGGCCATACCGATATAGCCGTAGTGCCAGGGAACACCCACCTGGTCTACCTGCTTGCCGCCGATGGTCATCCGCTGCAGCCGCTTGGTGACGATGGCCACGGCGTCGACGTAGCCCCGCGCGGTGGACACCCGCACCTTGTCGCCGCTCTTGATGCCCTTGTCGCTTGCCATCTCCTCGCCGATCTCGGCGAAGACCTCGGGCTGGAGCTCGATGAGCCACGGGTGATTGCGGGTCATCTGCCCTGCCTGCCACATCTCGCTTACCCTGTAGGTCATGCCGATGCAGGGATACTCGCTGGCGGTTCCCCGCTTGTTCATGCCGTTCAGATCGCCGACGTAGCAGCAGGGGTTGTGGAATCCGGGGGTGCCCTTACCCGAGCCGTTGCTGGACACGCCGGTGATCAGGTTCTGGCTCAGCGGGCTCTCCCACGGCTCGTAGGCC
>CAZYOO010000024.1:0-12067 GCA_964649185.1 uncultured Dehalococcoidales bacterium
CAGCTGTAAAACGGCATCGTTGGCGAGCACTATCTTCAGTGTTTCGGCGTCGATGACAATCAGGCCATCCATAGTGCCCTCGAACACCGTACGGTAGTTCTCCTCGCTCTCCCTCAATGCTTGTTCCGCGATGACACGTTTTAGAGAGATAGAAGTAAAATGTGCATAACTTCCCAGTAACTGCATGGCGAAACGATCAGGTTCCTCTTCAAGCGCGACAACTGTTGTCCCAAAAACCTGATCATCAACTATATAGGAAAAACCTACAAAGGATTTTATCTTTAATGCTTTTCCTAATGTGCTAGAAACTGTTTTAGAAACAGCCCCGGCAGACACTTGGTGCAAGGTTGAAGCGATTTTTATCCTTGCAGTCTTCATCTCTTCATACATTTCGTCATTGACTGGAGTATCAGTTGAGAAAATGCTCTTGCCTGCGATTTTTGCGAATAAAGCCAATACGCCCTGGTTTGCCTTGATTTCTTTAATCCTCAATACTTTGGCATCTTGATCATATTCATTGAACACGGTGGCAATTGGGTTTAATAGCTGGTCTGCTTGTGTAGCTATTGTCTTAACCAGTTGTTCATAATCATTAATCTCAGACTGCTTAAGCATGAAGGTGTTCAAGCTGTTCTGCATTGATGACATTCTTACGATTTGATCTTCCGCCCGCTTGCGTTCGGTGATGTCCTTTACCGTGGCCATGAAATGTTCTATATCGCCGTTGCGGTCCCTTATGCAAGAAGGGCTGATTATCGCCGGGAAGCGCTCTCCGTTCTTGCGCATGAATGTAAGCTCAAATGTCTCAAGATCACCGCACAACGTTTTTTTCATGGTAATCTCTATGTCATCCATAGCTTCCGGAGCCCAGTACGGATGTGGAGGTCCAACACCTATGAGTTCCTCCCTGGGAAAGCCGGTCATATCGCATAGTGCTGTATTAACTTCAATGTGTACGCCGTCTTTATCGAGCACGCTTAAGCCATCCTGCATCGAATCGAGAATGTTATCTGAGAACTCCTTTGATGCCCGCAGCTCCTCCTCGGCACGCTCGCGCTGCTCCTCCTGCTCGATGCCGTGCAGGGCGAAGGCGATGTCGCCCGTCACCTCGCGGAACAGCGACAGCTCCTCCTCATCCACCGTAACATGCGCCGGCACCGATACCGCCAGCAGGCCGTATACCCTGCCTTCATGCGCCAGGCGAACCACCATCGCCCCCCTGCCCTCGTACTTCGCCGCCAGCGGGCAGTCCTTGCAGTCCTGTTGCGAATCCTCTGCCAGGATGACTCCCGTCTTCTTCATCGCCCGCTCGGCGCACTGCGGTAGCTTGCCCTTCTTAAGTTGCTCGGCCACTGCCTTGAAGTCTTTGCCCAGGCCGGACTCGGCGCAGGTCACCAGCGCCCCGGAGTCATCGATGAGAGCAGCCCAGCAACTGTAGTAGCCGCGGGTCTCGGTGAGATTGTCACAGATGCCCTTTAGAAGGCGGGGGCGGTCTCCCTCCCTGATGATGAGCTGGTTGACGTTGCGGATGGCGCGCAGCACCGCGTTGAGGTACTCTATCCTCTCCTCCACCCGCTGCTTCTCCCGCACCAGCCGCTGCTTCGCTAGAATGTTCCCGATAGTGGCCAGCACCTCGTCCATGTTGAGGGGCTTGGTGAGATAGGCCGCCGCCCCCTTGTTCAGCGCCTGCACCGCGTTCTCCACCGAGGCATAGCCGGTGGTTACGACTATCTCCGTATCGGGGTTCGGCTCTTTTAGGGGAGCTATCAGCTCTATCCCGTCGGCATCGGGCAGCTTTATATCGAGGAGCACCAGGTCGAAGGGACTCTTCTTTATCTTCTCCAGAGCCTCCTCCCCCGTGCCGGCGATATCCACCCCATACCCCTTCCTGCCCAGTATCAGCGACAGGCTCTTGCAGGTGTCCTCGTCGTCATCCACGATGAGGATGCGCTCTTTGTCTTCCTTCTCGCTCATCGTTTCCCCCCGGATGTGTTAGCTAGCCTTGCGCTGCCCCTCTCTTATGCGGCTGATCACATCCAGCAGCTGGTCCATATCGACAGGCTTGTACAGGCAGGTGTAAGCCGAGTTCTGCAGCGCCTGCTCCACCATATCGGACATATCCTGTCGGTAGGCGGTCATCATTACGGCCACCGCCTGCGGCCTTATCTCCTTGATAGCGAGATAGGTCTCCAGACCGTTGATGGTGGGCAGCCTCAGGTCGATGATCAGGACATCGTGGTCGCCCCTCTTGGCAGCGGCGATAGCCTGCTCGCCGGTGGCGGCGATCTCCACCTGGTAGTTCATCTTGGCGAGCACGTTCCTCAGCGTGGTGCAGGTTGACGGATCGTCGTCAACGATCAGCACCAGCATCCCCTCGCCGGCCGAGTGCGCTCTCTCCACCATTCCGATGACCTGAGCCATGTCCAGCGGCTTGTACATTATCCCGTATGCCCCTTCTCGCAGCGCCTGCTTGACCATGTCCTCCACCGAGAAGGCGGTCATCATCATCACCACCGCGTCCGGCCGGATATCCTTGATCCTGCGGTGGGCCTCCACGCCGTCCATCACCGGCATCTTGATGTCCATGAACACCATGTCGAACGGCCTCTCGGTGACCAACTCGATGGCCGCCTTCCCCTCCATTGCGGTGGCGACCTCGTAGCCCTTGCGTTTCAGGATCATGGACATGCTCTTGCACAGGCTTTCGTCGTCGTCCACTATCAGTACGCTGGTTCTCTGTTCCATTGCATCGCTCCTTTTCATAATTTCCCGACGCCCCTCTCGCCCGTCATTGCCCGACTTGATCCCCGTTTTCACGGGGACGCAACCCAGAACCACCACTCACCTGCTGGCTCATCCGGTCGAGCCGTACGATGACCAGTATTGTGTTCCAACCGTCATTGCCCACCCTCCTCCACCTGTCATTGCCCGACTTGCTCGGGCAATCCAGAACCCACCACTCACCTGCTGGATCGTCCGGTCAAGCCGTACGATGACCGTATTCTCGCAGCTCACCATCGACCCTGCTCCCCCGCCAGCGGCAGCTTCACCGTGAACGTGCTGCCCTTGCCCTCCTCGCTGTGCACCTCAATGTTGCCCCCGTTTCTCTCCATCATGTCCCTGGCTATCGCCAGCCCCAGCCCGATGCCTTTGGCCCTGGTGGAGAACAGCGGCTCGAATATCTTGTCCAGATTCTCTTTGGGAATGCCTGCCCCCGAGTCCTCTACAGATACGGCCACCTTATCGTCGGCAGCCGCCGAACTGACCGTCAGCCGGCCGCCTTCAGGCATGGCCTGTACCGCGTTCAGGATGAGATTGCTGAACACCCGTGCCATCTGTTCCGGGTCCGCCATCACCAGCGGCAGCGATTCGTCCAGCCGGATCACCGTTTCGATGTTGTCAGGCACGATGCCGGGTGACAGCGCATCCCCCAGAAGTTGGTTGACGTTCACCGCCTGCACCGCAGGGGGTTTGGGCCGGGCGTAGTCGAGGATACTGGTGATTATCCTGTCGGACTTGGCCACCTCCCGATTTATCATCTCGAGCGACTCCTTCACCTCCGGCTCCGGATGCTCGATGACCATGTTGATGAGGTAGGCGGCGTTCTTGATGGCGCCCAGCGGGTTGCGCAGCTCGTGGCTCACCCCGCCGGCGAGCTGCCCCAGCACCGCCAGCTTCCCCTTGCGCACCAGCTCCTCCTGCGCCTCCTCCAGCTCCCGGGTGCGTTCCTGCACCAGCTCCTCCAGGTGGTCGTGGTGCTTCCGCAGTTCCTCCTCCGCCAGCCTGCGTGCCGTCCCCTGCCGCTCCCGCTCCAGCCTCGCATCGAGCACGGGGGCGATGGCGCCGCCGATGGTTTCCAGCAGCGCGATGTTCTCGGGCGCGTAGGCCGTCTTTTTATTGGCGACCTGGATGAGGCCCATGACTTCTCCCTGGTGGATGAGCGGCATGGAGATGTGCCGCTCTATAGCTATGTGCCCCTCCGGTATGCGAGTGGAAGGCTCGTTTAAACAGATAGTGCGCTTCTCCCGTATCGCGTGCGACCAGCTGGTGTCACCCCAGCTCTCACGGGGGAACAGGATGCTTTTATCCGGAACCTGGCATTTCTTCCACACCGTCCGGGTCATCGTGGGGACGACGAGGTCTCCCTTTTCGTCCAGATAGCCGAAGACGCCGTGCTTGCTCTCCATGGTATCAAGTATTATTGACAGGACCTCGCTATACATATCTTCGTCGGGTATGGTAAGGAACACCTCCGCGATCCGATTCCTTATCTCCAACTCCAGGGCGGAGTGCTTGATAATCTCCTCCGCCCGCTCGCGCTCATCGATTTCCGCTGTCAGCTCTTTGGTCTTGGATCTGACCCGAGACCTCAGGATACAACTTCCTCCGGCAAGCAGGGATGCCAATCCCCCAACACCTATCAGTGTCCATATCACCCACCCCGGAATTACGTCCACATCCTCCACGGCCAGTTCGATTCCCAGCCTGTTTTCCAGAGATTGGTAATAAACAGATGCTTCATTCTCCTTCATTCTTTTAACATGGTAATCGACTCTCGCTATGAGATATGGGGTAAGGCTCGAATCTTTCGTGAAAGCGAAGTAGAGAGAGGAAGGCGCGAAGATTATTGCGGTTCTCATAACGTTAGAATCCGCTTCGTGTAAATAGCCAAAGTCCTTACTGACAACTCCTGCATCCGCCTCTCCACTGTCCACCAGTTCAAAAACCTTGATATAGCTGTCCACTTCAGTGAAGATACAACTAATGTTGAATGATTTAACAAGTTCTTTTATGCCATCCGGCCCCTCAACATTTATACTTCCCCGCAATACCGCTATGTTTTTACCTTCGAGGTCAAGTATGGACTCTATATCACTTCCCTTTCCAGTGTATACACGCGACCAGCTCACATAAACGGCCTCTTTTGAAAAATTGTATAGTCTGTTTCGTGCCTCATCATAGGCAACATCCGGCATCATGTCTATTTCATTGTTCTCCAACCTTGTCAGGCACTCGGCCCAAGTCCCGGGTACATATTCTATTCGCCACCCCTCCTCCGACGCTATGTACTCAATAATATCCGGCCAGAATCCTGAAGCGTTCCCTTTTTCATCGGTGAAGATTTTCGGGTAGTTTTCGTATATACCTACTCTTACCGTTATCGAATCATCCGCAGAAACAACCGCACCAAAGGCGCAAGCACAAATAAACGACAGGCAAAGGAGCAGGATAGCAGGTTTTCTCATTTCCTATCCTCCTTCGTCGCCAGGCGTCTTGTGTTCGCTGCCGCAAGCTCCCGCTCAGCGGTGTCCCCTTTTAGTTTGGCCACACCCTTTTTAATATCCGTCAGCTCTACCACGAGTTGCTTTTGTGCCTTCGCCTTTCCCTTCATCTCGCAAACCCTGTCAATTGATCTTGCCCGCCTCACTCATGGCATGTTTCACGAAACAGGCATGGTGAATATACTTACTCCTCATCCTCATCGCCGGACACCCCGACGGCGCGGCAGAACGCCTCCACCAGCACAGGGTCGAACTGCTTATCGGAGCACCACCGCAGCTCCTCCAGCGCATCCTCCCGGGATAGCACCTCGCGGTACCCGCGCGGCGTAGTCATGGTGTCGAAGGCGTCGGCTATTGACAGAATCCTGGCGCCGAGGGGTATGGCCTCGCCCTTCAGCCCGTCGGGGTACCCCGTGCCGTCGTACCGCTCGTGGTGGTGCCGGATCAGGGGTACCAGCGGTGTCAACTCTCCTACGAACCCGACTATCCGCGCCCCTTCGGCGGCATGACTCTTCATTATCTCCCATTCCTCTCCAGACAGATTGTCGGGCTTAGTCAGGATGGCATCGGGCACGCCAACCTTGCCGATATCGTGCAGCAGGGCGGCATCACGCAATTCGGACAACTGCTTCGTGGAAAGGCCTGCGGCTTCGCCGATCGTCTCCGCTATCTCGGCAACACCCTTCGAGTGGGTGAGGGTGTACGGGTCCTTGGCATCCACCGTTGCCGCCAGTGCGATGATCTGGTTCCGGGTCGCCGTGGCGAGGACCCCCGCCGGTATCATCCCCAACTGGCCGGAAGCATCCGTCTCCAGTTGGGCGACACGTTTGCGCAAATCCTGCAATTCACCGATGAGCTGCTCCCTGGTCTTCTCGCTGTCGTCCATCTCGCCTCCTGCAATGGTTAATCAGATGGGGTGATTCTATATCGAAGTACGTATATCGCTTTATACTACTTGTATGGACATATGTCAAGTTACAGATACAACTTCACGAAATCCAGCTTGCGTTCCGCCCCTGTATCTGTTGCGCTTACCTCGATGCCAGCTCGGTCCTGTATCTCCCCGCCTCCTTGGCATAGTACAGGGTGGCATCGGCCACGGTTAGCAGGCTGTCCGCCGTTTCGGCATCATCGGGGAACTGCGCGATGCCGGCGCTGAACCCCAGCGGCGTCTTCAGCGTTCTGTACCGTATCTCCGACACCTGCTCCCACCTTGTCCTGAGGCGCTGTATGACCTTGCTTGCCTTGACTGCGTCCGTTGACGGCAGGATGATGGCGAACTCATCGCCGCCGTGGCGGAAGGCGACATCGGTCTTCCGCAGCGTCAGATTTATCGCATTGGCGAAGTCCTCCAGCGCGACGTCGCCGCTGACGTGGCCGAAGGTGTCGTTGTACTGCTTGAATCCGTCCAGATCGATTATCACCAGAGAGAAGGGATGTCCGTAACGCTGGGTGCGGGCCGCCTCGTTATCCAGCACCTCGTAGAAGTGGCGGCGGTTATAAAGGCCGGTCAGCTCGTCGGTGACCGATAGCTCATTAAGCTTTTCGAGCAACTGGGCGTTCTCGATGGCAACGCCTATTTCGCCGCCGATAGTCTCCAGCAACTGGATATCGCAGGGCGAGAAATGCCGGCAACCGCGCTCGAACAGGGTCATCACGCCCAGCGTCTTGCCCTTGGCTTTGAGCGGCACGCCGATGATCGATTGCAATCCCTGCATCCGGGCCGATGACGGGTGGGAATGGGCTGGCTCGCTATTTCGGAGGAAATCAGGGGCGAGCACTACCTCGCCTGTCATCGCCGCTTGACCGGTAACCCCCTCTCCCATTTCTACAACAGCAGAGCTTTTCTTCAACTTGGGGCTGACCCCCTGATAAACAGCAGGGATGAGCACTCCCCTGGCTTCACCGACCAGCCATATCCCGCCGGAGGATATATCCACGATATCGAGTGCGCTTGACAGCGCGGCCTGCAGCATCTTGTCCATGCGCATCGGACGGCTCAGCAATCTGGCGATGGCGTTTATGGCTTGAAGCTCCCTGTTGCGCCGCCTTATCGTCTCCTCCGCCTGCTTGCGCTCGGTGACGTCTCTCACCACACAGATGATGCCCACCGATTCCCCGGAAGCATCTTTCAGCAGATCAGCGCTTACCTCAACGTTCAGCATCCCCCCGCCATTTCTCAGTAATGTATACTCCCTCGTGCCGCCACGCCCGTACTCATTCGCCCTCGCCGTATCCTTGGAGGCTTTCAAACCATCCCCCTCAACAAGCAGCCCGAATCCGTCCCTCCCTATAAGCTCCTCCTTGCGGTTGAAGCCCGCGATCTTGGTGAGCGCCTCATTCGCATTGATGATTACGCCCTTTAGATCGGTAACCACGATCCCATCACTGGTCGAGTCGAACATGAAACGCAGTTTCTCCTCCGACGCCCGCAATGCCTCCTCCATCCGCTTGCGCTCGGTGATATCGCGGGCGACGGTGGTGAAACCGGTTAGTTCTCCGTCGGCATTCGACATGGGGGTAGAGCTGAATTCGGCTTCAATCTCGCTCCCGTCTTTTTTAATGAAACCAACTGCGAAGTTGCTCAGGCCGGACTTCTCCTCGATATTCTTCAGCATAAGATTCACTAACGTCTCATGGTCTTTTCGGCGTATGAGTTCCAGTGTATTGCGGCCGATCAGTTCTCTTCTGCTGTAGCCGGATATCTGGTAGGATGCGTCATTTGCGTCTATGATGGCCCCCTGTTCATCCGTGATGATGATGGCGTCACTAATGGAGGCGAACGTGATGCGCAGCTCTTCCTCCGACGCCCGCAATGCTTCCTCCGTCCGCTTGCGCTCGGTGACATCACGCGCTATGCCGAGAACTTCTATTTTACCTCTTGTTTTCACGGGGAAGCTGGTGGTCTCCACGGCAATCCGTGAGCCATCCTTCTTAATCAATTCGATAGCCACAGGTTGTACCATCTCCCCGCCCCTGCTCTGCTCCAGCAGCCCTACGGCGTCGAGGGCATACTCCTCAGGCAGGATGCCGATATCTAAGAAGTTCTTGCCGACTAGCTCTTCTTTACTATAGCCAACAAGTTCTTCAGCGCTCCTGTTTCCATCTATGAGATTGCCCATGAGGTCGAAAATATATATAGCGTCGGGGGCGTTTTCGATAAACGTTCGCAGACGCTCCTCGCTGTCCCGCAGCGCCTCCTCCATCCGCTTACGCTCGGTGACGTCGCGCGCGACACTGATCAGGCCTACAGCATCTCCTGATGCATTACGTAGTATTACGGCGCTTGCTTCCACCGGATATTCCTGCCCGTCCTTCTTCAGCAAACTGTACTCGGTTACTATGCTGCTCCCTTCGCCGAACACTTTCAGCATGCTTCTAAGGGCTTCCTCCCGATCCTGTTCAGCGATAAAGTCGAACCCCTGTTTGCCGATTACTTCTTCCCTGTCCCAGCCCCCCATGCGACACATAGCGGCATTGACGCTTACTATTCTGCCCTCCATATCGGTGATGGTTATGCCGTCCCCTATTGTCTCAAATGTGAGGCGCAGCTTTTCCTCCGATGCCCGCAGCGATTCCTCCATCCACTTACGCTCGGTGACGTCGCGCTCCACAGCGATGAATCCAACAGGATTATCAGAATCGTCTTTCAACATCGCAGCGCTCAGATCACAATCGAAGGTGCTGCCGTCTTTTTTCATGACCGTATATTCTATATTGCTGAGGGCAGTCCCTTCGGAAATCGACTTCATTATATCGTTGGCAACACGCTCACGGTCCTTCTCTGAGACAAAATCGAAGGCATTCGCCCCGAGAAGCTCCTCCCTGCTGCTGTAACCGGGCATGCGGAACGCGGCTTCATTGAGGTCTAAAACATGGCCTTCCATATCGATGGTGACGATGCCATCCGTAATGGCATCAAACATGGCGCGCAATTTCCCCTCGGATGATCGCAGCGCTTCCTCCGCCCGCTTGCGCTCGGTGATGTGCCCTATCCGTTCAGCCAAGGCATCTATGAGCAGCCTCTCTTCCTTCAGGAACGGACCTTCGTACTCCGCCGGTCTTTCCTCAAGGTATCCGACATCAATCCTTCCCGCTACTGAACCATGTACTTTGACCGGTGCGGATTGCATCCATGCGGACTCTGCAAAATTTTTCGAATGGAACTCGCTGTCGCCGATTACTATTCTGCAGAAAGCAATCTCCGTGTATTGCCAGCTTTGCGGCAGGATGTTCGCAAATTTCTGAAATAGTTTCTCTGGGACATCTTCCTCTTCAATTACTTTGGATAAATTGTAAAATGCCTGCAGCTCTTTCATCCGTTCCATAACTTTGTTATTTGCCGTTTTGCGCTCGGTGACATCGCGAAAGATGCCTCGTGTGGCAACCGGCTTGCTGCCCTCGAAGCGGCAGTTGACATTGCCCTCCACCGCAATTGTCCTGCCGTCCTTGGCCACGAACTCGGCCTCGACACGATTAACTTCCTCACCGGACATCACGCGCTGAAATACCCCCATGCAGTGCTCCAGGCTGTCGGGATGGACGACATCGAATATAGAAAGCTTGGCGGCCTCTTCTTCGGTGTAGCCCAGTGTCTCCCGCCACGCGCGGTTCACGAACAGCAGGCGGCCGTCGGGTGCTACACTTTGAATGAGGTCGTTGGCATTGTCGAGGAAGTCCTGCAGTATCTCCTCGTTGGCCAGCCTTTTCTCCACCCGCTTGCGCTCGATGGCATAACGTATGGAGCGAACCAGCGGGTTCCTGTCCACCTCTCCCTTGACCAGATATTCCTGCGCGCCGTGCTGTACCGTCTCGATGGCAAGTGCCTCATTATCGGTGCCGGACAGCACCACCACTGGCGCATCCGGCGCCTGGGCGTGTATCTTGTCGAACGTGTCGACGCCCTGGCTGTCGGGCAGACCCAGGTCCAGCAGTATCACGTCGAAGGCCTCCTCACCGAGGCGTTGCAGCGCCTTGCTGAGGCGGATTACGTGCGTCAGCTCGAACCGAGCGCCTCCCTTCCGCAACATCTCCTGTATGAGTCTGGCATCCCCACGATTATCTTCTACAAGCAGGACTTTCATGGCTTTACCCTCCGTTCTTTGATGCCGTTTGTCCTCATACTCCTTACGACGCTGTGTGGATCACCCGTGCCCCGGACGGTCGCATAATGCCCAGAAACGTCTCCACCATTTCGGGATCCCACTGAGTTTCCATCCCCTGCTCTAGGATGTCCATGGCCTCCTCACTGCTTATCGATGCGCGGTAGGGACGGAGTGATGTCATCCCGTCGTAGGCGTCGGCCACCGCCAGGATGCGTGCCATCAGGGGTATCTCCTCCCCCTTGTAGCCATTGGGATATCCCCCACCGTCGAAGCGCTCGTGATGGCACTCGATGACAGGCAAGACTTTCCTCAGTGAGCGGCACGGACGCAGCAGCTCCACCGCCCGCAACGGGTGGAGCTGAACCTCAGCCCACTCCCCGATGGTAAGGGAGGCAGGCTTAAAGAGTATCTTCGCCGGGATGCTGATCCTACCCAGGTCATGCAGCCTCGCCGCCAGCTCCAATTGCATTACCTCCTCTGCGGGTAAACCCATCGCCGACGCGATCTTCGTGCTGAGCTTGGCTACCCGCTGTGCATGGCCTCGGTGGTAGGATTCTCGAGCCTCCTGTATCACAACCATATTCATAGCCATATTGACGTAACCCTCCTCCAACTCCTTTACCCGCCGCTCCAATCCTTCGACTGCCCTGCCGCTATCGGCATTGTGCCGGCGCACCTCCCCTGGCCTGTTCTTAAGCGCTTCTATTGCCTGGAATATATCCTTCATCGCTTGTTCCTCCTGACTGCGACCGGCATATAGCATTGTAGACAGTTCGAACCTGTTCAGCGGCGGCCTTGCCCATATTCCATTTACCTCGCTGCCCCCCGAATACCGGTGCAGAATGATCAGTCATGTCGAGCACTTTCTCAATCTCGCCTATCTCTAGCCGACCTTTACCGTTCATCTGCCTGAACATTTCTGCTTACCTCCGTCGCCGGGGTTGGGTTTAGAGCCTCGCTCGGAGGCTCTAAACCCCTGCGCTATATATGAAACGCGTCCCTTGCTAATCCACCACCGTCACCGTTGTGCCGGTCCACACCACCGGTCGGTCGGGGTAACTGTAAGCCCCGTTCAGGTAGCCGCCGATCATCGTCTTCGGCACGAACCGGATGTCGGTGGTACCGGCACTGTAGTCCGTCCCTGAATAGGTCTGCCACCCCAGCGTCACCAGCGTCCCCTCCCGGCTCACGTTAACCCCCTCGCCACGCGCGGTGATGCCCCAGTAGTTGTCCCAAACCACCAGGAAGTTCACCCGCCCCTGCCGGGGATCTGGGCACTGCGGGTTGTTACCAGTGGGATTCAGCCCCACTGATGAGGCCTTGATCCACTCACTGCCGTTGTAAAGATAGCCGTGCCCGTTGTTGCGAGTCCAAGTAGTCCTCAGCTCGAACAGGGTGCAGTCCCATTCCAGCACGAACTGTGCACCGTAGAAGTACTCTATCTGCGCCCCGCTGGAGATATTTATGTTGGTGGTGAAACTCCCGCCCTCCCCACTGACCTGATAGCTGGGTTCGGTGAAGTAGATATCTATTTGGGTGGAGATAGCCGTGGGTGTAGGCGTAGGTGATGCCGCGGCACTTGCCGTTGCCGTCGCGGTGACTGTCGCTGTAGCCGTCGGTGTTGCCGTTGCCGTAGGCGTAGGCGTTGCCGTTGCCGTGGCGCTTGCCGTTGCCGTAGCC
>CAZYOO010000024.1:12167-18886 GCA_964649185.1 uncultured Dehalococcoidales bacterium
CGTTGCCGTAGGCGTAGGCGTTGCCGTTGCCGTGGCGCTTGCCGTTGCCGTAGCCATCATCGGCGTTGCCGTGGCGCTTGCCGGTGGCTTCACTGGTGGTCTGGGCCACGCGACCGCGCTGCACGCGAACGTGGACATGAGCAGTGCTGCTGCCAGCAGAACTACGGCAGTACCGGCGATGAATCTTTGTCTCGGTTTGCCGAGCGTTTTAGTCTCTTTTCTTATTTCTGTGTCGGGATTCTTTATCTCAAACATCTCCCCCTCCTTCAGTTGCTGCGCGGATCTATTAACGGCAATGGCATCCAGTATCAGGTGTCGTATACTCTGGCATATCGAACACCATGTTGCCATTCGTTCATCCGTTTTTCCCCGTCCTGCGCTGTTCATCTGGCTGAAAACTCCTATTTATCTCCGCTACGGGGTTTCGGGGTAGGACCTCCGGTTCGAAAGCCCTACCCCGATCCACGTCAGTTACTTGGTTGAGACCCCTCTGCGCACAGTCCTCACAGCAACGATGCAGGTCATCACCGCCAGAACCATCGCACATCCGATTATCGCACCCAGGATCCACCAGCTGCTATTAGCTGCTCCTGTTGAATCCGACTTCCCAAAGGGGGTGCCTTGAGTGCCGTCGGATGAAGGGTTGGGCTGAGTCGGCGACGTCTGCTCGACCACTGGCTCTTCTGCCTCGTCGTCAATTGTGGCAGTGATACTGCCAGCGGCCTGTCCTTCGTCTTCCGGAGAGGCGCCCTGCTCCGCCGATGTAGGTGAGACATCTGTCGGTTCATCTGCCTCTGCAGGGGCAACAGGCTCCTCATCTCCTGTCGATGAGCCTTGCTCCCCCCCTCCAGGTGTCTCTGTAGGTGTAGCCGTTGCGGTTGCGGTTGCGGTTGCGGTTGCAGTTGCGGTTGCGGTGGGTGTAGGCGTGGGCAACTGTGGCTGACCAAAGTGGATGATAGTGCCATCCGAACCCACAGCGAAGACGTTAGAGGACGAAGTGCCCCACACGCCGTGCAACTCCGCGGTTGTTCCGCTGGATACCGCGCCGCCCATTGTCAGTTGTATGACGGTACCATCGGAACCTACGACAAAGGCATCGTCTGAAGAGGGAGCAATCCATATGTCATAGAGGTCCTGTGTAGTGCCGCTGGTTGCATCAGACCAGTATTCACCGTCATACCAGAACATGAGGCCGTCGTGGCTCAAAGCGTAGACATCGCTGGACGAAATGCCCCCTATACCCAGGATGTCTCTCGTTGTGCCGCTGTCCATCGCGCTCCACGCGTTGCCGTCGTAGTGGATGATAGTGCCATCCACGCCGCCGATGAAGACGTCGGAGGACGAACTGCCCCATATCCGGATCAGCTGGGCTTCCGTACCGCTGTCCATCGCGCTCCACGCGCTGCCGTTGTAATGCAGGACGGTTCCATTGCCACCCACGGCGAAGACGTCGGAGGATGACGAACCCCAGACACCGCTGAGGTAGTCCTGTATCCCGCTTCGCATCGTGCCCCACGCGCTGCCATTGTAGTGCAGAATGGTTCCATTGAGGCCTACGGTAATAACGTCGCTGGATGAACTACCCCAGACGCCTATAAGTAACTCTATGGTACCGCTGTCCATCGGCTCCCAGAAACTGCCGTTGTAATGCAGGATGGTGCCGTTATCACCCACGGCGAAGATATCGGAGGATGAAGTCCCCCATATATCTAAGAGGTCCACTGTTAAGCCTGCCTCTAGGCTGCTATCCATAGGTGCCCAGTCGGATTGCTTGCAGTAGTGGAGGATGGTTCCATCTGATCCTACGGCGAAGACGTCTGTGGTAGAAACACCATGCACACCGTAGAGTTCCGCTGTGGCTACGCTAGATGCTTGTTCGCCAACTTCAACGATGGTTCCAGCAGAACCTACCACAAAGTTGACCCCAGACATACCCCACATATCATAGAGGTCCTCTGTGGTTCCGCTGTCTACCTCGCTCCACTCGTTTCCATCGTAGTGGAACAACAGGCCGCTATTGCCCGTGACGTAGACATCGTTGGATGAAGTGCCCCCGATACCCAGGATGTCTTTCGTGGTACCACTGTCCATCGCGCTCCAGGCGCTGCCGTTATAGTGGAGGATGACTCCATCCGCACCGCCGGCGAAGACGTCTGAGTTTGAATTGCCCCATACGCCGTTTAGCTTGGCCTCCGTGCCACTGTCCATTGCATTCCATGTGCTGCCGTCGTAGTGCAGGACAGTACCACCTCCGCCGACGGCGAAGACGTCTGAGTTTGAATTGCCCCATACATCTGTAAGAAGTTTAGTGGTGCCGCTTTTCATAGCACGCAAACGATCGCCATCGTAGCGCAGGATAACACCATATCTACCGACGATGAAGACATCGCTGGATGAGCTGCCCCAGACGGCTGTAAGGTCCCCTGTTTCAGCTGTGGGGTAACTAATCTTACTCCACGCTTCACCGTCATAGCGCAAGATGATCCCCCCATCACCAACGGCGAAAACGTCTGAAGATGAAAAGCTCCAAACATCCTGGAGATCATATGAAACTCCGCTTTCCATTTCGCTCCACCCGTAAACAGCCTCGGCCTGAACCTGTGTAGGCGCTACAGCTAATGCGGACAAGAGCAGTGCAACCACCAATAGAACGGCAGTAGCACCGGCAATGAATCGTTGTCTCGGTTTGCCAAACATTGTTGTCCCCTTTCTTGTTTTTGTACTGCAATTTTTTGCACCAAACATCTTCCACTCCTCTAAGTTTTTCGTGCGGATTTACCGCAAATCAGGTGTAGCCTACATCTGAACACTCAATTTATTTCCCTCCCTTCGGTAGCCCGGCTATCATGGCTTGACAGCTTTAGACCCGTGGCTTTGCGTCCCCGCCTTTCGACGGGTTTGCCCTTTCGGTTCGACTGACTCAAAAAAACGCCTTCAGGCATTTCCTCCCAAAGGCGTCGCAACATCGAATTATCAACTTCGGCAGCCCGGCGGTCCTAGCCTGGTGGCTTTAGACCCGTGGCTTTGCGTCGCCGCCTTTCGGCGGGTTTGCCATTGTCGGTTTGGCTTTATTCAATTTTTAAGGAACAGATGTGATACTCCTTGTTTCTCCGGTAAGTATCCTGTTTGTGGGGGGAGAGGCTGGCAGAGCCATGGTTTTTATCGGCGTCGGTGAGCGATGCTTTTATGTTTCTCCCCCCACCTTACAGAATGCTTAAACGATAATCCTCCTTTCTCGTTTGATCGCCAGACGGCGGAAATATCTATCCGTCATGCCGTCACCTTGCTTACGATCCCGCAGCATATATCTACCACTTCGGGATCCCACTGCGTGCCGGAATCCTTTCTTAGTGCCTCGATGGCATCTTCCTCACTCATCGCGGGACGGTGGGGGCGGTTCGAGGTCATGGCGTCATAGGCATCCGCCACGGCGAGTATCCGCGCCCCAATCGGTATCTCCTCACCCTTGAGGTCATTGGGGTATCCGCCACCACAGTAGCGCTCCTTTTGACTTTCAATGACCGGCAACGCCCCGTTGAGAGAGACGGAAGGGCGCAGCATCTCCGCTGCCGCCGCCAGGTGCTGTTGTACCTCCGCCTTCTCCTTAGCAGAAAGGGGTCCCGATTTGAACAGTATCTCCTTAGGGATGTTGACCCGCCCCAGGTCATGGAGCAGTGCTGCCGCCTGAAGCTGGCGCACCTCCTTGCGGGAGAGCCCCATC
This sequence comes from uncultured Dehalococcoidales bacterium, assembly GCA_964649185.1. Classification (GTDB taxonomy): domain Bacteria; phylum Chloroflexota; class Dehalococcoidia; order E44-bin15; family E44-bin15; genus CAYUWM01. The sequence goes on from CAZYOO010000024.1 coordinate 15,889, forward strand.
TCGGATGCTATACTTAGACAGAGCTCAGCTACCCTCTCCGAATGGCCGTTGCTGCAGGGCTCGCTGGCCTCCTGAGCGGAAATTAGTATCCTTGCCATATTGAGTAAGGCGTCGTCCAGTTCCTCTTTCTGCTTTGCCAAGGCGCTGGCCTTGTCCGCCAACTGTCGATAAGCACTCTCTAGCGCCTCCATGCGCCGCTTCGCCTCGGTAAACAATCGGTCGTTCTTGATAGCGGGGGCTATCTGCCCGACCAACTCTTCCAATATCTCCTGCTCTCCCTGACCATACGCGTTGGGTTTGCGGCTATAGAGATTGAATGTGCCAAAGACCCATCCCTTGGATATCAGGGGGAGCCTTATCGCGGACCTCATCCCCTCGCTGAGATGGATCTCATCGAAGGAGAACTGCATGCATTCGGCGAGGTCCGGTTCAACGTTTGCGACCTTGTTCGCCATCACCCATTCTGTAGGCATGCCGGCCAGAGGCACAACGGTATCTTCTACGAATACTGTCTCTACACTTGAGGATACCGCAAGGAACCTGAGGGTGCCTTCTTCTACCAGAGTGATGGTCGCCTGGTCGAAATCCACCAGCTCCTTTATGCCCGAAATGACAATCTCGTATATCTCGTTGATATTCAAGCTGGAGCTTATCACCCTGGTAAGCTCACTGATCAACCCCATCCTTTGTTCCAACCTTTTACGCTCAATAGCATACCGCATAGAGCGAGACAATGTATCACCATCGACCTGCCCCTTGACCAGGTAGTCCTGCGCCCCCTGCTTAACCGTCTCGACAGCAAGGGCTTCGTCGGCGAGCCCGGACAGCATCACGATGGGCACACCCGGAGCCTGTCTGTGAACCCGGTGGAATGTGTCGATCCCCTGGCTCTCGGGAAGACCCAGGTCCAGCAATACCACATCAAAAACCTCCTCTTCGAGCTGTTGCAATGCCTCATAGAGGCGTACCGCGTGGACCAGATTGAACTGATCGCGGCTGACCCGCTTCAGCCTCTCCTGGATAAGCCTTGCATCTGCACGGTTATCCTCTACCAACAGGATCCTCATAGCTTTTTCCTCCTTCACGTTCGTTGGTATTCCTTCGTATTCTTTCATAGCATTGCCTCCTTGATATTCACTTCGATGGCAGGGTAACGGTTGAGAGCCAGAATATCTCGATGGATTTAACCACTCTGATAAACTGCTTGAAATTGATGGTCTTGGTTATATAGCAATTCGCGTGAAGATTGTAAGTCCCGATGATGTCATCTTCCGATCGGGAGGTGGTAAGGATTATTACCGGAATACGCTTCAGGTTATCACTGGTCTTGATTTCCGCCAGAATTTCCCGGCCGTCTTTTCTGGGTAGATTCAGGTCAAGCAGTATCAAATCAGGTCGTGGCGCATCGTGGAATTCGCCTTCCCGGCAAAGGAACGTTAGAGCTTCCACCCCATCCTTGGCCACACTGAGGTTGTTCGGCACCGCGCTCCTTTTCAATGCCTCTCGACACAAACGCACATCTCCTTGATTATCCTCCACCAGTAGAATCTCGATAACCATTTCCATGTCCACTGGCCTTATCGTTTCCACAGCATGGCGTGTCGATATGGCGTTCATTGCTGCGCTCCTCTCTTGGGGACAGTGAAGTTGAATGTTGCTCCCTGACCGGGTTCTGACTCCACCCATATATTGCCTCCGTGGCGTTCCACTATCTTCTTACAGACAGACAGACCTATGCCAGTGCCGGGGTATTCTTCTCTGTCGTGAAGACGTTGAAAGATCACGAAAATGCGGTCTCGGTACTCAAGTTCTATGCCAATGCCGTTATCGCGAACGAGGAAGAGCCGGTCTTTACCCTGATCTCTGGCGGAGATATGGACGTGTGGTGGCTCTTCTTTGCGGAACTTGATGGCATTGCTGATCAGGTTCCGGAATAGCAGCCCCAGCTGTATGTCATCGGCTACTACGGTCGGCAAGTGATCACGGGTTATCACCGCATTATTCTCTTCAATTGACATCTGCAGGTCGGTAAGGACCTGGTCAAGCACCTCATTGCAGTCAACCGGCTCGAAGGGCTTGCCCCGCGTACCCACACGTGAGTACTCCAGCAGCGCCTGTATCATCTCCTGCATCCGGGTAGCACCCTCTACAGCGTACTTGATGAACTCGTTGGCGTCGGCGTCGAGCTTGTCAGCATAGTCCTCCTCCAGCAGCTCAACATAGCTGGCTATCATGCGCAGCGGCTCCTGCAGATCATGCGAGGCTACATAGGCGAACTGCTGCAGTTCGGCATTGGAACGCTCTAGGTCCTCTACCATCTTTCTTAACCGTTCTTCTGCCTGTTTTCGCTCGGTGACATCCCTCTCCACGATAATCATACCTGCCGGTTCACCGGAGCTGTCGCGTAGAACGGCAGCGGTGGCTTCTCCATCGTATTCCCGGCCGTCTTTATCCAGTGCCATGTACTCAAGCTGTCCGCGATTCCCGGATACGAACGTCTGCTTTAATACTTCGGCTGCCTTCGGTCGATCCTGTACGGCGATCAAGTCGGCACCGTTTTTACCCGTAAGCTCTTCTTTGCTGCTATAGCCGTGGAGAAGAACCGATGACTCATTCACCTCAACAATGCGTCCAGCCAGGTCAGTGACGATTATCCCGTCGCCGATAGATTCGAATATGAGCCGCAGTTTCTCTTTCGACTCCCGCAGTTCCTCCTGCGCCTGTTTGCTGTCTGTAATGTCCCTGAACGAAATTAGCCCGAGCAGTTCCCCCCGGTATTCGATTCTTGTGCCTAAAGCGCTAACCCACCGCACATCGCCGTTTTTGCTGATGGTCCTGAATTCGTTAGGCTGCTTCAGGTCTTTGTCGAACATATCTTCCATGATGGTGGTTAAGGCTCGATCCCTATCATCAGGATGGATGAAATCCAGCGGGGTTACCCCTAGCGCGTCCTCAGGATGATCAAATCCAAAGGTTGTCGCCGCCAATTCGTTACACA
>CAZYOO010000025.1:0-18416 GCA_964649185.1 uncultured Dehalococcoidales bacterium
GTTAAATCCTCCGGAAGCTGGTGAGGCTCTGAAAATCCATCATCCCGCTCTCGCCAACGTTCTCGATCCTGATGCCGGCCTCTACCGCTGCAGACAGAGGATTCAGCCCCCCGAACAACACCATGCCGATGCGATTCATCCCCACCGCGATCTGGCAAACCGGCTCGCTTATATTGCCCAGGACATAGACCCCATTGATGCCGGTTTCTTTCAAGGCTTTGATTGTATCCTCCACCAGTCCCCGTGCCGCTGCGGGTATCTCGCGGAAATTGGCCAGCACTTTGCCGTTTCCGGTCCGTGACGCCTCCAGGACGCTGGTCATACCTGCCCTGATGTACTGCTCGGAAGGATCGATAGAGGTGCCGGCATAGTTGATTATGGCCACGAAACGTCTCGGGAGCGCATTCCTTATCTCCAGCACACCGCCGAATCTGGACTCGATGGGCACACCTGCCTTCAGCAAGGCACCGTTTATCGTAACCCCGCATATCGTTGCAAGACCGATCTTGCCATCGGGCACGACGACATCGCCCAGTTTGTCACCTGCCGATGCCACGGCTACCAGATCGCTGACACAGAAACCCGCCTCGATCGCTTCCCCTACAGGCTCCATGGCTAGCCTGAATTTATCTTCATCGATGAGGGAGGTATTAACGGCCACCTGACCGGTCTTTTTGAAAGGGTTGAAGCTGACGCGAAAGGCGAGAAGTTCCAGCCGCTCGAGTATAAAACCGACCTGATCGGGAGCCAGAGCCGACTTCAACTCTTCCAACCCGGTAGGCGTGATGCTCCTGCCGTCTCGCCCCAAAGGCTTGGTGTAGCCACGTTCATCCATGATCTTGAGGTGGTATCTGACCGCTCTCTCGCTGAGGAATATGCCGTGGCGTTCCAACTCACGGGCTATGGTTATCGAGCCTAATGGCTCCGATGACTCGCTCAACACCTTCAAGATGGCGATGATCTTGCGTTCTGCATCCGACGCGGTACCGTGTAACACGTAGACCTCTTTCAAATCACCCGGATTAGAGGATACCATTATACCACGTCCGTTATGCGCAAATCGCCTGCCAACAGGCAAGACTGTTCTGGGCGTCTATAAGATAGGCAGATACCTCTCAATCTCATATTCGGTTACCTGTGAGCGATACAGGTCCCACTCGATTTTCTTGTTTATGATGAAGGCATTGAAAACGTGGTCGCCGAGGGCTTTGCGCACCAATTCGCTTTTCTCCAGCAGCTCGATGGCCTCCCACAGGCTGCCCGGCAGCATCCCGATACCCCTGCGCTCCCGCTCCTCCGGGCTCATATTATAGACGTTCTCTTCGGTGGGCAGGGGTAGGTCGTAGCCTTTATCGATGCCTTCCAGACCTGCTGCCAGCATAACGCTGAAAGCGAGGTACGGGTTACACGCCGGGTCGGGCGACCTCAATTCCATCCTGGTGGCGTTCTCTTTTCCGGGCTGGTACTCCGGCACCCGGATCAGATCGGAGCGGTTGCGCCGCGCCCAGGTGATGTATACCGGCGCCTCATATCCGGGGATCAGCCGTTTGTAGGAATTCACCCACTGGTTGGTTATGCATGTTATCTCGGGGGCGTGCTTCAACACTCCGGCGATGAAGCATTTCGCTACCGGCGAAAGGTAATAGCTATCATTGGCATCGAAAAACGCGTTCCTGCCGTTTTTGAACAGCGACATATGTACATGCATCCCGCTGCCGTTTATGCCGTAGGTCGGCTTGGGCATGAAGGTGGCATACACCCCGTGGTTCAGCGCAATCTGCTTGACCACCAGCCGGTAGGTCATCACATTGTCGGCCATGGTCAGGGCATCGGTGTACCGCATATCGATCTCGTGCTGGCTGGTGGCGACTTCATGATGCGAGTATTCCACGCTCACGCCCATCTCCTCCAGGGTCAGCACCGTCTCACGCCTCATGTCGGAGGCAGCGTCCAGCGGTGTCATATCGAAGTAGCCGCCACGGTCCAGTGGCTGCGTCCCGTTCTCATCCTTGAAGTAGAAGTATTCCAGCTCCGGGCCCACATAGAACGAGTAGCCCTTCTCGGCAGCCTGCTGGAGGTTCCTCTTCAGGACATATCGCGGGTCCCCGACGAATGGCTCCCCGCCGGGCTTCAATACGTCGCAGAACATACGGGCCACCGCTTTGTGCTCTTTGGGCCTCCACGGTATCAGCCGGAACGTATCGGGATTGGGCATCGCTATCATATCGCTCTCATCGATGCGGGCGAAGCCCTCTATCGATGAGCCGTCGAAGCCCATGCCCTGCGTCAGCGCGTTCTCCAGCTCCTCGACGGTGATGGCGAAGCTCTTCAGCATGCCCAGGATGTCGGTGAACCACAGCCGGATGAACTTGACGTCATGCTCCTTCGCCTTGTTCAGCACATATTCCCTGGCCTCTTCCTTCGTGTTCGTAGTCATCGTTTCCCTCCTTTTCCTTCTCTATAAAATATCTAGACGGCGCTGTCGCCTTCGTCTCCGGTCCTGATGCGTATGGCGTTCTCCACCGGGATTATGAAAATCTTCCCGTCCCCCCGTTCGCCGGTCCGGGCTTTGAGCATGATGGCCTGCACCGCCCTGCCGAGGTCATCGTCCATCACCACCACCTCGATCTTCAGCTTGGGCAGGAACGCCACGTTGTAATCCCCGGCCCGCCACTGCAGCGTTATCCCGTTCTGCCGACCGCGGCCGCTGACCTCCGACACCGTCATCCCCAATATGCCCATCTCCCTCAGCGCCTCCCTCACCGGCTCCAGCTTCTCCGGCCTGATGGTCGCCTCTATCTTCTTCATGGTACTATTCCCCCGTAAGCCCTCTCTCCGTGCTGCGACAGGTCCAGACCCACCAGCTCCTCATGTTCTTTCACCCGCAGACCGATCGTCTTATCCACCAGCTTGCCTACCAACAGAGTAGCGGTGAAGGCATAGGCCGCTACAGCTGCTACGCTGGCCAGCTGTATGGCTAGCTGTATGGCATTCCCTCCCAGCAGACCGTCGACGCCTCCAACGGTTGCGGTAGCGAATATGCCCGTCGCCACAGCGCCCCAGACCCCACCCATCCCATGTACCGCCCATACATCCAGGGACTCGTCTATTTTCCTCTTCATCCTGAAAAGGATACAGTAGTAACATATTATAGATGCAACAATGCCAATAGGTATTGCCATAATAGGCTCTACAAATCCGGCGGCTGGGGTTATCGCAACCAGTCCGGCTACCGCCCCGGTAGCGGCGCCCAGCACCGACGGGCGGCGGTGTATCCAGCCGAGGACGACCCAGGTTACCGTGGCGGCGGACGCCGATACCATCGTCGCAACGAAGGCGCTCGATGCCATGCCGCCGGCGGTCAGCGCACTGCCAGCGTTGAACCCGAACCACCCGAACCACAGCAGACCCGCTCCCAGCAGTACCATAGGTATATTGTGCGGCTCCATGGGCTCGCCTTCCCTGAATCCCTTGCGGTGACCCAGCAGGAACGCCAGCGCCAGCGCCGACATCCCCGCGTTTATATGTACCACTGCGCCCCCGGCGAAATCGAGCGCACCGAGATCGGTAAGCCAGCCCCCGTCTCCCCACACCCAGTGGGCGATGGGACAATAGACGATTGTGAACCATAGAACTGCCAATACCAGGAAAGCGCTGAACTTGGCTCGCTCCACGATGCCACCAGTCCATAACGCGACCGTGATGATGGCGAACATGCCCTGGAACATCATGAATGACAGGTGCGGCACTGTCGTCGCGTAGGTTTGGGACGGCGTCTGGCCGACACCGGTCAAACCGGCGAAGTTAAAGCCGCCGATAAAGCCGCCAGCGTCATCACCGAAACTGAAGCTGTAGCCGTACAGCACCCACAACGTCCCGATGACGCCCAGCAGGACGAAGCTCATCATCAGGGTGGACAGCACGTTCTTGCGCCGCACCATACCCCCGTAGAACAGGGCCAGGCCGGGCATCATCAGCATGACCAGCGCCGTGGATATAAGGATCCAGGTGGTGTCTCCGGTGTCTAGCATCTTGCTCTCAATTCTTTATCGATACTTCCACTATGCTCTGCCTGGCTATCGCCCCTTCAACGTCACCCTTCCGCACGAATACGTGCATCAGCCCCAGCACTTCATACTGCCCATTCTCCAGCTCGGCGGTGTGCCAGCTGACAGGGAAGTTCTCATGTATATCGTTTGACTCCCCGATCTTGATCCAGGTATCGGTGCCCTTTTTCCGATAGTACCAGGGGTTGGTGATGTTTACCACTACCGGGGGCAGGCCAAGCACTTCGAGCTCTTTCGCCAGCAGGTCTTCGTCGAGCTGCTCCCTCAACTGGACCGTGCCTGAAAAGGTGCGCGATACCGTCGATGGTACGATGAAATGGGGTCCCCAATCGTATGACATTCAATATACCTCCCGTTATGCTTGACTGTCTCTGCTTACATGGTAAGCCTCCGGTGTTACCGCAAGTTTTCGGGGATGTTACGGCCTTGTTACGATGTGCGTGTAATCTGGAGGCAATTGGAGAGGTAATCCCGCAGGGGCTTTACGGAATAGGTTTGTTCACCGTTCTTCATAGAGTCTGCCACTGCCTTGATTGTATCCAGCGAGGTGAAGCACGGGATGCGCTTCTCCACCGCGGATCGGCGTATCTCGAAGCCGTCGCTGAGCGGGCCACGCTCGCCGGTCACGGTGTTGACCACGCCGCCGAGGGTCCCGTCGCGGATTATATCGATGATGTTGGGGTAGCCCTCGTTCAGCTTCTTGCTGATGAACGTTACCGGTATACCAACGCCCTCTATCATCGCTGCCGTGCCTTCGGTGGCGTACAGCTTGAAGCCGAGGGCGTGCAGCTGTTTGATTATGGTCAGGGCCTCGGGCTTATCCCTGTCGGCGATGCTCAACAGTATTGCGCCGCCGCGGATCGGCATCAGGTCCGCCGCGATAAGCGCCTTCGCCAGTGCCGCCTCGAAAGTGTAATCCACACCCATGACCTCTCCGGTGGACTTCATCTCGGGGCCGAGGTAGTAATCGACACCGCTCAGCTTGGACATGGAGAAGACCGGCGCCTTGACGGCCACCAGGCCCTGCGTCGGCCACAGGCCGGTGTCGTACCCCTGCTCGCGCAGGCTGTTTCCGAGCATCACCCTGGTGGCGACCCGAACCATGGGCACGCCGGTGACCTTGCTGATGAAGGGCACCGTCCTGCTGGCGCGCGGGTTGACCTCCAGGACGAAGGCCGAGGAACGTCCCTGATCGTTGGGCATGATCACGTACTGGATGTTCATCAACCCCTTCGCCTGAAGCGCTATGCCGATCCTGACGGAATACTCAATTACCGTGTCTATCTCCTGCGGCGTAAGGTTCAGCCCCGGGTATACCGCTATTGAGTCCCCGCTGTGAACCCCCGCCCGCTCGATGTGCTCCATGATCCCGGGGATCAGCACCCGCTCGCCATCGCATATGGCGTCAACCTCCACCTCTTTGCCCTCAAGGTACTTGTCGATCAGCACCGGGTGCCGGGTGTTCAGCTCGATGGCCCGTTTCATGTATTGAATCAGCTCTGTGGCGTTGTTCACTATCTCCATGGCGCGGCCGCCCAGCACGTAGCTGGGACGCACCAGCACCGGGTATTCGATGGCCTGGGCTATGTTGAGTGCCCCTTCGACATCGGTTGCCGTGCCTCCGGGAGGCTGGGGGATGCCCAAGCGGTTCATTAAATCCTCGAAGCGGTAGCGATCCTCCGCCTGGTCGATGGACTCCGCGCTGGAGCCGATTATGGGCATCCCGCCCTGCGACAGCGGCTCCACCAGGTTGATGGCAGTCTGGCCTCCGAACTGGACTATCGATGGCGGCGCCCCGGCCCCATTGCCCGCTTCATTGTCCAGTATGTCCAGCACGCTCTCGGCGTCCAGCGGCTCGAAATAGAGCCGGTCAGAGGTGTCGAAGTCGGTGGATACGGTCTCCGGATTGGAATTGACGATGATGCTCTTGTATTCCGCTTCCTGCAGCGCCCAGGCGGCGTGCACGCTGCTGTAGTCGAACTCGATCCCCTGCCCGATGCGGATGGGCCCGGAGCCGATAACGACCGCTTTTTCCCCGGTTAAAGGTTCAGCCTCGTTCTCCTGTTCATAGGTGCTGTAGAAATAGGCGGTCTCGGCATCGAACTCCGCAGCGCAGGTATCCACCATCTTGTAGGCCGGGGTGATGCCCCACTCCCGGCGCAGACTCCGCACCTGTGCCGGCAACCGGTCGGCCAGGACGCCGACCTGCTCATCGGAGAACCCCAGCCGTTTCGCTTCCAGCATCAGCTCAGGGTGGAGTTGATCCGTTAACAGGCGCTGCTCCATCTGTACCAGGTTACTCAACTTGCTGGTGAACCACAGATCTACGCCGGTCTTTATCGATAAATCTTGCGGGCTGGTGCCGTCACGCAGTGCTGCCATCAGCGACCACAGGCGCAGGTCGCTGGGACCGAGGGGCGGGCCTGCCTGGTCCCAATCAGGGTCTTCCCACTGCAATGACTTGTTCCCTATCTCCAGGGAGCGCACCGCCTTCTGCAGTGCCGCCTCGAAGGTGCGGTCGATGGCCATCACCTCTCCGGTGGCCTTCATCTGGGTGCCGAGCCTGCGGTCGCCCAGCGCGAACTTGTCGAAGGGCCAGCGCGGTATCTTGACCACGCAGTAGTCCAGCGCCGGCTCGAATGAGGCCATGGTCCTGCCGGTGACCCGGTTCTCTATCTGGTCCAGGGTCCTGCCCACCGCTATCTTGGCGGCAACCCGCGCTATGGGATATCCCGTGGCCTTGGACGCCAGCGCCGAGCTGCGGCTCACCCGCGGGTTCACCTCGATAACGTAGTACGGGGGTAAACCGCTCTCGAGAGCCCGTTCGAACCCGTCGCCGTTGCCACCGGGCGGCCAGTGCATTGACAGCTGCTTGTGCGGCGCCAGGGCCAGCTGCACATTGCATCCACCCTCAACGCCCAGCGCCTTTATAATGTTGAGGCTGGCCGAGCGCAGCATCTGGTACTCCCTGTCGGTCAGCGTCTGTGAAGGGGCTACCACGATGCTGTCGCCGGTATGCACCCCCATGGGGTCGATGTTCTCCATATTACAGACGGTGATGCAGTTGCCGTTGCCGTCCCGCATCACCTCGTACTCGATCTCCTTCCAGCCGACGACGCTCTTCTCGACAAGTATCTGGTGCACCGGGCTTGCCGCCAAGCCTGCGGTGGCGATGTGCTTGAATTGCTCCATGGAGGATGCGTGGCCGCCCCCCGTGCCCCCCAGCGTGTAGGCCGGGCGCACCACCACCGGCAGCCCGATGGCTTCTACTGCTTCCTGTGCTTCCCTGGTATTCGTCGCGATGTAACTCAGCGGGACCGGCTCGCTTATCTGCTCGAGCATGCGCTTGAACAGCTCACGGTCCTCCGCCATCTCGATGGTCGCGATGGGCGTGCCCAGCGGCCGCACATTGTGTCTCTGCAGGACGCCCGCCCGATACAGGTCCACGGCCAGATTGAGGCCGGTCTGTCCCCCCAGAGTCGGCAACAGGCCGTCGGGGCGCTCCCGCTCGATGATGCGGGTGATGACATCCACCGTCAGCGGCTCGATGTACACGATATCGGCTATGCCCTCGTCGGTCATGATGGTCGCCGGGTTGGAGTTCACCAGCACGGTGGTGATGCCCTCCTCGCGCAGCGCCTTGCACGCCTGCGTGCCGGCATAATCGAACTCCGCCGCCTGCCCGATGACGATGGGGCCGGAGCCGATGACCAGGACCTTACCGATGTTCGACATCCTCTACCTCAATCGTGCTCATTGGCCATCATCTCGACGAAGTGCTGGAAGGCATCCACGCTGTCGTGCGGCCCCGGAGATGCCTCCGAGTGGTACTGGATGCCGAATATCGGCAGCTCTCGGTGGCGCATGCCCTCCACCGTGCCGTCGTTGTTGTTGACCTGAGTTAGCTCCAGTTCATCCCCGATGGTGTCCGCGTCAACCGCGTACCCGTGGTTCTGGGCGGTTATGCGTACCCCGCCCTTCATGTCGCTCACCGGCTGGTTGCTCCCCCGGTGGCCGAATTTCAGCTTGAAGGTCCTGGCCCCGAAGGCACGGGCCAGCAACTGATGGCCCAGGCATATGCCCATGATAGGCTTCTCCCCGATCAGCCCGCGCACGGTGTCCACCGCATAGCCCAAAAGCTCGGGGTCGCCGGGGCCCGGCGAAAGCAGTATCCCGTCCGGATGGAGGGCCAGTATGTCACGCGCCGTCGTTGTCGCCGGAACGATGGTGCACTCGCACCCCAGCAGGCTGAGGTAGCGCATGATGCTGAACTTGACGCCGCAGTCCAATACGACGACGTGATGCTGTCGATTCCCTATGGCGTTCCACCGGTAGGGCTTGTCGGCGGTAACCTGCCTGACGAAGTCGATATCGCCGTAGCGCGGCATTTTCCTGATCCTATTTAGCGCGTCTGCCGGGGGCTCCCTGGTGATCATGCCCATCATCACCCCTGCCGAGCGCAGGCGTCGCGTTATTGCCCGCGTGTCAACACCGGCCAGACCGGTGATGCCGTTGGCTAAAAGATAATCGTGAAGTGTGGATACGCTCTGTGAGTGGCTTGGCAGCCGGCACTCTTCCCGCACCACGAACCCCGCCACCTGGATGCGGTTCGATTGGGAGTCCTCTCCGTTTATGCCGTAGTTGCCTTGCAGCGGGTAGGTCGGCACTACGATTTGGCCGGCATAGGAAGGATCGGTGAGCATCTCCTGATAGCCGGTCATGCCGGTGTTGAACACCACCTCTCCGGCGACAGCGGTGTCGGCGCCGAATGAATAGCCCTCATAAATGCTGCCGTCCTCCAGGACTAGATACGCCTTTTCACGCATTCTAGGCTCGCTTTATCTCTGCTGGTGTCCTATGTTTTACCTGCATCCTTCCATGTGTGCTTTAGATCGCCATCCACGGTACCTTTCACCTTCTCTCGCTCCTCAGTGAAATCGAACCCGGTCCAGATACCGATGGAACCCAGCACTGAGTCCTGGGGATGGTATTTGCGAAAGATCTTGTAGTAGTATGCCGCTTCCCGGCTGTTGATTGTCGCCTTGGGATTCTCAGCCTTTATGCGCTCGAACTCCTCCTCACTAATCTCACTGTGGGCCAGTTTTTCCCCTAAATCCTCACACCCGGCGCCTTGCGTGTATTGGACTTTGTAGCGCCACAGTATCTCATCGGGGAGATAGCCGGTATCCTGAAAGGCCGTGCGCAGTATCCACTTCTCGATTTTGTCTCCCACATATTCGGACTCACGGATCTTGAGTTCGGGGGGGATCTTCATGGAGAGATCGATCATCTCCACATCGAGGAACGGCACCCTCAATTCCAGGCTGAAGTACATCCCCATGCGGTCGGCACGCTGCAGGTTGATGTTATGCAGGTTGCCGATGCAGCGCCTGGCCTCCGCATTGAGCTTATCCATAGGGTAATGCTTCATGTAGTGGTAACCGGCGAACAGCTCGTCGGCACCCTCGCCGGTGAGGACTACGGTAACGTGTTCCGCGGCGCACTTGCAGGTGAAGTAGCAGGGGACGGCGCAGCGCACCAGCGATGGGTCATAGCTCTCCAGCTTCCTGATGACCTCGGGCAGCGCTTCGTAGTAATCCTCCTCGGTGAAGATCAACTCGTGGTGCGTTGAGCCTATATGCTTGGCTGCTATGCGCGAGGCCTTGAGGTCATCGCTCTCATCGCCGTGCCTGTCCTTCATACCGACTACGAATGTATGCAGGTGAGGGATATCCTCAGCGGCGATAGCGGCCACCAGGCTGCTGTCCAGGCCACCGCTGCAGAAAGAGCCGACGTGTATCTCTTTGTCCGATAATAGCCTTTTCTTTACTGCGCGGATGAAGGTATCTCGGATAACCTCGCAGGCCTCATCCACACCCGTCAGCAGGTGATCCTCGATCGGGGGTATTTCGTAGTACTGCACGAACCCCTCTTTCGGCGTGTAGTAGTGGCCAGCGGGGAACTCGTACACCTCCTCCACCCCGGCCAGGCTCATGGCGCTCAGTTCGGAGGCGAAATACAGGTTGCCGCCGACGTAACCGTAGTACAGCGGCTTGATGCCGATGGGATCCCGGGCCAGCATGCATTCTTCCCCGTCGAAGATAGCGAAGGCAAACATGCCGTCCAGTTCCCTGACACATTCAGGTCCCTTTTCGCGGTAGAGGTGAAGTATAACCTCGGTGTCGGATTTGGTTTTAAAGTGGTATTTAGATACAAGCTCCTCTCTCAGTTCGCGGAAGTTGTAGATCTCACCGTTACATATGATCCCTAAGTCGCCGCCTCCGTCGGCCAGTATCGGCTGGTGGCCGCGGGCCACATCCACAATCGACAGCCGGGTATGGCCGATGACGGTGTGGTTGAAGTTATGGATGCCACGGTCGTCCGGCCCGCGATGCGGCATGGCATCCAGCATACGATTAATCGTCTTGATATCGTCTGTTCCAATACATCCTGCTATTCCACACATTAGTTAAACCTTTTTCCTTTCCGAACATGCTCATATACCGATATACGTGCACTTGGGTCAAGGGTCGTTGCCCGAACTATTTGTAGATTTACTTCTGCGCAATCTTTGTTCGCTATACGGATAAATCCGATTTAACACGCCTGCTCGCCCCCTATGAATCTGTATCCTACATTCCTTACAGTCTCTATAAAGATATGTTCGGCATCCTCCAGCTTGCTCCGCAGCCTGCGCACATGCACATCCACCGTCCTGTCACCGCCGTAGAAATCGTAGCCCCAGACCCGGTTCAGCAACGCCTCGCGGGTGAATACGCGGCCCCGGTTGTTGGCCAGGAAGCGCAACAGCTCGTACTCCCTGAAGGTCAGTTCTACCGGCCTCCCGCCAATGGCGACCTCGAACCTGCCCGTATCTATTACCAGGTCCCCGCGCCTGATTAACTCCCCCGTGTCGCTGCGCCCTTTGCCGAGGGCTCGGTTTATCCTTGCCATCACCTCTTCGGTGTCCCAGGGCTCAACAACGAAGTCATCCACCTGACCGGGGGTATCGAGATAGCCCAGGGAGGTCTTTGATACCAGCACGATGACAGGGGAGTGCCATTCGCTTCTGACCCTGGCTGGCAAACCCCATATGCTGGAACCGGGCGGCGCGCCGTCGAGCTCCACCAATGTCAGGTCAGGCAGTATCCCAGGGGCACGATCGTCATCATGCCCATCATGGGAGACCACTGAGCAGGCCAGACCTCTATCGGAGAGCTCCTTGGCGAGTTCCCTGACATGACCTGTTTCTGGAGACACGATCAATATCCGGTGCATATCGCATCGACCTCAATAGGCATACAGCCTGCCGTAGGGCCTGAGCCACAGGGGCAGTAATTTGATGAAGTGGTGCTTCAATATCTCATCCGGGCTGCCGCCGAAGTGATCGCAGAACCGGCCGACGTGTCCCTGGATGACGGCATGGTCGGCAGTGTCCAGCTCGGCTACGCCCACTTCCTTGCCCAGTTGAAAATCCTCGACCGTGCCCCTGATGTAGATGACGCCGCCGTGCATGCCTGTGCCGATGAATCTGGCTTTGTGCCGCTCCCCGTCGTCCAGATTCAGTCCGAGCAGGATGACGACACCGCCGGCCATGTACTCCCCGAAGAAGTCCTGTGCCGTACCTCCGATGACCAGTACCGGCTTCTTATCCCCGTATTCCTTCATGTGTATGGCCGCTCGATAGCCGACATCATCCCGCACGAAGATCTGGCCGCCGCGCGCCGCCAGGCCGGTTATATCCCCGGCGTGGCCATGAACTATAATTTCGCCTTCATTCATGGTGTTGCCGCAGCCGTCCTGCGCGTTGCCGTGAACGACGATCCTGGGGCCGTCCATGAAGGCCCCCATGTCGTTGCCCGGCACGCCGAATATCTCCAGCTCGACGGATGCGTCCAGGTCCGTGCCGATATATCTCTGGCCGTAAACGTTTCGCAGCCTGATCTTATGGCTGCCGGTCGATGTCAGTTCACGGAGCCGTTCGTTGAGCTCGCGGTGCCCCATCCCTGTAGCGTCGATCTCAGCAACTCGATTAACCACGGTGCTTGCAATGTTCCCTGTCATCTCAATCTCCTGCCGCGCGTATTCCCAGTATCTCCAGCTCGGTGTCCGTCAGCCCCACCCCCCTCAGATGGAGGCGGTTGCCCCGCAGGCTCTCAATGGCGTTAATACCCATTCCGCCGAGGATCTCCTTGAGTTCCAGGCTCCATCCCCGCAGAAGGTTCGCCAGCCGCCGCGCACCGATGTCCGGGTTTATCCTCTTGGTCAGTAACAGGTCGGTGGTGCATATGCCCCAGGCGCACTTCCCGGTGTGACACTGCTGGCACAGGCAGCACCCCAGGGCAACCAGGGCTGCGGTGCCGATATACACCGCATCCGCACCGAGGGCTATCGCCTTGGCCACGTCGCCGCTGTTGCGGATGCCCCCGGCGATCACCAGGGAGGCGCGGCTGCGGATGCCCTCCTGCCGCAGGCGCGTGTCTACCGATGCCAGCGCCAGCTCGATGGGGATGCCGACGTTGTCCCGGATGATCTTGGGCGCGGCTCCGGTCGAGCCCCGCAGTCCGTCGAGCACGATCATGTCGGCCCCGGCGCGCACCATCCCGCTGGCGATGGCGGCCGAGTTGTGAACCGCCGCAATCTTGACCGATATCGGCTTGCTGTAGTTGGTCGCCTCCTTTAAGGCGTTCACCAGCTGGGCCAAATCCTCGATGGAGTAGATGTCGTGCTGCGGCGCCGGCGACAGGGCATCGGTGCCCTGGGGGATCATCCGGGTCATTGAGACCTCAGAACTCACCTTCTCGCCAGGCAGGTGCCCCCCGATGCCGGGCTTGGCCCCCTGGCCGATCTTGATCTCGACGATTCGCCCCGCATCCAGATAACCGGCGTGGACGCCGAACCTCCCCGAGGCGACCTGCACGATGGTGTTATTCGCATACTGATACAGACTGGGGTGCAGACCACCCTCTCCGGTGTTCCACAACGTGCCCATCTCGGTGGCAGCCCGCGCCAGCGACCGGTGGACGTTCAGGCTCACCGCCCCGTACGACATGGCGCTGAACATGACCGGAATATCGATCTTGACCTGCGGGGCGATCTTGGTCTTCAACGTGTTCGAGCCCGGGTCGATATCGAGACGGTCGGGTTTGCTGCCGATATATGTGGTGAGCTCCATCGGCTCGCGCAGCGGGTCGATGGACGGGTTGGTGACCTGGCTGGCGTTGAGCACCAGGCGGTCCCAGTAAACCGGGTAGCCCTTGTCGTTCCCCATGCCGGTGAGCAAAACGCCGCCGGTCTCGGCCTGCTTGATGATGTCCTCGATATACTCGGGGCGCCAGTTGAGGTTGTCGCGATAGTCCAGCGGCATCTTGCTGATGTTCAGGGCATGCGCCGGGCAGAACAGGACGCAGCGGTGACAGCCGACGCAGGTCCCTTCGTGGCTCTTCACCTCGCCGTCCCACTCATCGTAGTAGTGCGTGCCGAACGAGCACTGGTTGACGCACACCTGACACTGGATGCAGCGCTCGGGGTCCCTCTCAACTATGAATCTCGGTGGCAAATAGGTCTTCACCTTTAGTGCCTCCTTCCACTGGCGGCTTCCTTACGGGGATGCCTTTACCGGCCAGATATTCCTTTACCTGGCTGATCGAGTGTGTCCTGTAGTGAAATATGCTGGCGGCCAGCACGGCATCGGCCTTGCCGTCCACCAATACCTCGTAGAGATGCTCCAATTCACCGGCGCCGCCGCTGGCGATAACAGGCACGCTCACCCCTTCGCTGACCGTGCGCGTGAGCTGTATGTCGTAACCCCGCTGCTGTCCATCCTCATCCCAGCTGGTGAGCAGCAGCTCGCCCGCTCCCAGCTCAACGGCTTGTCTGGCCCATTCGATCGCGTCGATGCCGGTTGTATTCCTGCCGCCATGGGTCAGCACCTCCCATTCGGCCTTCTTCGAATCGGTAATGCGGCGCGCGTCTATGGCTACCACGATGCACTGCGAGCCGAATCTTCTGGCCCCATCCGATATCAGGACCGGGTTTCTTACCGCTGCCGTATTGATGGACACCTTGTCGGCACCCGCCTCCAGCATCCTGCGCATGTCACTAACCTCGCGCAGGCCACCACCCACGGTGAAGGGTATGAAGACCTGCTCCGATACCCTCTCGACCACATCAACCATGGTGTCCCGACCCTCGGGCGTGGCCCCTATATCCAGGAAGACTAGCTCATCGGCACCCTGACGATAGTAGAACGCCGCCATCTCCACAGGGTCACCGGCGTCGCGCAGATTGCCGAAGCTGGTGCCCTTGACCACACGTCCGCCGGTCATATCCAGGCAGGGGATGATCCTCTTGGTCAACAAGGTATGCCACCCCCTCTTGTGCCCGCTGCCGTCTGGGGAGATATGGGCCTCTCCAGGCTGCCGATGATTGCTTCTCCCCCCATCGGTATCCACGCCCGATCCAGATCGGGACATATCAGGCGTATCGCCGATTCTTCTGACGACAGATAAAGGGTGCTGTCCTTGGTGCCTACCGTCAGCGGGCGCAGCCTGACCCTGTCGGTAAGCCCGATCATTTCGCCCTGATGCGCTATGATTATGGTGAACGGCCCGTTCAGCAACAGGCTGCCGTAAACCTGCCGCAGCGCCCGGTATAGCTCTGCATCTGAGCCGTTGCTACGCTCGATATCGTCCCAGAACGGGGGAGCCAGTATCTTGGCCACCGTTCCCACCGGCAGGCCGTGCTTGCGAATCAGCAGGTCCACCGCATAGGCCACCACCTCGGTATCGGTCTGCATGGTGCATTTGTATCCGTACTCCTCCAGGAATCTCCGGTTTGTGCCGTATGAAGATATCTCCCCGTTATGCACCACCGTCCAGTCGAGTATATTGAACGGGTGCGCCCCTCCCCACCAGCCGCGGGTATTGGTGGGGAACCTGCCGTGCGCGGTCCACAAATAACCCTGGTACTGGTCCAGGCAGAAGTACTCGGCGATCTCCTCGGGGTAGCCCACGCCCTTGAATACGGCCATGTTCCTGCCGCTGGAGAACACGAAGGAGTCTTTGATCCCGGTATTGATCTGCATCACCTTCTCCACCACATAGTCGTCGGCCGACTGGTGGTCGCAGTGCTGCGGGTCGACCTCGAGGAAATAGCGCCACACCATCGGCGGATCCACGATGGCCGGGGTGAGCCTGGTCGGTACCTCCTCCGCCTTTTCGATATGGAATCGCTCCTTCAAGAATGATTCAACATCGCTCCTGGCCTCGCAGCTCAGATACATGATGTGGAACGCGTAGTGCCGGGGATAATCCGGGTACAGTCCGTATACGGCGAACCCGCCGCCGAGCCCGTTGCCGCGGAAGTGCATGTTGGCGATGGCCTTTATCACCCCTGCGCCGGAGAAACACCTGCCGCTGGTGTCCATCGCCCCGAAGATCGAACAGGCGTCGATCACCTTGCCGTCGCCGTACGGATTGTTGGTCCTGATTAAATCGTCCATGTTTCACACCGTAATCTGATTGCCACCCGTCGGGGTGCCTATGTCCTCCCCTGTCGATCGAGTTGCGGGACTGCCCCCACCAGCGGCATCGCCCCCAGCCGTTCCTGCCACAACCCCCGCGGCAGGGATATCAAGCCGAAGTCGTCGTCCAGAAGCTTGTCCTTAAAATCTCCCACATCCGTTCTATCTCTCATCAGGCCGTAAAGAATGCCCGCCTTATCGATATCACCGATACAGATCATGCCCACAATCGTGTTGTCCCGGAGCAGGAGTTTCTTGTAGGCCCCGCCGTTGGTCTTGGTCAGAGCCTCGTAACCTTCTTGCGGCGGCACCACGATGCCGGCCGAAACTATGTCCAGGCCGAAATAGTTCAGCGAATTGAGAGCAGTGCCTCCGCCGTATTCTTTACGCACGCCGGCCATATTGAATCCGGCGACCCTGCCGCCGATGTAAGCGCTGGGCCATATCGGGATGGCGCGATTGGTGTCGAGGATGAAATCGTAGGCCTCAACCGCGTCCCCACAGGCATATACATCCGGGTGGCTGGTAGCCATCGTCCGGTCCACAACGATCCCTCGGTTCACCTCGATGCCGGTCCCCTGAACCAACTCGACGCGCGGTACCACCCCGATGGCCACTACCACCAGGCTGCAGGGTATCGATTCACCGTTGTCCAGGTTTACGCACGAAACCAGGTTGCCGCCCTTGACCTCAGTTACGGTCCGGTTCGCCATGATCCTCACGCCGGCTCCCTTCACCGCTTCTGCGGCCATGGCAGACCCAATCTCGTCAAGCATCGTGTTAAGGATTCTGTCCTTCATCTCGATGACGCTTACCGATGCCCCCCTTTTCACCAGCGCCTCGGTTACGCTTATACCGATGAGACCACCTCCGATGACTACCACTGAAGAGCCCTCTGTCAAGAATCCATCGATGGCTTTAGCATCGTCCAGCGTTGTGAAGCTGAACACGCCCTTCTTGTCCAGGCCATCGATCTCGGGGGTTATGGGGGTTCCACCGCTGGCTATCAGCAGCTTGTCCCAAGATATAAGCTCACCGCTCTCCAGCTCCAAAATGTGTTCGTTGGGGTTCAGCCTGACGGCCTTGCTGCCGGCGATGAGATTTATGCCGTTGGAAGAGTAAAAGTCGGCTGGCCTGTACAGCATGCCCTCCAGATCGCGTTCCCTGGACAGGTATTTCGAGATCAGCGGCCGGGAATATGCGGCATACGGCTCGTCCGTGACGATGATGATCGTGCCCGCAGTGTCCACCTCCCTGATGGCCTCCGCGGCTGCGATACCACCGGCCGAGTTACCGACTATCAGATATTCAGTATTCAGCATTTGTTTCTCCAGCGCCTCGGTAGTCTTACGCTCATTTCCCTTCACTGTGTAATAATGCTGTCTGATATGTTCTTGTTCGGCTCCAGACGGAATTCTCTATGGAAAGACGCAAAACTATAGACCTGCATCAGTGGCAAGCCCATCCGCTTGGCCACCTCCCTAACCATATCCTCCGGCAGGGAACGGCATTCCGACTGGATGTCATAGAGTATAGAGAACAGGTTCTCCGGACTGCCGCCGTATTTGTCAACTATCTGTGCTGCCATTTCCCGAAATCCGAGTGCCTTCTGCTCACAAGTCCTTCCCTGTTTCATGACCCCCGCCATCCTAAAAAAGTTCTGGTATATCCGTAGTCCTGGAGCACCGCTGCGCTCGGGATGAAACTGGGTGGCTACCAGATTGCCCTCTGCTATGACGCTGCATATCGACACCCCGTATTCCGTCGTGCCGATAGTGCATGCCTGCGGGGCGGCGTAATAGCTGTGAACGAAATAGAAATTCTCCTCGTCGTCGACCCCATCGAATACAGGATGCTCTCCGGACTGCTTGACCTGGTTCCACCCCATGTGCGGTATCTTGAGGCCTGCCGGCAAACGCTTCACCGCTCCGGGGAGGATCCCTAGGCAGCGGCAGCCCCCATCCTCCTCGGTGGAATCGAACAATACCTGCATGCCCACGCAGATGGCCAGAAGCGGCTGGCCGCTGGATACGGCTTGCCGCATCGCTCTGTCCAGCCCGTACTGCCGCAGTCCTTCCATGGCGTATGATGCGGCACCGACGCCGGGGAAGATGACGGCTTCGGCATCGAGGATATCGGCGGCCTGCTGTGTCACCTTCGCCCTATAGCCCAATGCCGCTAGAGCATTCGTCACACTGCGCAGGTTGCCGGCGCCGTAGTCGACTATTGCTATCATGCTTTCGCCTCCACGGGGCTTAACGTTAAGGCTTCATTGGGACAGTTGGCCACACAGGCCGGAACTTCAAGACCAAGGCACAGGTCGCATTTCGATATGATATGCCGGCCCTCATCTCTGCTCAGTGCCCCCAAGGGGCATACCAGCAAGCATGTCCAGCAGCCGATGCATTTCTTTTCATCAACCGTTATCAGGCCGCTCACCGCATCTCTGGTCATGGCCCCGGTAAGGCATGAATATACGCACACGGGCTCATCGCAATGCCGACACTGTATCGAAAAGCAGTGCTGTCCATTTCGCTCTATACGTATGCGCGGCAGGGGCTGTGGCGTCTCGTCCTTGAAAGCCCGGATAATGTCCTTCGATGTCGAGTGTTCGACCTGACAATATACACGGCACAAACCGCAGCCCATGCACAGCTCTTCGTTTATATAAACCCTCATCTTTGCGCTACCCTTCGGCGGTATACGGTAACCGCTTACCGTATCATTTATAACATATCGCCTAAGCCATGTCAATACTATAAAGGCTAATTTGGAAAAGTTGGTACTGCGGAGCATAGCGGTCAATAGAGGCTACTGTTTTGCCG
>CAZYOO010000026.1:0-16046 GCA_964649185.1 uncultured Dehalococcoidales bacterium
TCCTGGTATTCACCCTGGTGGGCGCCACCGCCATGCAGGCCGACCCGCTGGGCGATGCCGCGAACCAGTCCGCGGAGCCCACGCCCCCGCCGGTGGAGCCGGGCTCCTTCCGGGACAGCCCCTACCGGGTGAGTACCTTCCTCGACCCCGAGTCCGGCCAGTGGATAGACGAGTGGATATACCCTTCAGGGCCGCGGGTGCTGGACGACGCATCGGCGCCCGGCCCCCAGCCGGAGCCCGCCGCCGGCCCCGGCGACGTCATCCTGCCCGGCGTGCCCGCCTTCAACTGGTCCTATGGCTGCTCCGCCACCTCGGCGGCGATGCTGTTCGGCTACTACGACCGGGGGATGTACTACCCCGGCAACAGCACCTACCAGGGCATCTACGCCAACATGTACGCCGGCCCCACCAACGGCGGGGTGTGCCCCCTGGACAACATAATATGGGGGCAGGGCAAAGACGGGATCGGGTTCGGCGAGTGCCCGCTGAGCGCCACCCACATGGGCAAGGACGGGCTGACGGTGTGCGGCTCGGTGGACGATTACTATCTCACCTATCCCAGCTCGAATGACCCGTATATCGACGACCCCGGCGGCGGCTGGCCGGAGCACGCCTACGGCAACTGCACCGCCGACTACATGGGCACCAGCCAGTGGTACAACTTCGGCAACACCGACGGCTCAACCACCTTCTACTGGTGGACGGGCTCAGGCAAACCGCTGTGCGATTACAAAGCCCCTGCCGGCAAGCGCGACGGCGCCCACGGCATGGCCCTGTTCGCCGGCTCCCGCGGCTACAACGTGACCCAGGACTTCACCATGCCGGCCCCCAACGGCACAAACGTTAGCTGCAACAGGCACATAGATACATACGCCTCCGGCGGCTTCTCCCTGGCCGACTACCGCGCGGAGATAGACGCCGGCAGGCCGGTCATAATCCAGCTGGAGGGCCACAGCATGCTGGGCTACGGCTACAACAGCTACAACAGCACCATCTGGATCCACGACACCTGGGACCACCTGAACCACACCATGGCCTGGGGCGGTTCCTACGGCGGCATGACACACAAGGGGGTCACCTACATCCACTTGGAGCAGCAGGCCACCCCCACCCCTACCGCCACACCATCTCCATCGGCCACGCCAACGCCTTCGCCTTCGGCCACGCCTACGGCAACAGCAACCGCTACTGCGACGTCGACGGCTACCGTGACAGCGACGGCAACGGCTACGCCCCTGTGCAGGTACCACCAGTCATCGTATGACTACGGGGACGCCAACACGGACGGGGCGGTGAACATCCTGGACAGCGCCCGAGTCATGAACATCCTTGGGGGAGGTCAGTTGCCCAACTCGGCAGCGGACGCCAACGCTAACGGGGTGGTTAACATCCTGGACAGCGCCCGAGTCATGAACATCCTTGGGGGAGGCCAGTTGCCGCTCCCGCGCTACATCGCCGGCCACGACTTCAACACCTCCGGGGCAGGCAGCGTTGACCTGGCGGCCTCCAAGCAGGTGAACAACATGCCGTCCGCCGTCTGGCCCGCGGACAGCGGGTGGACCAACTTCTCCTCCGGCGACTATACCGATGTGGAAGCCGTAGATGCCAATGACTTCTCCATGGCGGCCAACGCCACCGGCAAGAACGCGGTGCAGTGCCGCTTCACCGTCTGCGAGCATACCTGCGCCGCCAACCTGACCCACATCGAGTTCAACGTGACCGCCTCCTCCCAGAACATGGGCGAGACGCTGCAGTTCCATGCGTGGGACTTCAACTCGGCCCAGTGGGATCAGGTGGGCAGCTCCATCACCATGTCCAACGGTGAGGCCTCTTACTACAGGGTGAGCGGCTGGAGCCCGCCCAACATCGATGACTACATGAATGCCAGCGGGCATATGTATCTGATGGTGATGCTGGCGGATAACAACAGGGCGCTGAACATCGACTACATACAGGTGACATTGGTCGGGCCCCAGATGTGGTGCGGTCAGCCTACGCCCACACCCACGCCTTCGGCTACGGCGACAACGACCGCTACGGCCACTGCTACAGCCACAGCAACAGCCACCGCTACTGGGACGGCTACTGCCACCGCCACCGCAACAGGCACCGCCACTGCCACGCCGACAGCAACGCCCACCGGCACCGTGGTCGAGCCTACACCGACGCCCTCACCCTCGCCGACCCCCACACCGACCGCCACCTCGGGCTGGTTCTGGAAGCTGGGCAACCAGAGCCAGGACTACGCACCTGTGGGCATCCCCGACTTCGACCAGAAGCAGGACGCGTGGACCGACCCGATGACCGGCAATTGGTCCCACTGCGGGCCGGTGGCCGCCGCCAACTCCCTGTGGTGGTTCGACTCCGACAAGGAGCCGTTCCCTATCAAGCCGCCGGCCATCAACGACAACTACAACCTGCTCAACTCCTATAACCCCGGCGTGTGGGACGACCACGACCCGATGAACGTCATGCCCTTCGTCAATGCCCTCGCCATGATGTTCGACACCGACGGCAGGGCCACCGGCATCCCCCACAGCGGCACCAACGTCTCCGATATGTACTGCGGCATCGGCCAGTACCTGATGCAGACCGGCTACTACGGCTTCTACTACGAGAAGAAGGTGCAGAGGCCCAACTTCAGCTGGATACAGGATGAGGTCTTCCGCTGCGAGGACGTCGTCCTGCTCCTCGGCTTCTGGCAGCAGGACCCTTACCCCCCGTTCCAGTGGAAACGCATCGGCGGCCACTACGTCACCACCGCCGGCTTCAACAACAACAGCAGCCAGCTGGCCTTCAGCGACCCGATGTGGGACAACGCCGAGTTGGGCGGGCCCGGCAGGGTGCCGATTGCCCATCCCCCATACCCCCACGGGCCCGGCGTGCACAACAACTCCTCCCTGCTGTCCCACGACGCCTACCTGGTAGTGCCCCCGATGAGGCCCAACGGCGGCTGGGTGCTGCCCAACTACGCCGCAGGCAAACCCATACCCCAGTTCCTCCAGTTCCTGGGACAGAATTGGGCCGGCTCCCTCCTGGTGAACCAGTCCGCTTACCTCCCCGGCGTGCCCGTACAGGTTGAGATCGACTACGCCGTGGCCGTGTCGCCCAAGCCCATCATCGATGATGCGGTGGAGAGCTGGTGGCAGTGGAACCCCGCTTGGGGGCTGCTGAACGTCACCGCCCATGTATTCGACCCCGCGTGGGACGGCGTCATCTGGGACTATGAGATACTGGTGTGGAACGGCACCTGCACAACCTACCTGCCTCACGGTTGGTGGCCGCAGGGCCCGCTGCAGTTCTGCAACCCGCAGACTGTCAGCATACCCTGGCCCAACCCGCCGCAGACGGTGGTGGTGCACTACTCCGACCAGGACGGCAACAACGTCGGCTTCACCTTCAGCGATGAGTAGGTAGAGCCGCCGCCCACGCCGACACCCACCGCTACGCCGACGGAGACGCCCCCGGGACCGTAGATAACCCCGTACGCACAAAACCCCGCTCCGTGAAATACCGGGGCGGGGTTCTTTTATGGCGAAATTAACAGCTATACGGTGTCTTTGTCGCTGTAACATGCCCCTTGATTATATATCGGCTAGCATCTTACATTCCTCCGTTACTTTGAGCCCGCCTTTTTATAGCTCCCTGTTGAGTCCCCCTTGACAGCAGAGCGATATGGGTGTACTTTTTACCGCAGCGGATATCGCATAGGGACGGATGATGGTGAGCGTGCGATGCTGTCGTGTATAACAAGTGTAAATAAGCGACCTCGGGGCGGGATGCCTGAAGACGCTCTTCATTCAATCACTGCGGCGGGAGGCGAGTATTAAAGCCGCTGTTACCGTTATGTCAATCCTGCTGGCACTGGCATCGGGCCTGGCAACGATGGCGGTTCCGGCAAGCGACCCGGTGAGCGCGGCTGCGCCGGGCCTGCCCTTCACCGAGGACTTCAGCGACACCGACCTGCGTGATGACAGCCTCACCAACGCCAACTGGAGCACCGGGGAGCAGACGGTGTACCTGGCGTGGGCGGCCGCCCAGCCCGGTTGGCTGGGCTACGGGGACAGCGGCAGCGACATCACCGACGACAATCACCAGACCCACTCGGTGGCGCTGGGCGACGTGAACGGCGACGGGCTGCTGGACGTGGTCGCCGGGAATTATAATCAGTGCAACCGCCTGTACATAAATAACGGCACTCCCGACCCCTTCAGCGGGGTCAGCGGCAGCGATATTGCCACCGACGCACACAACACCTACTCGGTCGCGCTGGGGGACGTGAACGGCGACGGCTATCTGGACCTGGTCGCCGGGAACTACCAGGAGCGCAACCGCCTGTACCTCAACAACGGCACCCCCGACCCGTTTGCCGGGGTCAGCAGGATCGACATCACCGCCGACGCGCACGATACCAAATCGGTAGCGCTGGGCGACGTGAACGGCGATGGCTTGCTGGACGTGGTCGTCGGTAATGGTTTGGTAGTCAACCGCCTGTACCTCAACAACGGCGCCCCGGACCCGTTTGCCGGGGCCACCGGCAGCAACATCACCGCCGACGTGTACGATACCCGCTCGGTGGCGCTGGGCGACGTGGACGGCGACGGCCACCTCGACCTGGTCGTAGGCAATTACGATCAGACCAATCGCCTGTATCTCAACAACGGTACCTCAGACCCCTTCGACGGGATCACCGGCAACGATATTACCAGCGACGCTCACAACACCTGGTCGGTGGCGCTTGGCGACGTGAACGGCGACGGGCTGCTGGACGTGGTCGCCGGCAACTACCAGGAAGCCAACCGCCTGTACCTAAACAGCGGCAACATCTCCGACCCCTTCGCCGGGGTCACCGGCAGCGATATCACCACCGATGCCCATAACACCTACTCGATAGCTCTGGGCGATATGAACGGCAACGGCCATCTGGACGTGGTCGCCGGCAATTATAACCACATCAAACGCCTGTACATCAACAACGGCACCTCCGACCCCTTCGCCGGGATTACCGGCAGCGACATCACCGAAAACGCACGCTCGACTCGACTTGCAGCCCTGGGTGACGTGGACGGCGACGGCGACCTGGACCTGGCCACCGGCAATTATAACGATCAGATCAACCTGCTGTATCTTAATAACGGCTCCGTTAACTCATCGCCGCTGTTCAACACCGCGCGGGGGCGGGTTGTCTCCCTGCGGGTGGATACGGAGAGCGCCGATATCGACTGCGCCACCCTGACCGCCAGCTCCAGCCTGCCGCCGAACACGGGTATAACCTACTGGATGAGCAATAACGGCGGCACCAAGTGGTTCATAGTGAGACCGGGGCAGGGCTTCAACTTCAGTACATCAGGCCATGACCTGCGCTGGAAGGCCGAGCTGTGCTCCCTGTCGCCGGTGCTCTCCCCGCGGCTGAATCTGATAGAAATCGACTGTCAGGGATCGGCCGTTGCCACCCCCACCCCTACCGCTACGGCAACAGCGACATCCACCGCATCTGCGACTGCGACGGCCACCGCCACTTCGACCGCTACTGCTACAGCCACCGCCACTGCCACTTCAACCGCGACTTCGACGGCTACCACCACCGCCACGGCGACGGCCACCGCCACTGCCACTTCGACCGCGACTGCGACGGCGACGGCCACAGCCACAGCAACCCCAACCGTCACGCCAACTGCCACAGCTACGGCGACTGGCATGTATCACAAATCGCCATATCCCTACGGCGATGCCAACAGGGACGAGGCGGTGGACATCGACGACTTCATCTATATCAGGGCCATGATGCTAGAGACCATACCCAAGTTGTCAAGCTCCGATGCCACCATGGACGGGGACACCGACGTCTCCGACTATGCGGAGGTCTGGGCCATGATACTGGGGGTCAAGACGCCCGTCGACCGCTATGTCGCCGGCTACGATTTCAACACCGCCGACGCCGGCACCCTCGATTTGGCGGCATACAAGCAGGTGAAGAACATGCCGTCGGTCGCCTGGCCCGCCGACAGCGGGTGGGTCAACTTCTCCTCCGGCGACTACGCCGACGTGGAGGCGATCGATGCTAATGACTTCTCCATGGCAGCCAACGCCAGCGGCTACAACGCGGTGCAGTGCCGCTTCACCGTCTCCGAGCATATCTGCGCCCCGGAACTGACCCACATCGAGATCAACGTGACCGCCTCCTCGCAGGACAGGAGCGAGACGTTGCAATTCCATGCGTGGGACTTCACCTCTGCGCAGTGGAATCAGGTGGACGGCTCCATCACCATGTCCAACGGCGAAAACTCGTATTACAGGGTGACCGACTGGGGCCCGCCAAACATCGGTGGCTACATGGATGAGGTCGGACATATGTACCTGATGGTGATACTCATGAACAAGAATAGGGCGCTGAACATCGATTACATACAGATGACATTGGTCGGCCCCGAAGTGTGGTAAGGCACGAGGTATCTATCTGCAGCAGTTAAGGCGAAACGTGGTGCCTCCCGCTAATCGCGGGGGCTGGCGCAGAACCTCAGCACCTCAGCGAAGTTGTTGATCCGCTCCGCGTTGTTGGTCTCCAGCGTGCCGTCGTAGGTGAGGTTGATCCACGGCTTGCCGTACTTGTCGCTGAAACGCTCGGACATGGCAGCCACTATCCCTCCCGGCATGCACCCATGGGGCATCACCGAGATCACCCCGGCGAACTCCGGGTTCTCCATCCAGTCGATCCCGCTGCCGATGCTCAGCACCGCCTCGCTGCCGCACTTCGGCGAGAGGTAGTTGCAGGAGAACTCCAATATCTCCTTAGTGGAAGGCTCCTTGGGGTCTAACAGTCCGTTGAAGTTGACCGCCACCGATCTCTCATCGCGATCCTGTATCCGCTTCCTGATGATCCCATTGACCACCTTCTTGAACTGCCTCTCCCTGACCCCGTCCTCGATGTTGCGGTGGGTGATATACTTGATCCACTCCCCGAAGGGCGACACGATGACCTCCAGCCCCGCCTTCTGGCACTCCTTCACCAAGTCGCAGTTGCTGAAGCGGTTGGAGCGCAGGAATATCTCCCCGTTGATGCCCACCAGCGGCTTGCGCGGCATAGCGGGGTCGATCTGCTCGCGGAACTCGGCGGTGGCCTGCTTCAGTACATCGTCGAACTGCTCCTGTTTGCGTACTCGGTCGGTCAGCTTCGCGGAGTAGCGCTCGAACAGCTCATCGGCGGCGCCAGGCATCTTCTCGTAGGGGCCGGTGCGCCACTGCAGGCGCTGGAGGTAATCCATGGCTACGATGGCCTTCCACGCCAGCCGCTCGAAGGCGGTGCCCAACCCCAGATCGCGGTAAGCATGGTTCGACACCGTGGTGCGCAGCGGCAGGTCGAATCCCAGTTCCTTGAGTATCCTCACCTGCTCCACCGCGTACTTGCCGAAGCGGCACGGCCCGAAGGCGCTGGGCATGAAGCCCTCGATGGCCCCCAGGTCGATCTCGCCGTGCCCGCCTTCATCCAGGAACCGCATGAAATCGCCCAGCGTCACCCGGTAGGGCAGGCACTCCGTGCCCCGCGTCACCCGGTTGCTGTACAGCAGGGACTCCGGCGTCGATTCGGAGAGCACGGTGGCCTTCACCCCGAAGGCCTGCATCGCCGCTGCCAGCATCTCCGCCTGCGGCGCCATCCGCGGCAGCAGTATGGTCTTGTCCGTGTTGACCGACACCGGCGCCGTGCGGTAGGCGCTGTCATCCCACCCCGAAGCCTGCTTGCCGCTGGCGGCGAACCCGTTTATGGTATCCACAAAGGCCTCCAGGCGGGTGACCAGGCCGGCCTCGGCGGCATGCTCGTCGATCTCCAGCTGCCCCAGCGGCTTGCCACCCATGATGTCCTCCACCATCTTGATGACGAAGGAGTTAGGACCGCAGCCGAAGTTGGTCAGTATCAGCCCGTACAACTGAGGATCGTTTACGGTGAGCGCCGCACCGGCGATGTGCTTGCTCTCATAGTACCAGTAAGGTCGGTCGGAATATTGCTTGATGTCCACCGACTTGAGAGGCAGGAAATCAAGGGGGATGGGGGTCACGCCGAGCTGTGCCAGCTTCTCGGCGATGCCCAGGTTGGCCCCCGAGTCCTGCGACATGTAGGAACGGGCGAACACGATCACGCCCAGTTTGCCGCTCCGCCGTAACTGCTCGATTATCCTTCGCCCCGTTTCGACCGCCTCCGCCTCGAACTCACGCTGCGCCCGGATGCCCGCAACGGCGGCCTTGCGACCCTTCGCCTTGCTGAAACCCAGCTTCAGCGCCACCTCGGTGAAGTTGCGTATCACGTCGTCGTCGCCCATGCTGAAATCTATGGTCGGTATCAACATCTTATCCTCGAGGCCGAGCACATTGCTCACGATATACGGTGACGCCTGCACCAGCGGACAGGAGTACTTCTGGTTCTCATCCCCGTCTTTGGCCCCCAGCCGTATGGCGCTGGGGTACAGTATGTAGTCTGCATCCTTAAGGCTCGCCACGTGACCGTGCAGCAGCTTGACCGGGAAGCAGCTGTCGGTGTAGCTCAGTTCGCAGGCCTGCTCCATGATCTGCTTGTTGGTCTTGCTGGAGAGTATAACCCTGACCCCCAGCGCATTGAGGAACCCGATCAGCAGCGGGGCGTAGTCATAATCGATAAGCGCCCGGGGCACCCCCACCGAGGGCCCGCTGCCCTCCCCTTCGCGGTATCCCTTGAACAACAGCCGTTCCCGCTGGTCGAAGGGGGTCTCCACCTTCTCCTGCTTGACCGTGCTGTCGAACAGGTCGCAGCGGCTGCCGTAGAAGGTGGGCGCCTCGCCGGGGATCTCCAGACGGGTGATGGTACAGTTGTTATCGCAGATCTTGCAGACGAAGGTGGACAGTTTGTACTCGCGGTCGGCCACCTCCCGGAAACCCTTGAAGCCGGTGGCGGCCCCGCTCATCTCCTCCTTGGCCAGGAGCGCGGCACCGATGGCCCCGCTCACCTCCTTATGCTCCGGCACGACCGTCTTCCTGTCGGGCAGCGCCTGCTGGAAGGCGGAGACGATGGCGTCGTTGTAGAACACCGCCCCGGTGAGGATTATGGTATCTCCCAGTTGCCGCGCACCCACCACCTTGGACAGGTAGTTGCCGGCGATGGAGTTGGACAGGCTGGCGGTTATCACCTCCAGGGGCACGCCCTCCTGCTGGGCCGATGACACCGCTTGCCCCATGAATGCGGCGCACCTCGAACCCAGGTCTATGGTGTGCGGCGCCTCGAACGCTAAAGCGGCGAACTGCCCGTCCTTGACCGAGACCCCCAGCTGCTCCGCCAGCTCATCGATGAAGCTGCCCGTGCCCGCGGCACAGGCCTTGTTCATCTGGTAATCCACCACCACCCCGTTGCGCTTGATCACCAGCTTGGAGTCCTGGCCCCCGATCTCGATGATATCGGCGTCGGGGTCCATCTCGGCAGCGGCCCTGGTCTGGGCCGTGATCTCGTTGCGTATCACGTCGGCGCCGATGAAGCTGCCCACCAGATACCGGCCGGAGCCGGTGACGCCCACGCCGATTATCCTGGCCTTGTCGCCGACGTCTTTATACAGGTTCTTGAACACCTCCATGATGGCACCGACCGGCTTGCCCGCGGTCATCAGGTAGTTCTTGGCCATCACCCTGGTGCCGCTCTCGTCGAGGATCACCGCCTTGGTGCTGGTAGAGCCGATGTCGACGCCGAGATAGCCCTTGAATTCCCCCTCGATATCGGGCGCTTTCCAGTCGTTATGCTGGATCACCTTCTCCAGCGGAGGGGTTTGGAAGTAGCGCTGCTTTACGTCCACCTGCGGCAGAACGACGACTTTTGAGCTCCTGCCGGAATCCCTGGCCAGCAGGGCCGCCCCGATAGCCTCGATATGGCGGAAATTGTCGGGGACGATCACGCTCACCGGATGGCCGTTCCTCGCCGAAAGCGCCTCGTTCAGCGAGTCTACGATGGCGCTGTTGGCCGCCACCCCGCCGACGAAGTAGATCGGCTCCTGCAGAGCGCCCCTGACCAGCGAGATGACCCCCCGAGCGATACTGTCGCACAGCCCACACAGCATCGTGCCCAGCGGCACGCCCTTCTGCTGCAGGTGGATCAGGTCGGTCTTGGCGAAAACGCTGCACCGGGCAGCGATGCGCGGCGGGGGCTCATCGGAACGCTGCGCCACACTGGCGAAATCGTCCATGCTGATGCCCACCCGGTAAGCCTGCTGATCGAGGAACCTGCCCGTTCCCGCGGCGCACAGCGGGTTGGACGCCACCTTCCACGGCTTGGTCAGGCCCTCCTCCAGGCCGATGACCAGCGAGGTTTGCCCCCCGACCTGGATGATGGTCTTGGCTTCGGGATGCGAGTTCAGCAGCCCCGATGCGATGGCCAGAGAGCTGCTGTAGTACGCCCAGTTGAGTTCCTCGGGGATGACCGACCTGCCCGAGCCGGATACGCCGGCGGCTTCGATCTGTTCGAGGCTGACGCTCTCGCCGAGGCGCGATATCAGTGCAGCCACCGCCGCCTGAGGGCTGGCGGTCACCTTCTCGGCATCGAGCCTGACTATTTTGCTATCGGAATCGATCAACGCCAGCTTGACGTTAACCGAGCCGACATCTAAACCCAGGAAGTATCCCATTCCGTTCAATTTTAGCATAACCGAAATTACTACTGCAAGCTGTCCGATGCGAACGGGAGCGAACCGAGCAATTGTTGAGGGCCACGTCTTGACGGGAAACGCCCTTTATCACTAGAATGTAATAGCCGACGGAAAGGGGCAGCTATTGGATTTACGCTTCACCGCAGAGGAAGAGGCCTTTCGCCAGGAGATCAGGGATTTCGTGAAGGCGGAGCTTCCGCCCGCTATGGAGAGGCCGGTAATACACGGCGGCGAGACAGTAGAGGAGTGGGATTTCGTAAAGAAGTTCACCCGCAAGCTGGGTGAAAAGGGCTGGATCGCCATCTGGTGGCCCCGGGAGTACGGCGGCCTGGAGGGCACCGACATCCAGTACCTCATATTCAATGAGGAGATGGCTTACCACCGCGCCCCCCGCATGGACGGCGGCGGCACCGGCATCGTGGGGCCCACCATCCTGGTTCACGGCACCGACGAGCAGAAGAAAAGATACCTGCCCCCCATCGCCCACGGCGAGGTGATGTGGATCCAGTGCTTCTCCGAGCCCGGCTTCGGCTCGGACTCCGCGGGGATCCAGACCCGCGCCGTCGAGGACGGTGACTGCTACGTGATAAACGGTCAGAAGACCTGGATCAGCTTCGGCCTCCACGGCGACTTCTGCTACATGACCACCCGCACCGATACCGAGGTCCCCAAGCACAAGGGCATCAGCATGTTCCTGGTGGACATGAAGACCCCCGGCATCGAGGTGCGCCCCATAACCAACATGGTGGGCGCCGACGGCTTCTGCGAGGTGTACTTCGACAACGTGCGCGTGCCCAGGGAGAACATGCTGGGCCCCAAGAACGAGGGCTGGATGGTGATGATGACCATCCTCGCCTTCGAGCGGGGCACGCTGGCCACCCTCGCCGGCTCCATGCGGCGGGGCCTGGACGACCTGGTGGTCTGGGCCAAAGAGGCCAGATTCGGCGGGGAACCGCTGGGCAAGGACCCCATCGTGCGGCAGAAACTGGCCGACCTGGCCATCGGTGTAGAGGTGGCGCGCCTGCTGACCTACCGCACGGTGTGGATGCAGGGGCAGGGGCTGATACCCACCTACCAGGCGTCGATGTCCAAGCTGTTCAGCGATGAGATGTTCTTCCACCTGGCGCGCGTGGCCACCGAGATAATGGGGCTTTACGGGCAGCTGGCGTGGAAATCGCGGCTGGCCCCCCTGAACGGCATATTCGTCGGGAACTACCTGAACAATATGGGATGCCTGTTCGCCGGGGGCACTCCGGAGATCCAGCGCACCATCATGGCCACCTACGGGCTGGGTCTGCCGCGGCACTAGCCCTTGACATTGTGCGACCAACGATATTATCATCGTTTATAGAAATTGTGAAAAAATTAACACAGGAGGGATAACTGTATGGATCTGGGACTGAAGGGGAAGAGCGTCATCATCACCGGCGGCGGCTCCAACATCGGGCGCGCCATCGTTCTGGCTTTTGCCAGGGAGGGTGCCAAGATCACCATCGCCGATATAGATGAGAAGCAGGCGCAGAAGGTAGCTGACCAGGCCAAGAAGACGGGGGCCGGAGACGCCATCGTGGTGAAGACCGATGTCACCGACCTGGCGGCGGTGGAGGCCATGGTCAAGCAAGCCAAGGACAAGTACGGCTCGGTGGATGTGCTGGTCAACAACGTGGGCTGGGACATCCAGCAGCTGTTCGTCGATACCGGGCCCGATTTCTGGGACAAGGTGATAGCCATCAACTACCGCACCGTTCTCAACTGCACCAAGGCGGCACTGGCCCCTATGATGGAGCAGGGCCACGGCGCCATCGTCAACATCGGCTCCGACGCCGGGCGCATCGGCGAGTTCAAGGAGGCGGTGTACGGCGGCACCAAGGGCGCGGTCATCTCCTTCACCAAGGCGGTGGCCCGCGAGGTGGGCAAGTTCAACATCCGCCTCAACGTGGTGTGCCCCGGCCTGACCCTGCCGGGCAGCGAGGAGGAGTACGGCGACGGCAGCCCGTGGAAGATGACGGCCGCCTTCTTCACCGATGAGCTGAAGGAGAAGATCAAGAAGAATTACCCACTGCGCCGGCTGGGCACCTCGGCGGACATCGCCAATGCGGTGCTGTTCATGGCGTCGGACGCCGCCGGATTCATCACCGGGCAGACGATCAGCGTCAGCGGCGGCTACTCGATGATGTAGCCCTGATTGACTTCCGTATCTCGCATCGAATACAATGGATATGTGGGATAAACTCGGCTGGTGGTCGGCAGCCGAACAGCGTATCGATACATAAGGACAGGAGGGCAATAAGGCTTTATTGCGGTACATGCGATGAAAGTATGGTCAAGAGGCCTTGGAAAACAGGCACTGAATTCAAACTGGTACCAGACCGATCTGGTGGTCGAAGGCAACAGTCTATTAGCCAAGGGCATCGTCCGCGACAAGGGCATCATCTGGGACTGCCAGTTCACCTTCACCAAGGAGGACCTCCCCGGTCTGCTGTACATGATACTGTCCGTCCCGGTGCTGCTGCACTTCATAACACATGTGAAGTACGTGCTGACCTTCCCCTACGTACGGTTCATCAAGGGCGGCGCGCGCAAGGATCAGCCCAAAGGGAAGCCCAAGGAGCAACCCAAGTCCAGTTAGGGATGCCCCACGATAACGGAGCGAGGTGATTAGATAAAATGAGATTCTGGTCAAAAGGTCTGGGAGAGCGGGAGCTTGTCATCGACCTCAGCCGGGGCAACCTCACCAAAGAAGGGGACAACGTATTCATGCGCGGCATCATCGTGGAGCCGGTCAACTGGCACTACGAGGTGACGCTCTCTCCCGAGGACGTGCGCGGCATACTGCGGGTGATGGTCTCGGCGCAGGCGATGATATACCTGTTCAAGAACCTCCCACAGCTATTCGTATTCTTCAGCCGCTGCATCAAGCGGGACTTCGGCAGCGACATACCCGCCGAGGCCAAGCCCGGCGAGACCCGCACCCCTGAGGCCCGCACCCCCGAGAAAACCAAGGCTTAATCAACAGTCTGCCAACGACGACAAAGGCTCACCTTTGGCGGTGGGCCTTTTCTTATTACCCTTGACAAACGGAATTAGAGGGAGTACCCTTGCCGTGGGATATCGTTATAGATATCTTTTATAGTGGTGAACGGGCTATGACAAGCACCGCAAACTATATATATTGTTAGCGCCTCCGGTGCAGAAGGCACGGGGGCGTTATGTTTTTTTATCAAGCGAAGGGGGCGAAAATGAGAGCGAAATTCATTCCCGTGGCATCAAGCGTACTGATCCTATCGATGGTACTCAGTCTGGTGGCGGTGGCGGTTCCGGCAAGCGGGCCGGCAAGCGCCGCTTCGCCTGGATTACCGTTCACCGAGGACTTCAGCGATACCGACCTGCGTGACGATAATTTCACCGACGCCGACTGGAGCGCGGAGGAGCAGGCGGTGTACCTGGCGTGGAAAGAGGCGCACTACGACAGCCTCGGCTCCGGGACAACCGGCAGCGATATCAGCACCGACACGAATGATACCCGCGAGGTGGCGCTGGGGGACGTGGACGGCGACGGCGACCTGGACCTGATAGCCGGGAACAACGGCCGCAACCGGCTGTACCTCAACAACGGCACCACGGCCCCGTTCAACGGGGTCAGCGGCAGCGACATCACTACTGACTCGCACTATACCCACTCGGTAGCGCTGGGGGACGTGGACGGCGACGGCGACCTGGACCTGGTAGCCGGGAACAATGGCCGCAACCGGCTGTACCTCAACAACGGCACCTCCGACCCCTTCAGCGGAGTCAGCGGCAGCGACATCACTACCGATGAGCACAATACCGAGTCGGTGGCGCTGGGGGACGTGGACGGCGACGGCCACCTGGACGTAGTCGCCGGTAACGGGGATTATGCCAACCGGCTGTACCTGAACAACGGCACATCCGACCCCTTCAACGGGGTCAGCGGCGGTAACATCACCGACGATGCGCACACCACCCGCGAGGTGGCGCTGGGGGACGTGGACGGCGACGGCTACCTGGACCTGGTCGCCGGGAACGCCCATCAGGTCACCCGTTTGTACCTCAACAATGGCACCTCCGACCCCTTCAACGGGGTCAGCGGCGGTAACGTGACTGACGACGCGCACAATACCGCCTCGGTGGCGCTGGGGGACATGGACGAGGACGGCGATCTCGACGTGGTTGTGGGAAACTACGCGCAGGCCAACCGGCTATACTTGAACAACGGCACCTCCGACCCGTTCAGCGGTGTCTCCGGCAGCGACATCACCGCCGACGCGCATTATACCCACTCGGTGGCGCTGGGCGACGTGGACGGTGACGGCGACCTGGACCTGGTAGCCGGGAATTGGGTGCAGGTCAACCGGTTGTACCTCAACAACGGCACCTCGAACCCGTTCGGCGGGGTCTCCGGCAGCGATATCACCTCCGATGCGCACGATAC
Organism: uncultured Dehalococcoidales bacterium; assembly: GCA_964649185.1. Classification (GTDB taxonomy): domain Bacteria; phylum Chloroflexota; class Dehalococcoidia; order E44-bin15; family E44-bin15; genus CAYUWM01. The sequence continues at coordinate 15,106 of CAZYOO010000026.1, forward strand.
CCTTTCGGTGGTGCTGGGGGATGCCGACGGCGACGGCGACCTGGACCTGGTTGTCAGTAACCGCAATCAGGCCATCCGGCTGTACCTCAACAACGGCTCCGCCAGCCCGTTTGCCGGCATCTCCGGCAGCGACATCACCGCCGACACGTACGCTACCTACTCGGTGGCGCTGGGGGACGTGGACGGCGACGGCGACCTGGACCTGGTAGCCGGTAATGTTTATAAGGCCAACCGGCTGTACCTCAACAACGGCACCCCGGACCCCTTCAGCGGGGTCTCCGGCAGCGACATCACCGCCGACACGCACTATACCCACTCGGTGGCGCTGGGGGACGTGGACGGCGACGGCGACCTGGATGTGGTCGTGGGAAACTACGAGCAGGCCAACCGGCTGTACCTCAACAACGGCAATATTTCGGACCCCTTCAGCGGGGTCTCCGGCAGCGACATCACCGCCGACGCGCACAGGACTCGCTCGGTGGCATTAGAGGACGTGGACGGCGACGGCGACCTGGATGTGGTCGCCGGTAACTACAATCAGGCCAACCGCCTGTACCTCAACAACGGCACCCCAGACCCCTTCAGCGGGGTCACCGGTAGCGACATCACCACCGACACGCATCAGACCTTCTCAGTGGCGCTGGGGGACGTGGACGGCGACGGCGACCTTGACCTGGTAGCAGGGAACTATAACCATGCCAACCGGCTGTACCTGAACAACGGCACCTCCGACCCCTTCAGCGGGGTCTCCGGCAGCGACATCACCGCCGACACGCACTATACCCGCTCGGTGGCGCTGGGGGACGCGGACGGCGACGGTGACCTGGACGTGGTATCCGGGAATGATGGCCAGGCCAACCGGCTGTACCTCAACAACGGCACCCCGGACCCCTTCAGCGGGGTCTCCGGCAGCGACATCACCGCCGACACGCACTATACCC
>CAZYOO010000026.1:16146-18375 GCA_964649185.1 uncultured Dehalococcoidales bacterium
GACCCCTTCAGCGGGGTCTCCGGCAGCGACATCACCGCCGACACGCACTATACCCACTCGGTGGCGCTGGGGGACGCGGACGGCGACGGGGATTTGGACATTATTGCGGGTAATGACAGTCAGGCCAACCGCTTGTACCTCAGCGGCGGCAGCGCCACCCCGTTCGTGGGCGTCTACGGCAGCAACATCACCGCCGACGCGCACTATACCACCTCGGTGGTGCTGTGCGACGTGGACGGCGACGGCGACCTAGACGTTGTCGCAGGTAACTGGGATCATGCCAACCGGCTGTACCTCAACGATGGCAACGCCAGCTTCTCCGGCAGCGACATTACCTCCGACACGCTCGGCACCAACTCGGTGGCGCTGGGGGACGTGGACGGCGACGGCGCCCTGGACCTGGTATCCGGGAATTACGGGCAGGCCAACCGCCTGTACCTCAACAGCGGCACCCCCAGCCCGTTTGCCGGGGTGAACGGCGGCGACATCACTTCCGACGCGCACACTACCTACTCGGTGGCACTGGGGGACGTGGACGGGGACGGGGACCTGGATGTAGTAGCAGGGAACTACGGGAAGGCCAACCGGCTGTACCTCAACAGCGGCAATGCCTCCGACCCCTTCTATGGGGTCACCGGCTATAACGTCACCTCCGACGCGCACGGTACCCACTCGGTGGCGCTGGGGGACGTGGACGGCGACGGCGACCTGGACCTGGTCGTCGGGAATTATAATCAGGCCAACCGGCTGTACCTCAACAACGGCACCTCGGACCCCTTCAACGGGGTCAGCGGCAGCGATATAACCTCCGACTCGCACAGTACCCGCTCGGTGGCGCTGGGGGACGCGGACGGCGACGGCGACCTGGACCTGATAGCCGGGAACAATGGCCGCAACCGGCTGTATCTTAACAACGGCACCTCGGACCCGTTCAGCGGGGTCTCCGGCAGCGACATCACCACTGACGCGCACTGGACCCGCTCGGTGGCGCTGGGGGACGTGGACAGCGACGGCGACCTGGAACTGGTCGCAGGGAACAATGGCGTCAACCGGCTGTACCTCAACAACGGAACCTCCGACCCGTTCAGCGGGGTCAGCGGCAGCGATATCACCGCCGACGCGCACGCCACCTACTCTGTGGCGCTGGGGGACGTGGACGGCGACGGCAACCTGGATGTGGTAGCCGGCAATTATGGTGAGGTCAACCGGCTGTACCGGCGGACGCTGTACAACACTGCGCAGGGGCAGGCGGTCTCCCTGCGGGTTGATAACGAGAGCGAGGATATCACCTACGCCACCCTTACCGGCACCTCCAGCCTGCCTTCCAATACGGGCATAACCTACTGGATGAGCAACAACGGCGGCGCGCACTGGTTCATCGTCCAATCTGGGGAGACCTTCGCCTTCCCCACCTCGGGCCACGACCTGCGGTGGAAGGCCGAGCTTGTTTCCCTGTCGCCGGTGCTCTCCCCGCGGCTGGACCAGATAGATATCACAGGTGGGACCGGGGCTACGCCTACGCCGACGGCAACGGTCACGGCGACTGCTACCGCTACGACTACGGCAACTGCGTCACCTAGTTCTACACCAACGGCCACTGCTACCGCTACCGCTACTGTAACATCAACCGCTACCGCTTCAACGACACCCACGCCCACGGCAACGCCGACGGCGGGCATGCCCGGCGACGCCGATGAGAACGGCGAAATAAACGCCGGGGATATAACGATGGTGGAGCGGATGATACTGGCCTGGAATGAGGAGACGCTCAACGCTGATGCTAATCAAGACGGCACAGTGAATGCCAGCGACATCGGCGTTATCGAGTACATGATACTGGAGATATGGCCGTGGAACCGTGTCCACATCGAGGCGCCAGACAACCTGCCGTACTGCACCCACTTCACCGCCACTGTCTTCATCACCTACGTGGAGGACTTCGGCTCCACCGGATTCGAACTGACCTACAACAGCGCTGTCCTCGATCTTGAAGGCGTATCGAATGGCAAGCTCATGCAGATAGACCCCGGCGTGTCAACGGACTTCTACACCGTCTCTATCGACGATTGGAGCCAGCCGGGAGGCGCGGGCACCCTGCTGGTGAATGCCAGCGTGGATGGCAACCCGGGGCCGGACGGCGCGGGCTACCTGGCCCAGCTGCGGTTCCACGTCATCGGCTCGGCGGGGCAGAACAGCCCCATCGCCTTCAACGCATCGCAATCGTGGCTT
>CAZYOO010000027.1:0-18211 GCA_964649185.1 uncultured Dehalococcoidales bacterium
TCAATCGATCTGGCAAGCTTCGAAATTAATAATTCAACCTTGAGCTAGCTCACCCCGTTAATGGCAGGTACTCAAACTAAGAACAGTGAAAAAATGTGTGCGTTGTATATTAACCGAAACTGATGAGGCTGCTTTAGATATCAGGCTCTTTCCTTAGTCTGTGGGCATGTACATCCGCTCGATATACTCCTTCAGCATCCGCCTTGAACTGAAAGCGGGGGTTACCGAGCGTATCGACTCTTTGGACAGATTGATCCATTCCCGCGGCAGTCCCCTGTCGTCTCGAGTGTAATACAGGGGCACTATCTCCTCCTCCAGAAGGCGGTACAGCGACTCTGCATCGTCTTCATCCTCCGTAGCCGAGCAGGCGCCCTCCGGCCCATCGCCGATAGCCCAGCCGTTGGCCCCGTTGTAGCCCTCATCCCACCAGCCGTCGCGCACGCTCAGATGGAGAACGCCGTTCAGCGCGGCCTTCATGCCGCTGGTGCCGCAGGCTTCCAGCAGACGGCGTGGCGTGTTCAACAGGATATCGACGCCCTGCGTCAGGTAGCGCGCCACATGCATGTCGTAGTCTTCAACGAATGCCATGCGCCCTTTGAATCTGCTATCCGCAGCCGCTGAAAATACCTGCTGCATCAATTGCTTTGACGGCTCATCGGCAGGGTGGGACTTGCCGGCAAAGATTATCTGCACCGGACGCCACTGGTCAGTGAGGATGCGCTCCAGGCGCTCCATGTCGCGCAGTATCAACGACGGCCGCTTGTAGATCGCGAAGCGTCGGAAAAACCCTATGGTTAACGCCTCGGGATGGAGCAGGACTCCCATAGCCGACATCTGCTGCGGCGCGATCCCGCCCTCAGCCCACTGGCTGCGAACCCTCTCCCTGATGGCGCTCATCAGCTTGCTCTTCAGAAATTGCCTCACATCCCAGAGAGCCTCATCCGGTATGTCATCCACCAGCCGCCACAGCTCGGCGTTATCGTGGTTCTTCACCCACTCCGTGCCGAGATATCTGTCGAAAAGGCGGTTAAGCTCGGGGGCTATCCACGTAGGCGCGTGCACGCCGTTGGTCACGTGCGAAATAGGCACCTCGTCCTCGGTCACATCCGGCCACAAGCCCTGCCACATCCTGCGTGCCACACGACCGTGCAGCGCGCTGACCGCATTACGGTGCGAGGCTGTCTTGAGAGATAATACGGTCATATTTAAGGGCTGATCATCATCGCAACCGTTGCGACTCATCGCCATGAGGGTATCCAGATCGATGTTCATAGACTGCAGGTAATTATACAGATACTTCTCAACCAGTTCGGCAGAAAACACATCGTGGCCGGCGGGCACCGGAGTATGAGTGGTGAACACCGTCGCCGACTGCACCCTGTGTATAGCTTGGTCTAACGTACTGCCCTTCGCTATTTCCTCCTTGATGCGCTCCAGCATCATGAAAGCGGCATGGCCTTCGTTGGCATGCCAAACCGCCGGCTCAACCCCCAGCGCCCGAAGGATGCGCACCCCGCCGATGCCCAGCACTATTTCCTGCTGTATGCGCAGATCCATGTCGGCGGTGTAGAGATGATTCGCCAGCTGGCGATCCTCAGCGCTGTTCTGCTCCAAATTGGTATCTACCAGATAGATATTCACGCAGCCTACGCTGACGCGCCATGCCCCCAAGGCCAGGGGCCTCTCTCCCAGATCGATGCTGGTCAGCGCCATGCCGCCCTCCGCCGTCGATACCCTGTTAACCGGGGACTTGGCGAAATCCAGATCCTCTCGTATTTCGTCTTGCCACCCGTCGGGGGTTATACGTTGCCTGAACAGGCCTTGCGGGTGCATCAGGCCCACCCCCACAAACGGCAGCCCCAGATCGCTGGCCTCCTTGCAGGTGTCACCCGCCAGTATCCCCAGCCCCCCGGCGTAGATTGGCAGCGAATTATGGATGGCGAACTCCGCGGAGAAATAGGCCACAGGCCCCGGAAGAGGGGCATAGCCCTGACCGGCTAAACGGACCTTGCAACCTGAGGTGTACTGGTCGAATTCGGACATCACCGAATCGTAAAGGGAGAGAAAAGACGCGTCTTTCGCTGCATCGGCGAGTTTCTCAGGCGCAATCTCACGCAATTGTCTCACCGGGTTGTGGCCGCCCATCCGCCATAATCTGTAATCCAGCCTGCGGAACAGCTGGCGCGCCGGGGCATTCCAACTCCACCATAGGTTATGGGCCAGCTCGTCCAGCCGTCCGATACGTTCAGGCAGCAGCGGCTCGATCCCTTGATTCAACATATCACTGTGTCATCCGGTTCAATATCGCTTAAAACAACGGCGAACATCCTGCATGTTCGCGCTCATACTATGATAGCACATGCCGCCGACGGTTCAAACCACCGGTTCCTTCTCAACACCATGCCAGCCGCTGGATGCTTCACCGCCCGGTTCAGGTCAAGCGCCGTCGGGTTTATTGAAGCTCTTCACGAAGATCAGCTTGTCGTCCCCGGGGGCGTAGAAATCTGCCACCCGGCAGACAGGCCGATAGCCCCGGGCGCTGTGGAAGCGCCTCGTTGCCTCATATTCGGGTTTGGAAGACGTCTCAATGACAGCCAGCCTGCCGTGCGATTCGCGGATCTGGCGCTCGGCCGATTCCCACAACGCTTTCCCTATCCCCCTGCCTCGCCAGCGCCGGGACACCGCCGCCCAGTAAAGGTCCCACGTCCCTTCGGTGAGCGGTGTCGGCCCGAAGCATATATATCCCACCACCTCGGACGATACCGCCGCCACCAGGATGCGGTATCCCGATTTAATCGGATCGCCGAGGTAGCTGTCGATGACCTCCTCGGCCACGGTTATCTCGTCCGGCTTGAACTCCGGCGTGTCCTGCAATATCGCCATGATAGCTGATTTATCCCCACCGGCCATCGGCCTGATCTCGGGCTTCATCTCTCCGCACCGTCCAATGCGAGGATTACGATTCGCTCAATAAGTTCCCGGTACGTCATGCCAGCGGCTCTCGCCTGACGCGCTGCTCCGGCATCAGGCGAGATATCCGGATTGGGATTCACCTCTATAACCTTAAAATGCCCCCCTGCATCCATGCGCAGGTCCACCCTGGCGTAACCGGTACACCCCAGAGCCCTGAAGGCAGTCACCACCACAGACTCGATGCGCTCACGTTCTTCAGTTTCTAACTCAGCCGGGCAAACCACCTCGGAGCAACGATAATATGTGCTTTCAGGCTCCCATTTCGCAGAGTAGGTCAGGATGCGGGGCATCCCCGGCGGCAGCGAATACGCTATCTCCGACACGGGGAGCACTTCCAGCCTGGTGTTGCCCAATACCGTCGCATTGAATTCGCGTCCGTCGATATACTCCTCCACCAGCGCCCAACCCCCGTAGCGATCGCATACCCTCGCCACCTGTCGCTCCAGCGAGCTGAGATCATCGACCACACTCTCCTCGGTGATACCATGGCTGGCGTCCTCGGCGTTGGGCTTCACTATGCACGGAAAGCCGAGGACGAAAGACGATATGCCCTCACCGTTCAACAGCTGGTGCTGCGGCGACTCCACCCCTGCGGCTGCCAGCAGCGATCTCGCCTTCGCCTTATCCAGGGCCGACGCGATGGCATCCGCCCCGCAGCCGGTGTGCCGCAGCCCCATTTCCGACAGCATCCCGGCGACGTGCGCCTCTGTCTGCGGATCGCCATCGAAACCCTCGAACAGGTTGAACACTACATCTGTATCTAATCGTCCAAGCTGTTCCCGCACCCGCTCCAGCGGCGGCACCAGAGGCACCCGGGTAACGGTATATCCCGATTCGCTCAACGCCCGATGTACGGCATCGACCTCGCCGAGCACGCCCAGCACCGCCTCCTTTTCGCCGATGGCCTCATAGCGGTCAGGCAGCGGCTGGTTGTAGATGATGGCTACCCTTGGACGCACTGCGGATACCTCTCCAGCGCGGCATCGAGGATTGCAGCGATCAGTTCGTGGTATGTCCAGCCCATCTTCTGGGACATTATGGGCAGGTCGCCGCTCACCGGATTGAGCCCCGGCAGCGGGTTTATCTCCAGGAAGAAGGGTACCCCTTCGCGGTTGAGCCTGAAGTCCACCCGGGCTACATCCCTGCATCCCAATGCCTCGAATGCCTTCAAGCTGGAGCTCGCGACCCTTTCTAGAACATCGGCCTCAAGCCTGGACGGGCACTCGTAGTCCACCAGCACCTCCCAGTCCCGCTTGACCTCCAGCGAGTAGACGAAATTGGCTTCGTCACGCTTCGGCAGCACCCGCATGATGCCCACTACCTCCGGCGGCGAGTTGCCCACCACCCCCACCGTGATCTCATCGCCGGCTATGTATTCCTCCACCAGCACCGGCTGCCGGTATCGTTCCAGCAGGCGTGCAACGACCTCGTCAAGCTGCGCTTTCCCTGCGACCCGGCAACCATTCAGGATGCCTTTGCTCGAACCTTCATAAGCCGGCTTAACGAACGCCGGGAAGGGGAAGGCGTCCCATGACCTCGTTTTCAGCTGCTCTGTGCCCGATACCAGCTCCCACCTCGGGGTGCGGACATCGGCCATGCTCACCAGCTTCTTGGTCAGGGGCTTATCCAGGCATATCGCCAGGCACTGAGGGTCGGAGCCCGAGTACGGTATGTTCAGCATCTCGAGGACGGAGGGCACCTGAGCCTCCCTGCCCCTGCAGGTGCCCATGCCCTCCGAGATGTTGAAGGCCATATCCACCCTCTCCCGCAGTATGCTGGCAAGGAACTCCCTGCCGCCGCCGAGCATGACTACCGAGTGCCCCTGCGCCTCGATGGCCGCCGCCAGGGCGGATACGGTCTCCGGGGAGTCATACTCCTCCAGGGCATCATCCGGCCGGTCCAGCTCTAGCGGTACCGCCGATTTAAGGTCGTAAGCCAGCCCGATCCTCATATCATGAACCCACGGTGAAAGGCGCAGCCTTCTGCTTCGCGGCGGCCCGCTTGCGGCCGTTGTGGGCATTGCCCCGGGTGCGCGGCCCGCTGGGATTGCGGTATCTGAAAAGCCGCCCTTCATAATTCCTCAATATCAGTTTCTCCTCTGTCTGCGCCAGCACATAATCCGGCTGTAGCGGGACCTTGCCGCCGCCCTGCGGCAGGTCGATCACGAAGGTCGGCACACTCAGTCCCGACGTGTGCCCCCTCATCCCCTCTATTATCTTTATCCCCGTCTCCACCGGGGTGCGCAGGTGCTCCGTGCCCCTGACCTCATCGCACTGATACAGGTAGTACGGGCGCACCTTGATCTTCAGCAGGCCGTGGCACAGATCCGTCTGCGCTTTAACGCTGTCGTTCACCCCGCGGAGGAGGACGGACTGGTTATTCACCGGTACGCCGCTCCTGACCAGCCGGTCACAGGCGGAGGCCGACTCCGGGGTTATCTCATTGACATGGTTGAAGTGGGTATTCAGCCAGATCGGCCCGTAATCGGACAGCATGTCGCACAGCTCATCGTCTATGCGCTGGGGCAGGACCACCGGGAACCGGCTGCCGATGCGTATGATCTCCACATGGTCTATCCGCCTCAACCCGGAGATGACCTGCTCGAGACGGCGCGTGGACAGTATCAACGGGTCTCCACCGGAGATGATGACATCCCTGACATTCTTGTTCCTGCGGATGTAATCCAGCATCGCCTCGATCTCGCCGGGGTTGCGCACCCAGCCGCCGTGATGCCACTCCCTCTTGCGCGTGCAGTGGCGGCACAGCGTGGGGCAAAGGTCCGTGAGCACCATCAGCACCCGGTCCGGGTATCGGTGAACCAGCCCCGGAACCACCGAGCAGCCCTCCTCCGCCAGCGGGTCATCGAACCCGATCCCGGCAAGGGCCACCTCCTCAATGGCGGGGACTGCCTGCTTCCTCACAGGGTCTTCGGGGTCATGCATATCGACCAGCGAGAGGTAATATGGGGTAATGGACATGGGGTACTTGGATATCACCATTTTGAGATGTCTCTGCTCTTTAGCGGACAGGGGTATATACCCGGCCAGCCCCTCTACGGTAACGATGCGGTTGCGCAGATGCCATTTCCAGTCGTTCCAATTTTCCGCCGGCACATGGCTGAAGATCGGCTGGTGATCTAATGCCAATTTGGTACTTGGTGGCTCATCTTCCTCTTCTTTCACCATTGAGGCGCCTGCGCCTGGTGGTTCCTCTTCCGCCAGCCTGGCATCCTCTTGTAAAGCAGCTGTATGCAAATGCTTCACTTTATCTTTGCTCCTTTCATGATTTATTTCTACTAACTGATTACAGGCAAGCAAGATACTGCCTCAACTAACTCCCTCAACATCTATTTCCCTCTTATCTTCACCCCCTTTATTGTATTTTTTGCGCGATTGAACGTGCCTCTGAGATTTTTGCTTTATTCCCGAAACGCGAATTCTGCGTAACTTCACCACCTTATCACTATCATCATGGGGGATATCATCATCCCTGCTTGAACAGGCATCGTCGTTATCTGAACAACATCGATCAGTGTGTCGGGAAACGCATGCCTCAGTCAATTGATTTACGTTATATATCTGGCTCTTCTTGTTGGGCAAATACTGCTGATCCATTCACTCCATCCCCGCTAACTAGATCTGACAACCTCTGAACTCATCGACCTGTAGCTGGTGGCCCTGCCTATCAATACAGAGCAGTTCGCCAGGCTGGCCACCTTCTGGGTCACGCTGCCCAGGAGCAGGGCCTCGATCCCGGTCAACCCTTTGGCCCCGATCGCTATCAGTTCGGGGCGAACCGCAGAGGCGACCATCAGTATCTCCTCCACCGGGTCCCCCCTGAGCACCATGGCGGATATCGTATAGCCCTTCGATTTCAAACGGCACTTCAGCTCATCGAGCAGCCCCCTGGCCTTATCCTCCTCCGCCCGCTGTAGTTGCTCAAGGAAGTTGCGGTTGGTCTCCAGATCCATGGTCGGCATCTTCATTACGGCAGCCATGCGGGGGTTTACCGTCGTCATCAATACGATGTGGGTTTGGGCAGGCAGCGGTAAGCCGAGGAGGATATCGGCTGCCGCATTTGAATACGCAGAGCCATCGGTGGCCAGCAGTATTTTACGGATCCTGGGGGTATCCCTCTTGACCAGGATAACGCTGGTGTGCGCGTCCCTTATCACCTTCTGCGCCACATCACCCAGTTGAGACCGGGGAGAATCGTGCTCTCCCTTGCCCCCGATTATTATTAGCTGCGCTTTCAGGTCGCGGGCTGCCTTCAAGATCTCGTTTCCCGGGTTGCCCCAGCAGCTCATGATCTCAGCCCGAACGCCCAGGGCTCGGAGCGTCTTCAGTGCAGCCTGGAGCACCTCGACTTCTTTTTGCTCACGGTAATCATGATGGCCGCCCAAGCAATCCTCGCCACGGCCGATGACTGAATGAAAATGCACGCCGCCGAAGAGTGCGTGTTCGGGCAGGACCCCCAGCACTATGACCCTGGCGCCGACGGGTAGCTGCAGCGCTTTCACCATCGAGATAGCCATCTTCGAGTACGGAGACCCGTCTATCGGCAGAAGAACATTCATTATCAGTTCTACACTTTCCTCTGAATCTAAAAGGCTTTACTGCATAAAAAGCTGGTCCATGATTTTGCTACGCAGATCGCGCGAGGCGATCACACGGTAGTAACAGTCCGTGATTTCATCCTCGCCCACACCGCTCATCTTGATAGCCTTGTAAGCGTTAAACAACGCATCACGCTGCTGCACCAGGCCGCGGTTGACCAGATTGACGTCCCACCTCGAGTCCGGGTTAGCCCACCAGAACTGGTCGCTGTGCAGGGCGTGGTCAAGCAGCCCCCTGGCTATGTCGGCATAGTAACTGGCTGACTCTTCCTGGGCTACCTTCGTTGCTTTCTCCACCAGCTCGATGGCGATGCGCAGATGCTCCCACTGAAGCTGGTGAATATGATTGTCCTTCCACTTCCACAGGGGGTAGGGATTGCCTGACCTTATATCATCCATGGACGTGCTCCAGGATGAGGGCCTGGGCTCAATATCCCCGCCTGCGGGGAACAGCTCCAGAAGCTGGCTGATGGTCACTACATCGATATCTGATTCCTTAGTGCCCGCCCCGGAACCGAATATCTCCTTCTGAGTATCGACCAGGCGCTGCAGCTGCCTGACGCCACGGCTCAGCGAGCATGAGGGCTCCAGACAGTCGTACACTTCACCCAGGAACAGCGTCTCCCAGCTCTTGATATGGTGCCCGAATGTCTCAGCATCCATTGCGGTTATCACGTAGATATCCTCGGAGGAACCTCGCAGCTGCCGGAGGTGGTTCAGGAAGCCCGGGGCGTCCAGCTGGCAGAATGAGATCTTGTTGCTCAGTATGTCGTCGCGGAAGAACACCCTCAGCTGGCGCTCCCCGCTGGAGATGTGGTAAATCACATTGTTGGGCCAGTCGGCAGGACAGGCGACACCGCTGAGGATCAGCCATTTATGGCCGGTGTCGATCACCGGCTCCACGATATCGCGGCTGTAGCACATCTCAGGGGAGAAGAAGCCAGCGGGGGAATAGCTGTTGCCGAAAGCTGACCGGTTGGTCTGGCTGTTAAGCGCGATCTGCCGCCTCACCTCCTCGCCAGGTATCAGCGGCAGTATAGGATGGTACTTGGCTGAACCGGTGAACTCCAGCCTGCCTTCATCGGCCAACTCACGTAACCCCTCAACCACATCCGACATGCCGTGTTCGGCCAGCATCTCGGTGAGGGCGGCGCAGATATTCACCGTCACCCTGGCATTGGGGAAGCTGCGGAACATGGCGACCAGCGGACGGTAAGACTCCTCGCACACCTTCCTGAGCACCCAGTGAAGCTGTGTAGACGGCTGGTAGAAATGCAACAATGGTGCCCAATATATCATCAGTGCTTCCCCTTTACATCACAGCCGATTCGCGATACTTACCTCCGGATATGTCCATTCGCTGTTGCCGCGGCAACGCCAGAATAAGCTTGGACATATCGAGTCCCGGCTTATATGCTATCTTCTGCTTGCGATCTATACCCATACAACCTTCACCTGCCGGCAACCCGGAAACAGGCTCATGACAGCTTGGCGCTTAGAAAGGATACCCTCTCCGAAACGCACCTGGCGGCCCTGGCCTTGTCGCGCGCCTTGAGCAGGTCCCGCGCCAGCTTGTCATCCTTTATCACATCGTTCACCCACTTGCTGAAATCGTTCTTGGACTCATTCGCATGGAAGGCGAAGGCCTCATCGGACATGCTATATAGCGCCTCCTCCAGCCCCCTCATGTTGCGGTGGACTGAACCGTCGCAGCACCAGAACACATGCCCCTCGGGGACATCCGACAGCCGCCGCTTAGCCTCTTCCTCAGTGATCTTGACGATCTTAGCCAATCTATTCACCCCCTTCTATCACAGAAACGAATCAAGCGCCCGTATAAAATTCTTGTACACCTGCTGTATCTCCCAGATGATGCCGAACGCCCCCAGGTTCCACCACTCCTTGGGCGTGAAATAAGCCGACACCTCGGCCTCCGACCCGGAGCGCCCGAACCACTGGATCAGGTGCAGGTTGTCCGATTGCAGAAGCCAAAGGGCCAGGTCGATGACCTTCTGATTCTTGGTCAGCAGGGCCTTGTTATACGCCTGCAGCATCAGCTGGAACACCGCCTGCTGGGCCGGATTGCCGAGGAAGAACTCCATCCCGCCCTCCCCGGCCCAGGTGCAGGGAAAAGACGGCAGCGGCAGGTAGAAGCTATGCTTGCGATACCTGTCGAGCGCTTCGCTGGGCGTCAACGTACGCATCCCCCGCTTCGACAGCTCCTCAGGAAGACAGCGCATGAATTCGAAGATGCCCGTCTCACGGGAGTGATGCTCGCCGAAGGTCTCATAATCCCACGCCAGAACCACGAAGTCGCCGCGGGCCTCCTTCAGCCAGTGGGCGTAGGAATCTGCCATCAGCGGATAGCCCCACCAGCCCCGGTTGGAGAAGCGGTAGCCCACGTCGTCGCTGAGCTCATAGTGCCTCGCCAGCAGCATCATGTCCTTCCCTTTATGGTACAGGTGCGTCGGCTCGCGCCAGTCCATGACCCACGGCCGGCCGTCGAGCAAGGCACCGCTGAAGCCGGCCTGGTCCAGGGCGTGGTAAATGCCGTCGGACATCAACATCTCGGTGGTATCGGTCACCTGCGGCCGCCTGCCGAAGGTCTTCTCCAGATGATCGCTAGACCATGACATGCGCTTGATGAACCGGGGCAGGTCGACCAGCGGCAGGAAGCTGTGATACGGCTCAACATTCACCAGCTCGACATTGGGGTGCATAGCAAGCCGGCGGAACATCTCGAACAAGCGACTGTCCCACTGCTCAGCCTGCCGCAGCACTGATAGAGAGAAACCGATCGAGAACTTGAGCCCGCCGTCAGCCAGCTCCAAGAACATCTCGGTGGCGGGGTAATAGCAGTAGGTGGCCACCTTGTGGAGATAATCCTCATTCATCTGCTCATCGAAGAGGCAGCGCTCTATCTCCGCAGGAGTGGAGCCGTCGGGTATCGGCTGTGCCGGCAGCTTCAGTCGCCGCGGCTGATGCACCACGGTGTAGATTACCAGATTCTCAGCCATATTTATCCCGATCTTCCCTAATAGTGATTCCGCAGTGTAGTGGCTATCACCTGTGGCGGCAACTTGGAAAGCAAGGTCTGCTGCTCGGCGGAGATGTAAGGAGTGCCCTCCATCCCGGCAGCCGGGCCGACCGCCGGATCAATCTGGTCTTGCGGCGAGCGGAGCCCGTCGGCGACCGGGGTCACCAGCTCGCGCGGCAGCTTGGACAGGGTGAACTGCGGCTCCAGTATTGTGGGCTGCCCCTTCAGCAGTGCCTGCATGCGGGCCTGGTTCTCCAGCTTGCTTATCAGGTTCCGCACCGCAGCCTCCCAGGTGAAATAGCGAGCGGTGCGCCGCGCCGCTTCCCGTATCCTGACACCCTCATTGGGGTATTCCCGCAGATACATGGCGTACCCCACGATCTCCATAGGATTGGCGGTCTCCAGCACGAATGCGTTGATAAAGGGTATCGCGTAGTCCTCACCGGTGCTGCCGGTGAATGCGATGCCGCCCGCGGCCATGGCCTCGAGTCCGACGATGCCGAATGGCTCGTGCCCGCTGTTTGCCAGCACTCCATCGGAGGCCCGGTAGATGACCTTAAGGGAGTTCAGCGGCATGTGGTACCTGATGTTTACAATGTCGGCGCGCTGGGCCTCCTGCAGCGCCTCCAAGAAACCCCCTGAATGCCCCGGACTGATCCTCGCATCGCTCACTGTGAGGCCCAGCGACCGGGCCCTCTGCATCACCTCGTAACCGTGAGGCTCGACACCGCCACGGGCCAGGAGCACCGTCTTCACACCCCTCTCTTTGAGCCTGGCGACGGCCTCCACCGCCATGATCCAGCGCTTATCGGGATCCCAGCGGGCCACCTTGCACATCAAAATGTCGGCGCCGAGGGCCGCCCTGAGCCTGTAAGCCCGTTCGTCGTCCACCTTCTTAAGGCACTCCCGCGGTATCCCGTTGGGGATTACCAGCGGGTTTATCCCCATGCGCCACATCACGTGTTTCATGTAACGGCTGACGGTGGTGATGGTGGTGGTGTAAGTGAGCCGACCCCAGTTAATGCGGTGGAACGAGAATGTGTTGTTCGCATTCCAGAACATCACCACCCTGTCCCTGAGTCCCGCGCCGTGGAGTATGTCGCTGAGCCGGCACATCACCTCTGCGGTGTGCCACTCCTCGCCGATGATAACCACCAGTTTCCCCTTTTCGACCGCCGGTTTAACGATATGCTCATTGACGAACCAGGGGATGGACTCGTTGAAGTCATGCAGTTTGGCATCCTCTCCATCGTAGACCCCCCCGGGGTAGAACTTGCTTATCCACTGACACCATCGGTGCAAAATCAGCTTTCCCTTGCACTGCGCCTCCTCGCCCTTGAACTCGGGATCGCCGATAAAGAACAGGTGCGTTTGAAATCCCATCGTCGCCAGCGTAACCGACAGGTTGTCGATCCTGACGCCCAGCCCGCCGGCCATGGAATAACGGTCCGGCCCCTCGAAGCAGAGGAGCACGAACTCGGTGTTTTTGGGGGTTATGCTATGTTTCTTCATTACCATTTCGACATCAGGTTTACGTTCACGACAGAACGCCCCTGTCCGAGGCTAACGGTCCCAGTACCGGACGAAATCACCCTGCAACCTTATATCTGTCATATCCTCCTGTCAATCCCCCGGTGTCTACCCCTGCTACAATTCGACCGGGGCCGTTGCAACCGGTACAAGGCCCCCATCGGGGACTACCTCCCTCATCTCACCCGCCGGGGCAGGGCACCCGACACCGGCGAACAGCCTCAGATAATCGGACAGGTTTCTGGTAATAAGCAGATGCTGCCGCACTTGCTCCCTTGCCTGGCGCCCGATCTCAGATGCCACTTCGGGATGCCGCAGCAGATAGAACACGAAATTTACATATTCCTGTGTGTTATCCGCCAGAAAACCGGTTCGTCCGTGGTCTATCTGCAACGGTATGCCGCCCACGTTGCCGGCGACAACCGGCCTCCCCTTCCACATCGCCTCCGCCACCGTCAGCCCGAAGCCTTCCCTGATGGACTTCTGGATCAAAACGTCCGCCGCCTGCTGCAGCACGCCTATCTCCACATCGCCGAGGTTGCACAGAAGGTGAATGTCTGGATCGACCCCAGCGTGTTCAATTGTGCGCCGGTAGTATTCACCGCCCTCCGGGTCATCGTTAGCCATCGAGCCGGCCATGACCAGCTGCAGGCCGGGGACTTCACCCTTCACCTCACGATAGACATCGATCACCCCGAGGGGATCTTTCCACGGGTCGAAGCGGGAGATCTGGCACAGGAAAGGCCTCGAGCGGTCGATCCCCAGCCCGCGCAGCACCTCTTCCGTCATCTCCGGAGTAGCCTCCCTGTTCTTGCTGCTCAGCGGGTCTATCGCCGGCCGGATGGTGAAGACCGGAGGCTTATCTCCCAGATTCCCGTTAACATACTCGCGGCGGGTGAAGATGACGCCATCGTACAGCGAGACGAAAGGCCTGATGAAATCCCACACCTGCGGCCGGGCATCGCTGGTATCGATATGGCAGCGCCACAGCCACGTCCCATCGGGGCGGCAACCGCCCCTGCGGATGACCCCTTCCAGTATCCCCGCCGGCTGCGGGTCATGGATAATCACGTAATCATAGGAGCTATCGAATAATGCCGCATTCAGATCGTTTTGCTCCAGCCACGTCCGCTCCATGTCCGCGGTCCACTCGAGTTCCATCCCCTGAAGGTTATTATGCATCGCCTTGGTCACCCTGAAGAAGTCGTCGCTACCGCTTATCACCCGCCACTCTGCGTCAAGGCCCGCATCGTTCATCAGCGGCACCAGTACCTGCAACATCTCGGCCACCCCGCCGCCGTAGGGTGTGGCGTTGACATGCAGCACCCGCGTCCCGCGCAGAGGTTCGGCCAGTGCCTTTAAACCGGCGTAAGCCTCTTCGCCGATGATAGGTCTATATTCTTCTAATCTCTTGATATGGGTTACAACTGGTTCCAGCACTTCAACCATCTCCAACTTCAACCGGCGGTTTCCCTTATAACGCCTTCTCCAGACCCTCGCTGTCTCCGAATCGACCGGACTTGACAATCCCCCGATAATGTAGCATTATAGTTAACGGTCATTCGATAATTCAATTACCAGAATCTGGACACTAGATTATATATTGTTGACAATCCTCTCTTCATATGATATTCTAGAATATCACTTCATTTATCAACTATACATCGTTCTATGGATTTGTCAAGTACTTTTAAGACCAATATCAGGGGGAATTTGAAGAATGGCTGATTGGGGATTTATAACGAATCACGGCCTGGTCCTGGCGGCAATTGCCAAACATCCGCGCAGCACCGCCAGGGAGATAGGGGACGAGGTTGGCATCACCGAGAGATCAGCCCACAAGATCATCAAAGACCTGGAAGCCGAAGGATACATTACCAAAACCAGGGTTGGCAGGCGGAACCGGTACCGCATCTACCACGAAATGCCCCTCAGTGATGAGGCTGCCAGCGATGCCGCAGTAGGGGAACTCCTGGTGATGCTGGGATGGAAGAGGCGCAAAAGCCCGGGCAAGGATATCACAGCCGCAGATGGCAATGAACAACCGCAGGAACCGGCAGCCTCAAAGTCACAAACGGTACGCTGACCCTTGGACAAATAGTCCCCCTTCTAATATAGAGGGCTTCACAGAAGATGCATAGCATATCTTTAGGTTTAGCCATCCACAATCACCAGCCGGTGGACAACTTCCCCGAAGTGTTCGAGAAAGCATACCACGACGCCTACCTGCCATTCGTTGAGGCACTGGAGAACCACCCCCGCATACGCCTTTCGCTGCATTACAGCGGATGCCTGCTCGACTGGCTTCGGTTGAACAGAAGCGATCTCATCAGGCGCATCGCCCGGCTGGCGGGGAGGGGCCAGGTGGAGATGATGACCGGCGGATACTATGAGCCGATCCTGCCCGTGATCCCGGATGCCGACAGGCTGGGACAGATAGCGAAGCTCACCTCAACGATATGCGGGGAATTCAGCCAATCGCCTGCCGGCATGTGGCTGGCGGAAAGGGTGTGGGAACCTCAGTTGCCCGCCACGCTCGCCCGGGCGGGGGTGGAATGGACCATCGTCGATGACAACCACTTTCACGCCGTCGGACTCAACCAGGACCAGCTCCTCGGATACTATGTAACCGAGGATGAGGGCTTCCCCGTTAAGGTCTTCGTCAGCAGCAAAGACCTGCGCTACTCGATCCCGTGGCACAAGGTCGAGGACGTGATCGAGAACTTGAAGGCCCTGGCGTCAGATGACGGGCGCAGGATAGTGGCCATGGGGGACGACGGGGAGAAGTTCGGCCTCTGGCCGGGGACGCTCAAGCACTGCTGGGAGGACGGATGGGTGGACCGCTTCTTCACCGCCATCGAGGAGAACGGCTCATGGCTGAAAACCATCCCGCTGGGCGAGTACGCTCGCTCCAACGCCCCGCTGGGCAGGGTATACCTGCCAACCGCTTCCTACAGCGAGATGCAGGAATGGTCACTGCCGCCCTCCAGCTCGCACGAGTTCCATGAGATGGTCAAGCAACTGGAGCAGGACGGTCGCCGCGACATCACCGAATACATGCATGCCGGCTTCTGGCGCTGTTTCCTGGCCAAATACCCGGAGATAAACCACATGCACAAGAAGATGCTCCGCGTTCACCAAAAGGTTCGCCGCGCCATCGCAGAGACGGCCTCGGATTCCGCGCTTGACGAGCTGTGGAAGGGCCAGTGCAATTGTCCCTACTGGCACGGCGTCTTCGGCGGGGTGTACCTGTATCACATAAGGCAAGGCGTCTACCGCCATCTGATTGCCGCAGAGAACGCAGCGGATGCAGCCTTGAATAAGGGCCAGCCTTGGCTCGAATGGACTGCGAGCGACTTCGACGGGGACGCCGCCGATGAGCTGCTCATCGAGGGCGAGATGCAGAACCTCTGCCTGGACCCGGATGAGGGGGGGGCGATTGTCGAGTGGGACCTGCGGACGGCAGGGCGCAACCTGAGCGCGGTGATGACCCGCCGTCAGGAAGCCTACCACCTGGACATCGCCGGGGCTACCGCCAGCGGCAGCACGGCGGAGCAGAACGAGGTCAAGACCATCCACGAGATCTTCAAGGTAAAACAGGCGGATATCGACCGCTATCTGCACTACGACAAGAACCGGCGGCATTCGCTCGTCGACCACATTTTCCCCGCCGGAACCACGATCGGGGACTACGTTAATTCCAACTATGCTGAAATAGGGGATTTTGCAGGCCGACCCTACAGCTATGCGGTCGACGCAGCGGAAGACGGCCTCAAGCTGCACCTGAAACGTGACGGCCACATCAGTGCCGGCGATAAGCGCCTGCCGTTCCGGGTGGAGAAGGATGTGGCAGTGCAGATGTCGCAGGAAGGTATGAAGGTGCGGTACGTGCTGACGAATACATCTGACGCCCCGGTGGAGGGCGTCTTCGCCTCCGAGTGGAACCTGAGCCTGTCCGAGGACGGCCACAATCGGCACTGCAGCTACGTTACCTCAAAGCAGAATCAGGGACGCCGGAAGCTGGAGGCGACCCAGGATGTGGCCGATGTCGAGGATCTGTACCTGAACGACCCCGATGCGGGGTTTGCCTTGTCGCTGAGCATGAGCCAGCCGGCCAGGCTGTGGCGGCTGCCGATACAGGCAGTGAACAACTCCGAGGATGGATTCGAGTTAACCTATCAGGGCAGCTGCATCATACTCGGATGGGCAATCAAATTGAACCCGCATGAGGTATGGGAAACGACACTGGAGTGGGGAGAGCTGGCGGCAGTATAGGCATCCGTTATGTTCCGAATCCGGCGCATCTACGACCTGGTGATACCCGCCAATGAAGAGGCGGTATCGCAGGTTCAGGACATTCTTCGGACTCAGTTCAAAGGGGTTTCAGAAAACGACATAAACAAACTCCCTGAACAGCTGCGCAATCCTATGAAATACCGCTTTCGTTCGATCCTGTTCGTAGCTGATGATTCTAAAGGCCAGGTGAAAGGCTTTGCTCTACTGTCTCACGAACCGGTATTGAACTTCTGCTATCTCGATTTCATGTCGACCACCGAGTACGGCATGGGAAGAGGCATCGGCGGTGCGATATACCAGAGGGTCCGTGAAGAGGCGCTGTCATTCAAATCCATCGGACTCTTCTTTGAATGTCTGCCCGATGATCCCGCGCTTTGCCGTGACCCCCAGACCCTCAAAAGGAACGCCGCCCGCCTGCGCTTTTACGAGAGATACGGGGCCCGTCCGTTAGCCGATACCGCTTACGAGACGCCGGTCAAACCGGGAGACGACTGCCCACCGTACCTTGTCTATGATAACCTCGGCCAAAATGTTGAACTGAGATTGAAAAACGCTCGCGTTATTGTGCGAGCTATTCTGGAGCGAAAATACGGGGATGTATGCCCCAGGGATTATACCGATAGGGTAATAGATTCATTCAAAGATGACCCTGTACGTATCAGAGCCCCCAGATACGTTAAGAAAGAGCAAAAGATACCGGTCAGTGTCTCTGTCCCGCTCGATAAACGAATAGCGCTGGTGGTCACAGACCAGCACTCTATCCATCATGTGCACGAACGCGGATATGTGGAGTCACCGGCGAGGATTTCCTCGATCTTGAAGGAGCTCGAACGCACCGACCTGTTCTTTAAGTGTACGCCGCGGCACTTCTCGGAGAAGTATATCAGGGCAGTCCACGCTTCGGACTTCGTGGAATACTTCAAGAGGGTTTGTGACAATATCAAACCCGGAGAGGCAGTATACCCCTATGTTTTCCCTATACGCAATATATCACGTCCCCCCAAGTTACTCCCCATCCGCGCAGGTTACTACTGCATAGATACATTCACCCCCATAAGCTCCAATGCATATCGGGCAGCCAAGAGGGCGGTGGACTGCGCCATGACTGCTGCGGAGAGGATTCTAGCTGGCCACCGGTTGGCTTATGCCCTGGTGCGGCCGCCGGGACATCATGCCGAGCGTCGTTCATTCGGCGGCTTCTGCTACTTCAATTCGGCGGCGATCGCGGCTCAATATTTAAGCCACCACGGCAAGGTGGCCATCCTCGACCTGGATTACCACCACGGCAACGGACAGCAGTACATCTTCTACCAGCGCTCCGACGTGTTCACCATCTCGATCCACGGGCACCCAAATTTCACCTACCCCTACTTCAGTGGGTTCCGCGACGAGAGAGGCGAGGGCAGCGGGAAAGGTTTCAATTTGAATATTCCGCTGGGGCTGAATGTCGATGGGGAACAGTACCGCAAGGTCTTGGATGGTGTCTTACACCGATTGAAGAGGTTCCACCCGCGCTTCGTCATAGTTGCCCTCGGGGTTGACACCGCCAGGGGCGACCCCACCGGCACATGGGAACTGCGCGCACGGGACTTCGAGGCGAACGGCAGACTGATCGGCGCGCTGCACATGCCGACTCTGGTGGTGCAGGAGGGGGGATATAACAACCGCGTCCTCGGAACCAATGTCCGCTCCTTCCTCAGCGGGCTGTGGGCCGGAAGCTATTCAGGATAAGGCAAGGGCGAGCCGACGGCAACGCGTGG
>CAZYOO010000028.1:0-17489 GCA_964649185.1 uncultured Dehalococcoidales bacterium
CCGTGGAGCACGTGCCCCGCGCGCAGAACAAGCACGCGGACGCCCTCAGCAAGCGGGCGATCGAGAGAAAGTGATGCACATACTATGGGGGATTCTGATAATCGCAGCGGGCCTGTTCATGCTGGTCTGCGGAAGACTAAAGAGCGAGTTTATCATTTACCGGCTGCTGGCTGCCCGCTCCAGGATACTGTGGGGCGAGAATGTGCACCTCTTCTACCAGGTTGCAGGAGCAGCCGTCATCATCGTCGGGATACTGGTGGCCCTTGAGTACATATAGCAGCAGGCAGGCGCACGCGGACGCCCTCAGCAAGCGCGCTATCCAGAAGCGTTAAAGGATTACAGGGGAGCTAACCATCCCCTTGTTTGACAAACATTAATTCCCAGATGTATTCTTTTCGCACACAGGTGAAGCATTGAATGCTATAAAATCGAACAACAATAAGTTGCTTTGGATAATTCCCGGCGCGATTCTTATTGTTGCAGGGATATTTCTCTATGTACAGTCTCGCTCTTGCACATGTATATCTGTAGATGAGCATATGATGAGATGTCATTGCGGTAATTCTCCACAGTTCTTCATAGGTATTCTTCTATTAATCATTGGGATAGTCTTGATAGCAATCGGACTGAAGGCACCTGCTATCGTAGCTGTTATCGTAGGCATATCTGGAATCATCTTGTCTTTTATAGGTTTGGGGATAGGTTATACAGTCCTATTAGGTGGTTTGCTTGGTTTATTCAGTATAATAATCGGATCACTTTCGTTGACACACTTATTTGGAACTCGAGAATCGAGATCAAAAGCTATATCTGGAATTATTCTCGGCACTGTAGCTCTAGCAATAGCGATATTGGTAGGTTGTATTTGGGTGGCTATGCCTTATTAACTTTCCCCTCACATGACGTCTAACCGCAAGTACCAGAAACCTTATATCACGCTTGCTTTTTTGACTTATAGCGCTTCTGTAGTAGAATATATACAGGGTCAGGTGAACCGGGTGACCGCTCTTCGGCTCAGCCGGAGGGAGGAAAGTCCGAGCTCCACCGGGCAGCAGGCTGGGTAACTCCCAGGGTCCGGCGGTGTAAACCGACGGATACGGAAAGTGCCACAGAGATATACCGCCTTTTTCGCCGTGCCGCAGCTGAGCAGGGTGAAAAGGGTAAGGGTGAAAAGGCGAGGTAAGAGCTCACCGCCCCGGTGGCGACGCCGGGGGCCAGGCAAACCCCCTGCGGAGCAAGGCCAAATAGAAGGGGAGAGGCGTCCGGCCTCGATAAAACCCTCGGGTAGGCCGCTTGAGGTGGCGGGTAACTGTCACCCTAGATAGATGGTCACCACCCCGATTTATCGGGGGACAGAACTCGGCTTACAGGTTCGCCCGGCCCTTTTTTCGTATCTTGCAGACGCTGAGGCTAGCCAGCCTGAACGGCTACGGTATATGCGGTGTTTAATACACAGGTAAACGTCGATGGATAACGAGCTGTCACCGGAAGCCATACGGCAAGGCCTGAAGACCAGGCTCATCGGCCACAGCATCATCCATCACGACACCATCTCGTCCACCATGGATGCGGCCAAGCAGGCGATTCAAGAAGGAGCCGCCGAGGGGACAGTCATAGTGGCCGACCACCAGACCGCGGGACGGGGCCGCCTGAGCCGGGAGTGGCTCTCCGTGCCGGGCGGCGGCATACTGCTATCGATAATACTCTACCCCGAACTGGAGATACTGCCCCGGCTCACCATGGCCGCCTGCCTGGCGGTTGCCCGCAGCATCGAGACGGTGACCGGCCTGCAGCCCGCCATCAAATGGCCCAACGACGTGCTGCTGGAGGGGCGCAAGGTCAGCGGCATCCTGAGCGAGAGCGATGTCTCGGAAGAGGCGGTGAAGTACGCCATCGTGGGCATCGCCCTGAACGTCAACCTCGATACGGCGGCGATGCCGGATATATCAGGCACGGCGACCAGCCTCAAGCAGGTGCTCGGGCGGGAGGTCTCGCGGCGGCAGGTGCTCACAGCGCTGCTGCAGGAATTCGAAAACCTGTACTTGACGCTGCAACGCAGACAGTCGATCCAGCGCGAATGGCTCCAGCGCCTGGAGACGCTGGGGAAGAACGTTACCGTGCGCTGCGGGGACGAGGTTCAGGAGGGCTACGCCGAATCGGTGGATGAAACCGGCAACCTGATCATCAGGAGCCCCGACGGCACCCGCATCACGGTCGCCGCCGGCGACGTCACGCTCAGAAACTGAGCGCATGTGCCACTGTCGGTAATACCGCATAGGGCGACCGCTAGAAACCGATGCGACCGGGTTACAGGAATGCGCGTATCGAGTTCGTAACCTCGCTGAAATCATCCGCCGGAACCGCGGTCCACGTCTCCACCGTCGCCCCCTTGGTGCTGAACAGCAGTGACTGCCGCATCAGGTCTTTCTCATCTTCGGCCTCGATGATGAATAGCATATCGTAGGGGCCGAGGAGGCTGTACGCCCCGGTGATATTGACCCCTACCGTCTCCGCTATCCTCTTCATCTCACGAAAATGGCTGTCCCAGTCCTTCAGATTCTTGATGCCCTCGGACGAGAACCTGGTTAAGGTGATATAGGTCGGCAATTACCCACCTCCTCTCTTAGTCATAGAATATAGTCTCTACTTAATCTTCTTTACTGTCCGGAATAAAAGCGCGGAACATCTCCAATGGCAAAGGAAACGCCACGATGCTGGTGCGCTCGGTTGCTATCTCGGTGAGGGTCTGGAGATAGCGCAACTGCAGCGTTGTCGGTTCGGCACCGATTATCTTACCCGCCTCGGCCAGCTTCTGAGAGGCCTGAAACTCGCCCTCGGCATGGATCACCTTGGCCCGCCTCTCCCGCTCCGCCTCCGCCTGTGCCGCCATCGCCCGCTGCATGGTAGCGGGAAGCTCCACATCCTTGATCTCAACAACACTCACCTTTATCCCCCAAGGCTCCGTCTCCTCATCGATGATCTGCTGGAGCTGCTGATTCAGCTTCTCCCGATGGGCCAGCAGCTCGTCCAGCTCGGACTGCCCCAGCACGCTCCTCAGAGTGGTCTGAGCGATCTGGTATGTCGCCAGCTTGTAGTCGTAGACCTCTATCACCGCCGCCTCCGGGTGCATCACCCTGAAGTAGACCACCGCATTCACCTTCACCGTCACGTTGTCCCTGGTTATCGCCTCCTGCGACGGCACGTCCATGGTGACCATCCGGGTATCCACCTTGCGCATGCGGTCGATGAAGGGGATGATGAAGCGCAAACCCGGAGCCCGGGTCTTCTCCAGCCGGCCCAGGCGGAACACCACACCGGCCTCGTACTGATAAACTACCTTTACCGCCGCCGGCAGCAAGCTCAGCAGTATGATCACCACAACGGCAGCTATAATAACACTCCCCATAATCTATTCTCCTCCGTCTTTTTTTCTGGTTACCGTCAGATGCAGACCTTCGATACCGGTGATGATCACCTCCTCTCCCTCCTCGGCCTTTCCTTCATCCAGCGTGGCCTCCCAGCGCTCCCCGTGCACGAACACGGTCCCCGTAGGATCGAGGGGGCTCCTGGCTACCGCTACCATGCCGATCATCGCCTCCCGCCCCGTCTGCTGCTTCCTGCGGTTGGTGCGCACCACGGAGGCGATGACGAAGATAAAGAACGCGGCGAACGCCAGGGCCACCCCGATGATAAGGCCCCGGTTGATATTGAACAGCGGGTTGCTCATCAGGATTACCGAGCCAACGACAAAGGATGCGATCCCTCCGGCGGAGAGCAACCCGTTGGTGGTGGTGAACACCTCGGCCACAAAGAGCGCGAACCCCAGCAGCACCAGCAGCAGGCCGGCATAATTCACCGGCAGAACCCCCAGCGAGTAGAAGGCGAGGAGCAGGCAGATGCCGCCGATCACGCCGGGGAATATGCCCCCCGGGTTGAACAGCTCCAGCGTGATGCCCAGCATGCCGATGCTCAGCAGGATGTAGGCGATATTGGGGTCGGTGATTGCCAGCAGGAAGCGCTCCAGTGCCCCCATGTCCAGATGCTCGATCTCGACACCGCTGGTCTGAATGGTAATAGTCTCCCCGCTGGACAGCGTGACCTCCCTGCCGTCGAGCTGCATCATCAGGTCATCCAGGTCACTGGCCACGATATCGATGACCCCCAGCGCCAGCGCCTCCGCGGATGAACTCGACCGGCTCTCCCTCACCGCCTGCTCCGCCCAGGAGGCATTGCGGCCGTTGGCCTCGGCGATATCCCTGATATAGGCCACAGCGTCGTTCACCACCTTCTGCGCCGTGGTCTCGTCCATGCCGTCCTCTCCCAGGGCCACCGGGTGCGCCGCCCCGACAGCGGTCCCCGGCGCCATCGCCGCGACGTGGGCCGACAGGGCGATGAAGGCCCCCGCCGATGCCGCCCTAGCCCCGGTGGGGACGTAGACCGCCACCGGCACATCGGCCTCCATGATGCTCTGCACGATATCGCGCATCGAGCTGTCGAGCCCGCCGGGGGTGTCCATCTGGACGATGCAGGCCACAGCGTCCATCCCCTCGGCCTGTTCTATCCCCCGCTCGATATAGCCGGCCACCACCGGGTTGATAGCGCCTTCGACTGTCAGCACCGCTATCCTGGGCGATTCCGCCAACGCCCCGCCGGCGGCGAACGAGTGGAGCAGGCCCAGCGCTATCAGCACCAGCCACAAAAACTGGGAAAAGGCGGCTGCTGGCATCCTCTTTGCAAGCATAGCGCCATTATATTCACGCAGATGCCTTTTTGCAATCGAGCCGAATTGTTGATGGCGCTGGACGATTAGTGTAGAATAGCCTAAGCTTCACAGGGACTGAGAGAATGAAGACCGACCGCTGTAAAGGGATGCGCGACCTTCTCCCCGAAGACATGGCTAAATTCCGCCGGGTGGAGGAGGTATTCCGCCGATGCTCATCGCGGTGGGGGTATGAGGAGGTGCGGACGCCGACCCTCGAATACCTGCACCTGTTCACCGCCGTCGGCACGCTCACGCCGGGCATGCTGGGGCGGGTGTATTCATTCCTCGACTGGGACGGCTGGAGCGGCGAGCGCGTGGTGCTGCGGCCGGAGGGCACCATCCCTGTCGCCAGGCTGTACTCCGAGAATCTGTCCGGGCTCAAGACCTGCCGCCTTTCCTATGTAAGTAACATATTCGTCTTCGAGGAAACGGGGAAGGAGCGCCGGGAGCGTTGGCAGTGCGGCGTCGAGCTCATCGGGCCCAGCCAGCCCTCCGCCGATGCCGAGCTCGTCATGCTGGCAGCGGAGGTGCTCAACGAGCTGGGGCTGGGGCAACCTGAGATCAGGCTGTCGCATGCCGGCTTGATAAAGGCGCTGATCGCTGAACTGGGAGTGGACGCCGCGGAGCAGACCCATATATTCGACCAGGTGCTGGAGGGGAATATCAAGGCCCTGGGGGAGGTCGACACCGGGAACGCCGAGCTTAAAAAGGCCATATCGTTCCTGCTGGAGGTAAAGGGGAACTCGCCCGGCTTCATCCAGAATATCAAGGCCCTCCTTGGGAACAACCTCACCCGGCTCGAGCATGCTCTGAACGACATGACGCAGATAGCTGAATGCCTCGATGCGGCGCAGTGCCCGTACCACATCGATGTCGCCTCCGGCATGGGTTTCGAATACTATACCGGGGCCATGTTCCAGTTCCATATCGCCGGCAAACGGATAGGCGGGGGCGGCAGGTACGATGACCTGATCTCTCTGGTGGGCGGCCCGCATGTGCCCGCATCCGGCTTCGCCCTGTTCGCGGGTCAGATAATCGATCTGCTCCAGACAGGTGAACCGGATATGCCGAGGATGCTGGTTCAAGCCGGGGATAACAGCGTCGAATGCCAGAGATCCTGCTCAGCCATTGCGCGTTCCCTGAGGGAGGCGGGCCATATAGCGTCGCTCGAACACGGAGGGAGCGACGCCGGCGGCTACCGGTGGGTCATCACCATACTGGGTGACAACCGCTTGCGGCTGTTGGACCGGCTAGCGGGGAAAGAGAGCGAATTGAAATCCGCCGACGAGTTGCTGAAGGCTTTGGGGGCAGCAGAGTGAAACTGGCGCTGCCCAAAGGCCGGTTACTGAACGACACCGCGGCCATGCTGGAGAGGGCAGGGGTGTGCATCGACGGGTACGACAGCAGGTCGCGCTCCTATAACCCGAAGTGCACCCGATTCCCCCAGCTCCGTTCCAGGGTGTTCCAGGAGAGAGACATCCCGATTCAGGTAGCCATAGGCAACTACGACCTGGGTATATGCGGGCTGGACTGGGTCAAGGAACTGCTGTCCAAATACCCCAGCGGCGACCTGATGACGGTGAGGAGCCTGGGCTACGGGCGGTGCGACCTGTATGCTGTCGTCAGCGGCCGGACCGGGGTCTCAACGGTTGGCGAGATCGACGATCGCTTCGGCCGTGTCCGCATCGTCAGCGAATATCCCAATCTGGCAGAATCGTTCGCCCTGAAACAGAGGATGAGGCGGTTCAGCGTCCTCCCCATAGTGGGCGGGGGCGAGGTCTACCCGCCGGAGAGCGCCGACATAGCGATAATAAGCGAGACGTCTGCAGGCAGCTTCGCCGACAGCGGCCTGGTACCGGTGGCCAAGGTCCTCACCTCACGTGCGTGTCTGATCGCCAATAGGAATGGCCTGGCAAAGTCCGACCTCAGCGAATTGCTGGCATGCCTGCAGCCGCTTGAGACCGGAGAAGAACCCGACACTCCTCCGCCTGCCGATGGAAGGACAACGGCCAACGAGATGTCCAATGGAAGGGACGCTATCCGCCTCGCCATCCCCGACGGCCACCTGTCGAAAACGGCCTCCGGTTTCTTCGACAGGGCGCAGATAGAGTTGCGGGGATATACCGGCAAGGGGACAACCCGCCGCCCGCAGATCGGCCTGCCCGATGTGACAGTCAAGGTTATCCGTCCCCAGGACATGCCCCTGCAGGTGGCCAACGGCAACTTCGACCTGGCGGTCACCGGCGAGGACTGGCTCCGGGATCATCTCTGCCGCTTCCCCTCCAGCCCGGCGGTGGAAATCGCCAAGCTCGGCTTCGGTGCGGTGAGGCTGGTGGCGGTGGTCAGCGGCGACTCCAATATCAGAGGCATCGATGACCTGCAGGACATGGTGCGGCAGGGGCTGCTGCCCCGCATCAGGATAGCGTCGGAGTATGTAAACATAGCCGACAGCTATGCCATCGACCACCACCTGGGGCGCTGCACGATAATCCCCACCTGGGGCGCCAGCGAGGCCTTCGTGCCGGATGACGCCGACCTGCTCATTGAGAACACCGAGACAGGCGAGACCCTGTCCCGACACAACCTGAAGATCATCGACACTATCCTGGAATCCACCGCGTGCCTCGTCGGCCACCGCGACATGCTGTCTGATCCGGATAAACAGACCGCCGTCGAACGGACGATCAACGCTATCAAAAGGGGTATTAAATAGGCTACAACATGCCGTTAATTTACCTTCACCTGAGCATCGCCAAGGATGCGGCCGACCGGGTGGGCCATCCCGTCCTCGGCTCGCAGTTGGGTTCGTACCTGGGGGGAGCCATCTCTCCCGACGCCCACTTTGTCAGCAGTGTTTCCCGCAGCGATACCCACTTCTTCGATCTGCAGGCCAGCGAATGCGAGAGCGGGGCCAGCTCCATCTTTAAGGCCAACCCCGACCTTGCCAGCGGCAACGACATCGACGCGGCAACCAGATCCTTCATCGCCGGCTACCTCTGCCACCTCATCACCGACGAGATATGGACCCTCGACATATACCGCCCTTTCTTCGGCAACGCTTCCCCTCTGGGCGGTGACATCGAGGCCAACACGCTCGACCGTCTGCTGCAGTACGAGACCGACCGCTGGGAGCGCCAGGACAGGGATAAGCTGAAGCTAATCCGTGCCCAACTCTGCAGGTGGGAACCGGAGGTAGCCATCGATTTCATCGACAACGGCGCCATCAGGGATTGGCTTAGCTTCGTCTGCGCCACCACGGCACGGGAGGTAACCCTGGGTGATTTCCGCCTGTTCGCCCAGCATTTCCTCATCTCCAGAGAGAAGGTCGGCGTGGAGGAACTGGAACCTTTCCTGGAATCCATACCCGCCAAGCTTAACTGGGCCATCGAATATGTCACCCCGCAGCGTCTCCACGCCTTCAGAGAAAAGGCCATAGAGCGTTCCGCTGCGGCGGTCGGGGAGTACCTGAATGAAGATAGTTAACGGCTTCGAGGCCGGAAAGTCGGCGTTGCAAAGGGGCGGCGTCACGTTTGACCAGCTCCCGCCCGAGGTGCAGCAACGGATTGAAGATACATTCGGCCGGGATCTGACCCCCACCGAGGTGGTGAATCGGATAATCGCTGAAGTCCGCGATAAGGGCGATGACGCCGTTATGGACTTCACCGGCAGGATCGATAAGGTCAAACTGAAATCGCTCAGTATATCCGAGTCGGAATTCCGCCGGGCGTATGACCGGGTCGATCCCGCACTTGTCGATGCCCTCAACATCGCCGCCGAACAGATACGTGTGTTCCATCAGATCCAGCTGCTGCACAGCGTGAAGGGTTTCATGGAGCAGGGACTGGGGCAACTGGTGCGCCCGCTGGAACGCGTCGGCGTATACGTCCCCGGCGGCACCGCCAGCTACCCTTCCACAGTGCTGATGTCGGCCATACCGGCGCGGGTGGCAGGGGTGGGCGAGGTAGTGATGGCTACCCCCCCGGGGAAGGACGGCGAGGTGCCGCCCTCTACGCTGGTGGCTGCCGACATCGCCGGGGTGGATCTTTCGTTCAAGATGGGCGGCGCCCAGGCTATCGCCGCCCTCGCCTTCGGCACGCGATCCGTCCCCAGGGTGGACATGATCTGCGGGCCGGGTAACATTTTCGTCAGCCTAGCCAAGAAGGCGGTCTTCGGCGAGGTGGCCATCGACGGTATCTACGGCCCCACCGAGACCGTGATCGTGGCCGATGATTCAGCCTCCCCCCGCTGCTGCGCCGCCGACCTGCTGGCTCAGGCGGAACACGACGCCCTCTCCGCCGCGATAATGATAACCACCTCCCCCGATCTGGCGGCACAGGTGAACAAAGAGGTGGAATCCCGGCTTGCCTCGCTGGAGCGTGCCGAGATCGCCCGCCGCTCGCTGGACGCGCGCGGCTGTATAATAGTGGTCGATGACATGGAGCAGGCGATAGAGCTGGTGAACATCTACGCTCCGGAGCATATGGCGCTGATGGTACGCGATGCGTCATCGCACATTGAGGATATCCGCAACGCCGGCGGCATATTCATCGGCGAGAGCTCCCCGGAGGTGCTCGGCGACTACAACGCCGGTCCCAGCCACGTGATGCCCACCGGCGGCAGCGCCCGCTTCAGTTCGCCGCTGGGCGTGAACGACTTCCTCAAGACTACCAGCGTTGTTGCCCTCAGCGACGACGACTCGCGGACGCTGGGGCCGGCGGCCGCTGCCATCGCCAGGATGGAGGGGCTCACCGCCCATGCCCGCGCTGCGGAGCTGAGGTTCAAGAAAGGCGACGAGCGATGAGTGCCGGCAGCGGGGATATCGGGCGGATGATACGCCGGAACCTGCAGGGGCTCAAGGCGTACCAGCCCATAGAGCCGCCCGAGATCATCGGCCAGCGGGCAGGGGTCAGCGAGGTCATCAAGCTGGACGGCAACGAGAACCCATACGGCTGCTGGCCCGCGGTGCGGCAGTCCCTCGCCGACTACCCCCGCTATCACATTTACCCCGACCCGGAGCAGCGTGAGGTGCGCAAGGCGCTGTCCGCATACGTCGGCATCGACCCCCAACACGTCGTGGCCGGCGCCGGCAGCGACGAGCTCATCGACCTCATCCTGCGCCTCTTCATCGAGCCCGGAGACGAGGTGATCAACTGCCCTCCCACCTTCGGGATGTACCCCTTCTGCACCGATATCTGCGGCGGCAATATCGTCGATGTGCCTCGCGACAAGTCCTATGCCGTCGACATCTCCGGGGTGAAGAAGGCCGTAAGCGATAAAACTAAAGTGATCTTCGTCACTTCGCCCAATAACCCCAGCGGCAACCTTACCACGGCCAGCGATATCATGGAGCTGGTAGAGACCGGCAGGGTGGTGGTGGTAGACGAGGCATATTACGAATTCAGCGGCGTGACCATGGCCCCACATGTCACCGAACATGACAACCTCATCGTCCTGCGCAGCCTGAGCAAGTGGGCCGGGCTGGCCGGCCTCCGTATCGGCTATGGCATCTTCGCGACCCGGTTGGCGGAAAAATTACTGACCATCAAGCAACCGTATAATATCAACATTGCCGCCCAGGTGGCGCTGCTGGCGTCGCTTGCCGATATCGACTACCTGCGGGGCACCGTGGACAAGATACTGTCCGAACGGGAGCGGCTCTTCGAGAAGCTAAGCGCGCTCGATTGGCTTAAGCCGTTCCCCACACAGTCCAATTTCATCCTCTGCGAGGTCACCAAAGGGAACGCCAAAACGATTCATGACATGCTGCAGAAGAGGGGCATCTTCATCCGCTACTTCGACAGCCTGCGTCTGCGGAACTCGCTGCGGATCAGCGTGGGCAAGCCGGAACACACCGATGCGCTTATAGCAGCCCTGAAGGATATCGCTCACCGAACCAGCGAAAGGGGATAGCCATGGCACAGAAAAGAACGTCCACAATCAGCCGCGAGACCGGGGAGACACAGGTAAGCATAGCCTTAACCCTCGACGGCAGCGGCAAGTTCGATATCCAGGCCGGCAGCAAGATGTTCGAACACATGCTGAGCCACATCGCCCATCACGGCCTGTTTGACATAAAGATTAAGGCCGCCGGATGGGACCAGCACCACCTGGTGGAGGATGTCGCCATAGCGCTGGGACAGGCGCTGAACAAGGCACTGGGCGGCAAAAAGGGCATAACCCGCATGGGCCACGCCATCGTGCCTATGGATGAGGCGATGGCGATGGCGGTGGTTGATATCTCCGGCAGGGGATACGCGGTGTTGGATGTGACGTTCAAGCGCAAGAAGATCGGCGATCTCGAGAGCGACGTGGTGAGGCACTTCCTGGAGACCTTTGCCCTCGAAGCCAAGATGAACCTCCACGCGCAGGTGTTCTACGGCACCGATGACCACCACAAGGCGGAGGCCGTCTTCAAGGCGCTGGGAAGGGCTTTGGGCGACGCCACCAGGCTCGATCCCCGGATCGCCGGCAGGGTGCCCAGCACCAAAGGCATGATCGAAGGCTGATGCGCCGCATCGCGACATGCTGTTTCGAGCTGGTCCGATAGCCTGTCGTCACCGCCAGAATAGGCAATCGGTCATACAATCAATGCCACTATGAGCATGGACAGCGGAAAGAGGCCCGGCCTCTACGGCTGGATCAGCAACACCCTGGAGCGGTACCCCTCGCTGGTGATAATGGGCACCCTCCTCATCACCGCATGGTTCATCATCCCGCTGCTCCATATGGCCCCCACCGAGAACGCCAGCGATAACCCCACCGGAGACCCGGTAGTCCAGCTCTACGATAAAGTCGACGACACCTTCCCCTCGGAGGTGTTCTGGATGCCTTTCATCGCCGAGGCCGGGGACGGCGACATCCTGACGCGGGACAGTCTCTACGAGCTGTACCGTCGGGAACAGGAGCTGCGGGAAAGCGCGCTGGCCCCCTTCCTCTACGATCGATACCTGGAGACGGCGGGGGTAACTGTCGAGGGGGTGTACAGCCTGGCCGATGCGGTCAATTCGGCCCTCCTCCTCAGCAGCGGCGGCAGCGTGGAACTGTCGAACGCCACAGATGCCCATGTGAAGCAGGCCATAGCCTCCCTTCTCGGCGACACCGCCACCGAGGGGTTCCGCGACGATCTCTCGGTCAAGGCCGAGTGCGGCAGCGACGGCTGGACCTCCCCGGCGCTGATCTTCTTCATCATGGCGGACGAGGCGAAGGTGCGAGAGGACTACCCCCGGACCGCGGGCATGGACTACTCCGGAGACATCGTCCTGGAGCATTTCGGAAGGGCGGTTCAGGACGTGCTGCGCGGCGACGAGAAGGAATACGAACTGTGGGGCATCGGCATCGATCTCAATCTGGAGATAGAGGACGAGAGCGGCATCGCCGCCATCCTCACCGCCATCGCCATGGCCCTCATCAGCATCCTGATACTGTTCATCTTCCGCTCCTGGTTCATCACGCTGGTCACCACCGCCGGGCTGGGCATGCTCATCATCTGGCTCAAGGGCTTCTCCAACCTGGTGGGGCTCAAGGGTTCGCTGACCCTGGACCTGATTGTCCCGATAGCCATCGTGGTGCTGGGAGTGGACTATGCCATCCAGGCCCTGTTCAGGTACCGCGAGGAGGCAGAGAAGGGTAAACCACCCGCCGCAGCTCTCGGCAGCTCCAGCCACATGGTGAGCCGGGCCCTGGTGCTGGCCATGCTGACCACCGTGGTGGCATTCAGTTCCAACGCTTCCTCCGGCATAGAGTCCGTCATCGGCTTCGCCGTCGCTGCCTCATTCGCCATATTCGCCTCGCTGATCATCCTCGGCTTCTTCGTACCCGCCGTGGTGATGCAGTACCAGGCCCGCAGAGGGCAAAGTACTAAAAAGAGTGCCATGAGCGACGGGTCGCGACCCCGCGGGGCGTGGCTGGGGCGGCTCATCTCCGGGACCAGCAATTTGTGGTTCATCACCATCCCCCTCATCCTCATCGTGACCGTCTTCGCCGCGTGGGGCTGGATCAATGTGGAAACGCGGATGGATGCCGAGGATGCTCTGGACCCCGCCTCCGATTTCGTGACCGGTCTGGACAAGGTCGACGAGCACATGGCCGAGACCGGCGGTGAGCCGGCGATGATCTACATCGAGGGGGACCTCACCCGCCCGGAGGCGCTTGACGCCATGCTGTCGTTCATCGAGGAGCTGGACGACAACCGGCACGTAGCGCGAAGCCCAGTCGACAACTCCCCCGATCCCTCCACCTTCCTGCTAGATATGCTGGAAACGATCCTCAAGGTCGACTACGCCACTGCGCAGATAGAGCAGGCCTCCGGCATGAAGCTAACCGATGCCGATAACGACCTGATACCGGACACCCGGACGCAGCTCGAAGCCGTCTACGATTATGTGATCGACAGCGGCGTCCCCCGGGACAAGGACACGCTGATATACAGCCCGCAGCGCATAGCGGAGGCGTTCGTCCGCCTCGACGACGGCGGGGGCGCCTACGCCACCCTGATAACCATCGGCGTCCCCGGCACGCGTGAGCAGGAGGTCGTCAGGGCCTCATCCAACGAGATCAACGATGATCTGGATGCGACCTTAGACGGCGTGACGGGCATCGATTCCTACGGCCTCACCGGCACCGGTTACGTGCGTCTGGTGCAGTTCGACGCCATCGCCAACTCGCTGACCAAGTCCCTGATCATCTCCGCCGCCGTGGTGCTGCTGCTGCTGGTGGTGGTCTTCCGCTCGTTGCGGTTCGCTATAATGACCATCATCCCGGTGCTGCTGGTCGCCTGCTGGCTGTACGGGTTCATGTACGCGGCCGGCTATTACCTCAACGCCCTCACCGCCACCATCGCCGCAATCGCCATCGGCGTGGGCATCGACTTCTCGGTCCACTTCACCGAGCGCTACCGGCAGGAGATGGCCAAGAGATCCTATAAACGGATAGCCATCGCCCGCACCGCACGCACCACTGGCTTCGCCCTGTTCTACACCGCCCTGACCACCGCGGTCGGTTTCGCCGTGATCGCCTTCGCCCCCATGCCCATATTCGCCACCTTCGGCATGCTGACCGCCATCATGATCGTACTTTCTCTGCTGATGGCTCTGTTCGCCCTGCCCAGCATGCTCCTGCTGTTCGCGCCGGGCAAGCGGTCTCCGAAGAAGAAAGGGGGCGATAGGTCGCGATCGAGGGCGACTACTCGGTGATGACAGTATCGTCGTGGCTGTAGGCCGGGGAGCAGCAGCAGAGGAACACCAGCGGCGATCCGCCGATGTTCCATATCCTGTGCCGGTGCCCGGGGAGGATGGCGATACCGTCGCCGGGACCCACCTCCCGCTCCTCATCCTCTATCCTGATCCTGCCCCGCCCTCGGAGGATGTAGTATATCTCCTCAGTCTGCGGGTGGAAATGCTCGTCGGTGCTCCTGCCCGGCGCTAACCTCGCCTCCGCCAGGCTCTGGTTCCTGATGCCCGAGTCGGCCGGCGCCAGTATCTCCCGTATCTCCGACGAGTCCTTGGTGATGAACGGGATGACGTCGCCTCGATTGACCACTTTCATCCCACCAGTTCCCTGCCGGTGAGCCTGCGGAACGCCTCGCGGTAACGGGCGGTGGTCTTCGCGATGACGTCCTCGGGCAGCATCGGCGCCGGCGGCTCCTTGTCCCAGCCGGTCTGCACCAGCCAGTCCCGCACCGGCTGCTTATCGAAGCTGTCCTGCGACTTACCCGCCTTATACAGTGCGGCATCCCAGAAGCGGCTGGAGTCGGGGGTCAGCAGCTCGTCGATCAGTATCACCTGCCCGTCGACCACCCCGAACTCCATCTTGGTATCGG
This sequence comes from uncultured Dehalococcoidales bacterium, assembly GCA_964649185.1. Lineage (GTDB taxonomy): Bacteria > Chloroflexota > Dehalococcoidia > E44-bin15 > E44-bin15 > CAYUWM01. Next base: position 14,580 of record CAZYOO010000028.1, read on the forward strand.
CGATGATGATGCCGCGCTCCAGAGCGTAATCGCGGGCGTAGCGGTACAGTGTCATGCTCTTCTGCATCAGCTCCGCCGCCCGCGGCTCGCCGATCAGGTTCTTCACCTCCCGCATGGTGATCGGCTCATCGTGGCCCGAATCCGCCTTGGTGGTCGGGGTGAATATCGGCTGCGGCAGCTCCTCGCTCTCCACCAGTCCCTCGGGGAGGTTCAGCCCGCAGACGGTGCCCTTCTCCTGGTACTCGGCCCACGCCGAGCCCGAGATGTACCCCCGCACCACGCACTCGATGTCGATGCGCTCGGCCTTCTGCACCACCATGGAGCGCCATGCGACGGTCTCGGAGAACGACCTGCCGTAGGTCCGGTTCAGCCATTCCACATCGTCCACTATCCTTATCATGTGGTGGGACACGATATGCGCCGTCTTATCGAACCAGAAGGCCGACATCTGGTTGAGCACCGCTCCCTTGTCCGGGATGCCGCAGGGCAGCACCGAGTCGAAGGCGGAGATACGGTCGGTGGCGATCATCAGCAGGCTGTCGCCCAGATCGTAGGTGTCGCGCACCTTGCCCTTGTACAGAATGTCAGGCATGTCGGTTTCGAATAAAAGCTCCACTAATCCCTCCAATCCAGATTGAATAAAGATACCGTAACGGCTGCCGCCTGCCGCCGGCTAGAACTCGGGGAACAGCAGCCGGTCCAGCTCTATGGCGTCCGGCGGGTGCTCCACCCCCACGTTGTCGAACAGGAACCCGGAGGCGACAACGCCCATATCGTCGCGGATGATGGCCAGGGCGGCCACGGCGTTCACCGCGTTCCTCATGTTCCCCTCCTTGTGGTTATGCGTCTCGCTGTGCCTGATGCGGTCGTAACTGTTCCACCATCCGGGTACCGCCCCCGATTTATGCAACACGCGGAAGGGAAGCATCAACAGGTGGGACACCGGCAACGGCGTCACCGAGCGGCGGTAGAGATAGGGGATGTTAGAGCTGAGGAAATTGCGGAAATCTTCGAAATCCAGGTCCACCTTGTTGGGATGCCTCGATCTCCTTATCATCTTATCCAGCGCGGATGTCAGCGCGTTACTGCTGTCCCGCAGGATGTGATTGAACTCGTAGGAAAAGGCATCGCCGTTGTCGCTGTGTAGCTGCACGTAGCGGAACGTCTGCACCAGGCGCTGCTCGATGGCCATGTATTTGTGGTCGATGTCGGACGTCACCTCTGCGAACCACGGCTCCTCACCGAAGGCTTCTTTAAGCTTGCGGGCCATATAGCACCTCGCTCACTCCCGTTACGGGAGCTGCCATACGCCCAGTTTATCCGCTTGCGCCGCCGTTTGCAACTCCGCAAACAGCGAATCGTACATCGTGTCCGGCGGGTAGCTCACCGCCCAAGCGTGCCCATCGGCGACCAGCACCAGGTTGACGAAAGTGGTGCCGTCAAACACGTAGCGCAGCAGCCTGCCGTAGCGGTCGGTCTCCGACACGTCTTTCTGCAGGCTGATGTTCTTGCCCTCGACGAGCCGTATATTGGCCTGCTTCGCCTCCTCCGCCAGCGTCCGGTATGCGGAGCGCTCGTCGTCCATCTCCGCCGTGTCGATGCCGATGTACCGCACCCTGTACTCCGTACCGTTGATGATAACATCGATGGTGTCGCCGTCTATCACGCGGGTGCAGAAGGCCTCGACGAAGGTGATATTACCCTGGTGGATCGCCGTGATGGCGGGCGTGGGCGTCGGAGTTGGCTCCGCTGCCGGGGCGGCACCGCCGCATGATACAGCGATCGACAGCGAGATAACAGCAAAGAGCGACAGGAGTAGCCTTGTGGCCTTCATCCCTCTTACCCCAGCTTCAGGCGCTTGAATATCTCGTCCACGTGGCGCAGGAAGAAGTTGTAGTCGAATATCTGCTCCAGCTCCTTCTTCGTCAGGTGACTGGTCAATTCGGGGTCCTTGTTCAGCAGGTCGAGGAAGCTCACCCGCTCCTTCCACGACTTCATCGCGTTGCGCTGCACTATGCCGTACGCCTCCTGTCGAGTGAGGCCTTTATCGATAAGCGCTATCATCACCTTCTGCGAGAACACCAGCCCCTTGGTCACATCCAGGTTCTTCTCCATGTTCTCGGGGTACACCCGCAGGTCGCCCATGATGTACTTGAACAGGTGGAACATGTAGTTCAGCACGATGCACGAGTCGGGCAGGGTGATGCGCTCGTTGGAGGAGTGGCTGATGTCGCGCTCGTGCCACAGCGCCACGTTCTCCATGGCGGTGACAGCGTGCCCCCGCAGCAGGCGCGACAGGCCGCAGATGCGCTCGCACAGCTCCGGGTTGCGCTTGTGCGGCATCGCCGAGGAGCCGGTCTGCCCCTCCTCGAACGGCTCCTCCACTTCGAGGCACTCGGTCTTCTGCAGGCCGCGTATCTCGGTGGCGAACTTCTCCAGCGAGCTGGCGATCAGCGCCAGCGTGGTCACGAACTGGGCGTGGCGGTCGCGCTGCACCACCTGGCTGGATATCGGCGCCGGCTTGAGTCCCAGGTTGTTGCAGGCGATCTGCTCTATCTGGGGACTAACGGTGGCGTACGTGCCTACCGCCCCCGATATCTTGCCCACCGCGATCGCCTCCCGCGCCTCCTCCAGGCGGTGCTGGTGGCGTTTCATCTCCTCCACCCATATCGCCATCTTCAGCCCGAAGGTGGTGGGCTCGGCGTGCACCCCGTGGGTCCTGCCCATCATGATGGTGCACTTGTGAGTCACCGCCTGCTTCTTGAGAATCTTGATAGTATCACGGACGTCCCTCAGCAGGATGTCGCTGGCCTCCACCATTTGCAGGCTGAGGGCGGTGTCCATGACATCGGAGGAGGTCAAACCCAGGTGGATGAACCGGCTCTCCTCGCCCAGGCTCTCCGCCACCGA
>CAZYOO010000029.1:0-4708 GCA_964649185.1 uncultured Dehalococcoidales bacterium
GCAGCAGCGCCGCCTCCGACAGCTCGGAGAACATCCTGATGGCCTCCTCGTCGGAGCCGCCGGCCTTCTCCTTCTCCAGCACCCGGTCGGTGAGGGCGTTCCGCAACCCCCTGACCAGCATCGAGTGGCGGCCGGTGATCACGGTAGCGGTATCCCCAGCGGCGACGATGGCATCCTTGTAACCCTGGTGCGCCAGGCACTCGGTTGTGGCGACGAAGCGGGTGCCCATCTGCACCCCGTCGGCCCCCAGGGCCATGGCCGCCGCCATGCCGCGGGCATCGCAGATGCCGCCGGCGGCCACCACCGGTATGCCCACCGCATCGACGACCTGCGGCACCATCACGAACGTAGTCAGCTCGTCCCGGCTGTTGATCCCACCCGACTCATAGCCCTCGGCGATCACGGCGTCCACCCCCGCCTTCTCCGCCCCCAGCGCATGCTTCACCGTGGCCACCAGGTGCAGCACCTTCACCCCATGCTGGTGGAAATACGGCGTGTGGAGCGCCGGGCTGCCCGCGCCGGTAGTGACTATGCGCAACCCCTCCTCCACTGCGATGTCGATCAGCTGCCGGTCATCCCCGATCATGTGTATCGGGAAGTTCACCCCGAACGGCTTATCGGTAAGGCCTTTCGCCTTGCGAATCAGATTGCGCAGATTTTCGCCGACCTTGCTCCAGTCCGGCTCCCCCGCGTTGGGGCTGATGATGCCCAGCCCTCCGGCCTCGGACACCGACGCCGCCAGCTCGGCGCCAGCGATCAGTCCCATCCCCCCCTGTATTATGGGGTACTCGATACCCAGCAGCTCGCAAAGCCTGGTCTTTCTCAATTGCCGACTCCTTCCTTTAACCGGGCGACGATCCTATCGTAACCCTCGACTAGTTGCTTCACCACATCACCCGCCCCGACGACATCGCGGACCATGCCCGCGGCGGCACCGGCATAGGCCTCGCCTTCCTCCACCCTGCCCTCCAGCAGCGCCATCCGCGCCCGGCCCACGCCGATGAACGCCAGCAGCTCGTCCGCGGTGGCGCCGTGCTTGTCCATCTCCGCCACCTGAGCCGAGAACCCGTTCTTCAGGCCGCGTGTCGGGGACAGGTTGCGCGCGGTGATCGCCGTCCCTGTGTCGTTAGCGGCGACGATGGCATCCTTCACATTCTGCGGGGCGATGCACTCGCGCGTGGCGACGAAGCGGGTGCCCAGCTGCACCCCCTCGGCACCCAAGGCAAACGCGGCGGCCAGGCCTCGGCCGTCGGCGATGCCCCCAGCAGCGATCACCGGTATTTCGACCGCGTCTGCGACGTGCGGGACAAGCACCATGGTGGGCAGCTCGTCGAAACCGTTGTGCCCCCCCGCCTCGAAGCCTTCGGCGATCACCGCATCCACCCCCGCCCCCTCCGCGTGCCGCGCCTGCTTGACCGACGACACCAGATGCAGCACTGCGATGCCGGCCTGCTTCATTCGTCCGGTGTGCCGTGCAGGGTCGCCGGCGGAGGTCACCACTACCCCGATGCCCTCCTCTATCAATACGTCGATCAGCTCCTCGATCCCCGGGATGAAAACCACCAGGTTCACCCCCAGCGGCTTATCGGTGAGGCCTTTTGCCCTGCGTATCTGCCCCCGCAGGTTCTGCACCATGTCGTCCTCCAGCCGCATCCCGGCGTTGGGGCTGATAACCCCCAGTCCCCCCGCCTCGGAGACCGCTGCCGCCAGCTCGGCATTGGCGATCCAGGTCATCCCCCCCTGTATCACCGGGTGCTCGATGCTCAGCATGTGGCATACCCGCGTCTTTTTCAACTCTATACTCCTGTACCGACCAATCGCATTCTATTGTCTGGGCGAACGACGTGTCAAGATAAACGTCGCCGTGTTGACGATTGGGATTCGGTTGGAGTAGAATGCTATTCGACTCAAGGAGGGATGATGAAAAGGGATTTGATGGATATCCTCGCCTGCCCGGTGTGCAAGGGGGAACTGGAGCTCACCGTCGAGGAGGAGGACGAAAAAGAGATAGTCAAGGGCTCGCTGCACTGCAAGAAGTGCGCGGTTAGCTACCCTATCGAGGACACTATCCCCAACCTGCTGCCGCCTGAGCTTCAAACCTAAACGGAGGAAACATATATATGTCACGCGTAGTTGGTGCATTGATCTGCCTGGGAACCATATTGGCCGGGGCGGCATTCATCGCCGGCATAGTGCTGCAGGCGGACAAGGTGGTATGGGCCATCATGGTCCCGGTGGCCGTCGGCGTTCTGGTGGTGCTGATGCTGGGCTTCTGGATCGGCTGGATCATGGCGGTAACCAGGATCGAGGAGCCGCCGGAGGCAGCCGACGAGCCGGAAGCCAAGGGCTAGGTTTAACCTTCGGGGATATAGGTAACGCAGGTCTGCGGGGATTCGTAGACTCGGACGCTATAGATGGGGAGTCCCCTCTGCTGGAGCTCCCCATAAATTGTGACCGCGATGTTCTCCGAAGACGGGTTGATGCGGTCGAACGGCGGCACGTCGTTCAGCGAGGTGTGGTCCAGACGCTCCAGCACCTCCCGCAGGTGCTTCTTCAGCTCCGAGAAGTCGTAGGCCAGGCCTATATCGTCCAGCCCCGCGGTGCGCAGGGTCACCGTCACCTCGAAGCGGTGTCCGTGCAGGTTCTCGCACTTGCCCTTGTAGCCCCGCAGCGCATGCGCCGCATCGAAGTGCTCCCTCACCGATACCTCATACATCTCAAACCTCCAGCTTCCCTGCCTTCTTCACCCCGTCGATTCCGTCGACATTCGCCACCATCTCCTCCACGCTCTCCCCGGAGAACGGATGCACCAGGCCGGGAGCGATCTCCGCGAGGGGGATGAGGACGAACGCCCGCTGCGCCATCCGCGGGTGGGGGATGCTCAGCTCGGGGTCCATCATCACCATATCACCGTATAAGATTATGTCAATATCTATAAGGCGCGGCCCGTCGCTGAAATTGGGCACCCGTCCCATGCTGGCCTCGATCCCCTTCACCAGCGACAGCAGCTGCAGCGGCCCGATGTCGGTCTGCACCCGGCAGACGGCGTTGAGGAACAGCGGCTGGTCCTTGTAGCCCACCGGCTCGGTTTCATAGATCGACGATACCTTTTCGATGTCGAGCCTCTGGCCCAGCAGCTCGACGGCCTGTGCCAGGTTCGCCTGACGGTCGCCCAGATTGGCCCCCAGGCCGAGGTAGACATCCACCTACCTCCACCTTCCCCTTACCACGGCGTCGGACATACGCACCACCCGCGCCATCTGCATCACGTCGTGCACCCGGACGATGTCGGCGCCGCTGGCGATGCCGATGGCCACGGTGGCCGCCGTGCCCTCGATGCGCTGGTCCGCGGGTAAATCCAAAACCATCCCGATCATCGACTTGCGCGACGTGCCCAGCAGTATCGGGCGGTTCAGCTGCTTGAGTTCACCCATACGGCGCAGCACCTCCAGGTTCCCCTCCAGCGTCTTGCCGAACCCGATGCCGGGGTCTATTATAATATTCTCACGAGCCAAACCTGCATCCACCGCACGGTCGATGCCCCACCTCAGCGAATCGAGGACCGCTGACACGATACCGTCATACTTTGTCTCCCGCTGGTTGGCCGCGATGACCAGGGGCACCCCCCACTCCGCCGCCACCGCCACCAGCTCCGGGTCGCGCCTCAGCCCCCACACATCGTTGACCATCGAGGCACCCGACTCCAGGGCGCGCCGCGCTACCGCCGACTTGCAGGTATCGATGCTGATGGGCACATCCACCTGCCCCACCAGCCGCTCGATGACGGGGATGACACGGCCCAATTCCTCCCCGGCCGATACCGGCGCGAAATCGGGGCGGGTGGACTCGCCGCCCACGTCCAGGATGTCGGCGCCGTCCTCGACCATACGCTTTGCCCGGTCGACGGCCGCCTCCACGTCGCTGCCCAGCCCGTCGCCGGAGAAGGAGTCGGGGGTAACGTTCAGTATCCCCATTATGTAGGTTCTCTCCCCCCAGCGGAACTCCCTGTCGCCGCATATCGTCGTGCCGAGTGCTGCAGCCATCGCCTCCGATTCTAACATAAGCTGCTGTAATAGAGAATACTTGACAATCATCGGCCGCGCATACCATACTGTGCCCCTGAGGAACGACAAGTGGAACCGCTGAGAACCCTGCTGTCGGTGCCCGGCAACCGGCAGAAGATGATCGACAAGGCGCGGCATCTGCCCGCCGACGTGCTCATCCTGGACCTGGAGGACTCCATACCCCGATCCGAGAAGGCGGCCGCCCGAACGATGGTGCGCGAGTCGATAGCGGGGATGGCCCTCGCCGGACAGCAGGTATTCGTTCGCATCAACTCGATGGCCGGCGGCCTGGCGCTGGAGGATTTGGAGGCGGTTATCGCGCCCGGCCTGGACGGCATTAACCAGCCCAAGCCGGCGACAGCCAGCGATGTCATCAAGGTAGCGGACATTATCGAGCGGTTGGAGAGGGAGCGGGGTATAGAGGGGGGTAGTATAAAACTGCTGCCATGGGTGGAGACGGCCAAGGGGCTGCTCAACGCCTTCGATATAGCCAGCGCCTCCCCGCGGGTGGTGGGCATCGTCTTCGGCGCCGAGGACTTCGCCCTGGACACCGGCATCATGCGCACCGAGGAGGGCGATGAGCTGCTCTACCCGCGGATGACGGTGGTCGTCGCCGCCAGGGCGGCGGGGGTCGCCGCCGTCGA
>CAZYOO010000029.1:4808-17389 GCA_964649185.1 uncultured Dehalococcoidales bacterium
GCCGACGCCATCGCCCGGCGGGAGGGATGACGAGCCGTGGCCCCGGCCCTTATCTTACCTTGCATTTTAGACTGCCCAGTTATATAATTAGCTTGGATACTCTGTGATGTCTTTCACAAAGTTAAACTTTTCACAAACTTGATACTCGGGAGGGGAAATGGCGCTCGAAGAGAAACTCGATATCCTGGCCAAGAAGAGGGCGGAGTCCCAGCAAGGCGGAGGAGAGAAACGCATCGCGGCGCAGCACGATAAGGGCAAGCTCACCGCCAGGGAGCGGGTCGCCCGGTTCCTAGATGACGGCAGCTTCATAGAACTGGACCCCTTCGTAACCCACCGCGCCACCGATTTCGGCCTCGCCGATAATAAGCACCTGGGAGATGCGGTGGTTACCGGATACGGGACGGTGAGCGGCCGCCCGGTCTACTTTTACGCCCAGGACTTCACCATCTTCGGCGGCTCGCTGTCCGAGGTGATGTCGGAGAAGATCTGCAAAGTGATGGACCTGGCACTGAAGAACGGCGCCCCCTTCATCGCCCTGCTGGACTCCGGCGGCGCCCGCATACAGGAGGGCGTGGAGAGCCTCGCCGGGTACGGCGAGATCTTCCTCAGGAACACACTGTGCTCCGGCGTGATCCCCCAGATATCGGTGATAATGGGGCCCTCCGCCGGCGGTGCGGTGTACTCCCCCGCCCTTACCGACTTCGTGTTCATGGTTCAGGGCACGGGTCAGATGTACATCACCGGCCCCGACGTCATCAAGGCGGTCACCGGCGAAGAGGTGACCCACGAGGATTTGGGGGGAGCGATAGCCCAGTCCACCCACAGCGGGGTGTGTCACTTCGTCGCCGCCAACGACGAGGAATGCCTGAACATGGTCAGCGACCTGCTCAGCTACCTGCCGCAGAACAACATGGAGGACTCTCCGGTCCTGGCAACCGCCGACGACCCCGCCCGCATGGACGAGGGCTTGCTCAGTGCGGTGCCCGAGGACCCCACCCGGGCCTACGATATGAAGAACATCATCCGCATGGTGGCGGACGACGGCCAATTCCTGGAGGTCCACGAGAACTACGCCCCCAACATCATAACCGGGTTCGCCAGGTGCGGCGGACGCTCGGTGGGCATCGTGGCCCAGCAGCCCCTGATGTCGGCCGGGATCATCGACATCGACGCCTCGATCAAGGGGGCACGGTTCGTGCGTTTCCTCGACTGCTTCAACCTGCCGATCATCACCTTCGTCGACGTGCCGGGGTACATGCCCGGCGTGGATCAGGAATACGGCGGCATCATCAAGCACGGCGCCAAGATGATCTACGCCTACTCCGAGGCCACCGTGCCCAAGATCACCATCATCACCCGCAAGGCCTACGGCGGGGCCTACGTGGCCATGAGCAGCAAGCACCTCAGGGGCGATATCAACCTCGCCTGGCCCACCGCGGAGATCGCGGTCATGGGCCCCGACGGCGCGGTGAACATCATCTATCGCGATGAGATCAAGAAGTCGGACAAGCCCGACGAGACGCGGAAGAAGCTGATACAGGAGTACAAGGACAAGTTCGCCAATCCCTATGTGTCGGCGGCCCGGGGCTACATCGACGATGTCATCGACCCCCGGGAGACCCGGCCGCGGATAATCCGGGCGCTGGAGATGCTGAAGAACAAGCGGGACACCAACCCGCCCAAGAAGCACGGGAACATACCGCTGTAGCGAGAGGCGATGGATATGAAAAAGGAGGTCGTGGCAGCGATCACCGCCGCCATCGGCCAGTACGAGGAAGAGCAAGCGCTGGCGGCAGCGCCCGCATCGTGTCCCCCGGCAGCGAGCTACTGGAAGTACTGGGGGATCGGGGAGATGATGCGGATGCGGATACTGTGGCAGCGCCGGATGTGCCTTGCAGACCCCTTCAAAAGGAGATGAGATTAGATGGCCAAGAAGAACCCGTTGAAGATCGTTGACACCACCTTCCGCGATGCGCACCAGTCATCATTCGCCACCCGCATGCGCATCGCCGACCTGGAGCCTATCGCCCCAGACATGAACAGGATGGGATTCCACGCCATGGAGGTATGGGGCGGCGCCACGTTCGACGTCTGCACCCGCTTCCTGAACGAAGACCCGTGGGAGCGGGTGCGCATCCTCAAGAGGCTGATGCCCGACACCCCTCTGCAGATGCTGCTCCGCGGCCAGAACCTGGTGGGCTACCGCAACTACGCCGACGACGTGGTCAAGGCCTTCGTCCACGAGTCGGCCGAGGTGGGCATAGACATCTTCCGCGTGTTCGACGCCCTGAACGACGAGCGCAACATGCAGGCCTCGTTCGCCGCCATCAAGGAGACCGGCAAGCACATCCAGGGGTGCCTCAGCTTCTCCCTGACCGAGAACAAGCTGGGGGGGCCGGTGTACAACATCGATTTCTTCATCAACAAAGCGCTGGTGCTGGAGGAGATGGGCGCCGACAGCATATGCATCAAGGACATGGCGGGGCTGCTCTCCCCCTACGATGCCTACGACCTGGTTAAAGCCCTCAAGGAAAAGCTCAAGATACCGGTGGAGCTGCACAACCACTACACCAGCGGCATGGCCTCCATGACCTGCCTCAAGGCATCGGAGGCGGGGATAGACATCATCGACACCTGCCTCGCCCCCTACGCCCTGCGCTCCTCGCAGCCGGCGATCGAGCCCATAGTAGCCGCCCTGCAGGGGACGGAGCGGGAGACCGGCCTCGATCTGAATGAACTGCTCAAGATGGGGGATTACTTCGAGTCCATATCCCCCAAGTACCGCGATTTCTGGAAGAGCAACAAGATGTCGGTCATCGACACCGGCGTGCTCAGCCACCAGGTCCCCGGGGGGATGACCACCAACCTGGTATCCCAATTGAGGGAGGCGGACGCACTCGACAGGCTGCATGAGGTCCATGAGGAGCTGCCCCGCGTGCGCAAGGAGCTGGGCTACCCGCCGCTGGTGACCCCGACGAGCCAGATAGTGGGCATACAGGCTGTGCAGAACGTGCTCTTCGGGCGCTACAAGATGATATCCAAGCAGGTTAAGGATTATGTGTACGGCATGTACGGCCGGCCACCGGCCCCCATCGATCCCGAGGTGCAGAAGCTGGTGCTCAAGGGCTACGAGAAGGGGGAGAAGCCCATCACCTGCCGCGCCGCCGACCTGCTGGAGCCCGAGATGGAGAAGGCCAAGGCGGCCACCAAGGATATCGCCAGGAACATAGGCGATGTTCTAATCTACGCCCTCTACCCCGAGACCGGCATGAGGTTCCTGCGCTGGAAGTACGGGCTGGAGCCGGTTCCCGACTCGGTCAAGCCGAAGAGCATCGACGAGATCAAGCGGGAGGACGAGCTGATCGAGAAGGCGCTGGCAGGCAAGCTGGCGGAGAAGGCGGAGGGCCCGGCCCCGACCAGGGGGCCGCATACCAGGGTTTACAACGTGTTCGTCAACGATGAATACTATCAGGTGGCGGTAGATCCCGGGAGCGGGGCACCGATAATCGCTCGACCCGCCGCCGGCCCCGCCCCGTCCAGCGCGGCACCGCCAAAGCCGGCGGGGGCAGCGCCGGTCCCCGCACCGGCACCGGCAGCCAAGAAGGCGCTGGAGGCCACGGACGGCGCGCTCAACGCCCCCATGCCCGGGCTCATAATCCGTTACGAGGTTGAGGTGGGACAGAAGGTGAAAGCCGGCGATACCATCGTCATCCTGGAAGCGATGAAGATGGAGAGCGCCCTGCCCTCCCCAGTAGAGGGAACGATCAAGGAGCTGAGGTTCAAGCCGGGGGACCGGGTGGCCAAGGACGACATCATCGCCGTCATCAGCAAAGGCTGAGAACCGCTCTCCAGATTCGAGGGCCCTTTAGCTTCCCCGCAAGAGGCTTATTATGGGTAAAACTATCGCCGAGAGAATCCTGAGCGACAGCTCGGGCAAAGACGCCCGCGCCGGCGACATCGTCATAGCGCATGTCGACCTCGCATTCGTTCAGGACGGCACCGGCCCGCTGGCGCAGCGCCAGCTTGCCGAAAGCGGCCTGAAATCTTTGGCCGACCCGCAGCGGACGGTGTTGTTCCTCGACCACGCCGCACCGGTCCCCTCCAAAGAGCTGGCCAACGACCACATGACCCTGCGCCGCTTCGCTATCGAGAGCGGTGCCGTGCTCAGCGAGGTGGGAGAGGGGGTGTGCCACCAGCTGGTGGCCGAATCCTATGCCAGCCCCGGCCAGGTCATCGTCGGGGCCGACTCCCATACCGTGACCGCAGGTGCGCTGGGGGCCTTCGCCACCGGCATGGGCTCCACCGACGTCGCCGTAGCCATGGCGCTGGGCAAGACGTGGTTCCGGGTGCCGGAGAGCTTCAAGGTCACGGTGAGCGGCGTTTTCCCCAGGGGGGTGTACGCCAAGGACCTGATACTGCACCTCATCGGGGTGCTCGGGGCCGACGGGGCGACCTACAAATCGCTGGAGTTCGGCGGGGAGACGGTGGATAACATGAGCATGGCGCAGCGCTTCACCATCGCCAACATGGCGGTGGAGGCGGGGGCCAAGGTGGGGCTGTTCCCCACGGACGAGGTCACCAGGCGGTATCTCGATTCCCGCGGCCGCGGCGACAGCTTCCGGCCCGTCGCTCCCGATGCCGATGCCGACTACGAGAAGTCTTGCGATATTGATGCCGCCAGCCTTGAGCCGACGGTATCAATGCCCCACACGGTGGACAACACCGCCCTCGCCAGCGAGCTCAAGGGCGTCAGGCTGGCGCAGGTGGTGATCGGCACCTGCACCAACGGCCGTCTGGAAGACATAGCGGTGGCAGCGGATATATTAAAGGGTCGCAAACGGCACCCCGACACCCGGCTGCTGGTGGCCCCGGCATCGCGAGGTGTGCTCCAGAAAGCGATCGAGGCCGGTTACGTCCAGACCTTGCTCGATGCCGGAGCGACCTTCCTGCCCCCGGGCTGCGGCCCCTGCGTCGGCGTGCACCAGGGGGTCCTCGGCGACGGCGAAGCCTGCCTCTCCACCGCCAACCGCAACTTCAAGGGCCGCATGGGTAACCCCAACGGCCTGATATACCTGGCAAGCCCGGCCACCGCCGCCGCCAGCGCCATCGCCGGCGAGATAACCGATCCCAGGGAGTTCATGTAATGCTCAAGGGTAAAGCCTTCAAATTCGGCGACGACATCTCCACCGACCACATCTGCCCCGGGCGGTACTACCACCTGAGGAGCGACCTGCCGGAGCTGGCCAAGCACGCCATGGAGGACGCCGACACGGAGTTCACCTGCAAGGTCAAAACGGGGGATTTTATCGTCGCCGGCTCCAACTTCGGGCTGGGCTCCAGCAGGGAGCATGCCGCCGTCGTGATAAAGATGTCGGGGGTGTCCGCCGTGCTGGCCAAGTCGGCAGCGCGCATCTTCTACCGTAATGCGATCAACGTGGGCCTGCCTCTGCTGATATGCGATACCGATAGGATCGGCGACGGTGACGAGCTGGAGATCGACTTCGAGAGTAGCACGGTGAAGGATATCACCACCGGGGACGAACTGCGGTTCGGCAACTTCCCCGATGTGATGCTGCGGATACTTGAAGAGGGCGGGCTTATCCCTTATATTAAGAGGCACGGCGATTTCAAAACGTAGCGAGGAGAACGAGTTTGGCATATGCGGTAACCCTAATCCCCGGTGACGGCATCGGCCCCGAGGTGGTGGAGGCCACCAGAAGGGTGCTGGAGGCCACCGGCGTCAGGTTCAACTGGGACCGGGCCTTCGCCGGCGACCGGGCGCAGGATATATACGGCACGCCCCTGCCCGACTACCTGATCAACTCCATCCGCAGCAACCAGGTGGCGCTCAAGGGGCCGATCACCACGCCGATAGGCTCCGGCTTCCGCAGCGTGAACGTGGCGATACGCAAGGCGCTGAACCTCTACGTCTGCCTGCGCCCCTGCAAGCTGTATCCCGGCGCACCCACCCTGTACAAGAATGCGGATGTAGTCATAGTGCGTGAGAACACCGAGGACCTCTACGCCGGTATCGAGTACCGATTCGGCACGCTGGAGGCGTCCAGGCTCAATCGCTTTATCGAGGACTGTGGGGACTCAGTCAAGCCTGACTCCAGCTTCAGCATAAAGTCCATATCCGCCAGTGCCACCGAGAAGATCGCCAGGTGGGCCTTCGAGTATGCCAGGGCTAACAGCCGCAAGAAGGTGTCCGCCATCCATAAAGCCAACATCCTGAAGGCTACCGACGGCCTCTTCCTGGCCACCTGCACCGAGGTAGCCCGTCAATACCCCGACATCGCCTTCGAGCCCCATATTGTCGACAGCATATGCTCGCAGCTGGTGCGCAACCCGGAAAAGCATGACATCCTGGTGCTGCCCAACCTCTACGGCGACATCATCTCCGAGCTCTGCGCCGGCATCATCGGCGGTCTGGGGCTGGCGCCGGGGGCCAACATCGGTGACGAGGTAGCGGTGTTCGAGCCGACCCACGGCAGCGCCCCCAAGTACGCCGGCAAGAACAAGATTAACCCCATGGCGATGATGCTCTCCGGCGTGCTGATGCTGCGCCATCTCGGCGAGAAGGAGGCCGCCGACCTGGTGGAGGATGCCATCGCCGCAGTTGTTGAAGAGGGCAAGGCCGTCACCTACGATATGAAGGCCGACCGCAACGACCCCTCGGCGGTCGGCACCGCCGAGGTCGCAGAGGCGGTAGTCAAGAAAATGAAGGAGATTGAAGATGCGTAGCAAAGTCACAGTCATCGGAGCCGGAAACGTCGGCGCCACCTGCGCCCAGCGGATCGCGGAGAAGGGGTATGCCGATGTAGTGCTGGTGGACATCATCGAAGGGCTGCCGCAGGGCAAGGCGCTGGACATCCTGCAGAGCGGCCCGATCCTGTCCTCCGATTCCAGTATCATCGGCACCAACGACTACAAAGATACCAAGGATTCCGACATCGTGGTCATCACCTCCGGCATCGCCCGCAAGCCGGGCATGAGCCGCGATGACCTTATCCTCACCAACATGAAGATCATCAAGGAAGTCACCGAGAATGCGGTGAAACACTCGCCCAACTGCTTCCTCGTCGTAGTCACCAACCCGCTGGACGCCATGACCCAGCTCGCCATGCATGTGAGCAAGTTCCCCAAGAACCGGGTGATGGGGCAGTCTGGGGTGCTCGATTCCTCCCGGCTGAGGACCTTCGTCGCCAGTGAACTCGGGGTCTCGGTGGAGGATGTGTCCCCCTGCCTCCTCGGCGGCCACGGCGACACCATGCTGGCCATCCCCCGCCTGACCACCGTCGGCGGCATACCGATGACTGAGCTGATGCCCAAGGAGCGGGTGGACGCCATCGTGGAGCGCACGGTGAAGGGCGGTGCCGAGATCGTCGGCCTGCTCAAGACCGGCAGCGCCTACTACGCCCCCTCGGCGGCGACGGTGCAGATGGTGGAGGCCATCCTGTTCGATAAGAAGAAGACACTGCCGTGCTCGGTGCTGCTGGAGGGCGAATACGGCATCAAGGGAACGTTCGTCGGCGTGCCGGTGAAGCTGGGCGCCGGCGGTGTGGAACAGATCATCGAGCTCAAGCTCACCGATGAGGAGGGTGCCGCTCTCAAGCGCTCGGCGGACGCGGTTCAGGAGTTGATATCCATCATGAAGCTGGACTAGCGATGAAACAGATCTCCACCGCCGATATCACCGATACCGTCGCCCGCCTGTGTATGGAAGCCAACTACTTCCTCGGAGAGGATGTGCTTGCCGCGCTGAAGGAGGCGCACGACAAGGAAGAATCCCCCGTAGCGCGGCAGGTGCTGGACCACATACTCCAGAACGCCGAAATAGCCGCCAAAGAGCAGATGCCCCTGTGCCAAGACTGCGGGCTGGCCATCGTGTTCATCGACCTGGGACAGGACGTGCACGTCACCGGGGGCGACCTCTATGAGGCGATCGACGAAGGCGTGCGGCAGGGCTACGCCGACGGCTACCTGCGGAAATCGGCGGTGAAGCAGCCCTTCTCGGCCAGGGTAAACACCAGGGACAACACCCCCGCCATCGTCCATACCCGTATAGTGCCCGGCGACAGGCTCAGGATAACCGTCGCCCCCAAGGGCGGCGGCAGCGAGAACATGAGCCGCTTCGCCGTGCTCAAGCCGGCGCAGGGACGCCAGGGGGTGATCGATTTCGTGGTGAAGGCGGTGGAGGAGGCGGGCAGCAACCCCTGCCCGCCGACCATCGTCGGCGTGGGCATCGGCGGCAGCGCCGAGAAGGCCATGATACTGGCCAAGCGGGCCTTGCTGCGCACCGTGGGGGAACCCTCGCCCGACCCCGAGATCGCCGAACTGGAGCGGGAGCTGCTGCAGCGGATCAACGACACCGGCGTCGGCTCCGGAGGGGTGGGGGGCACCATCACCTCGCTGGCGGTGCATGTCGAGACCCATCCGGCGCATATCGCCAGCCTGCCGGTGGCGGTAAACCTGCAGTGCCACAGCGCACGTCACAAGGAGGCCGTACTGTGAATCCGAAGATGATCGACATCTACATACTGGGCAAGCGCTATCAGGTGCCCGAGGGACTGACCATCCAGAAGGCCATGGAATACGCCGGCTACAAGCTGATTCGCGGTGTCGGCTGCCGCAGCGGCTTCTGCGGCGCCTGCGGCACCATCTACCGGGTCAAGGACGACCCCCAGCTCAAATACGCCCTCGCCTGCCAGACGGTGGTTCAGCCGGACATGTACCTCACCCAGATCCCGTTCTTCCCTGCGGAGAAGGCGATCTACGATATCGAGAACCTGAAGCCCACTGGGGAGCAGGTGCTGGAGCTGTACCCCGATATCATCACCTGCATGGGCTGCAACTCTTGCACCAAGAGCTGCCCCCAGGAGCTGGAGGTGATCTCCTACATCGCCGACGCCATCCGGGGCGATATCGCCGCCGCGGCCGAGAAGTCCTTCGACTGCGTGATGTGCGGCCTGTGCGCCGCCCGCTGCCCGGCGGGGATACCGCAGTACAACGTCGGCCTGCTCTGCCGCCGGCTCTACGGCCGGCACATCGCCCCCCGGTCGGAGCACCTGGCGCAGCGGGTGGCCGAGGTCGATAGCGGCAAGTTCGACCCCGAGCTCAAGGAGCTGATGAAGATGCCGGAGAAAGAGCTGCGCAAGCGCTACGCCGAGCGCGACATGGAGAGTTGAGGAAGGAGACCGCCGATATGTACCCAGCGGAGATGGCAGATAGCGTTGAAAAGGTAGCCGCCACCAGGGAGCGGCGGCTCGAGGAGAGACACCCTTCCCTCACCCCGGACGAGAAGGCGACCCTGCTCCAGGAATTCCACCCCGACTTCGTCGCCGGCGGGATGCGCGAGATCCAGCTGGGCCCAAACAAGGGGGAAAAGACCCCCAACGAGCTGGCCGAGCTGCTGGAGGGCAACAGCAGGGTCGACCCCGATATCATCGACCTGGAGAAGGTGGATTACGATGTGGACGTGCTGGTCGTTGGCGGCGGCGGCGGCGGGGCTTCGGCCGCCCTGCTGGCGCAGGAGAGCGGCGCCAGCGTGCTGCTGGCCACCAAGCTGCGCCTCGGCGATGCCAACACGGTGGGGGCCGAGGGCGGCACCCAGGCGGCCACCAAGCCCAACGATTCGCCGGCGATCCATTACCTCGACGCCATGGGCGGCGGCGGCTTCACCAACATACCGGAGCTGGTGGAGGCGCTGGTCATCGACGCCCCCGGCGTGATCCACTGGCTGGAGTCGCTGGGAGTGATGTGGGGCAAAGAGCCGGACGGCACCCTGTTCACCGAGAGCGGGGGCGGGACCTCCCGCAAGAGGATGCACTCCGCCCGGGACTACACCGGCCTGGAGGAGATGCGCGTCCTCCGCGATGAGGTGCGCAACCGGGGGATAACCGTGCTGGAGTTCTGCCCCGTCATCGAGCTGGTGATGGACGACGAGGGCAAGGTGGCGGGGGCGGTGCTGGTCAATCTGGAGACCAACGAGATGACGCTGGTGCGCGCCAAGGCGACGATACTGGCCACCGGAGGCGGGGGAAGGCTGCACTATCAGGACTTCCCCACCACCAACCACTACGGGGCTACCGCCGACGGTGTGGTGCTGGCCTACCGCGCCGGCGCCAAGCTGATATTCATGGACACCATGCAGTACCACCCCACCGGGGTGGCCTACCCCGAGCAGATCGTGGGACAGCTGGTCACCGAGAAGGTGAGGGGGCTGGGCGCCCAGCTGGTGAACGCCGACGGGGAGCAGTTCATCTACCCGCTGGAGACCCGGGATGCGGTGGCATCGTCCATAATCCGCGAGTGCAAGGGGCGCAACAAGGGCATAGTCACGCCCACCGGGCAGCCGGGGGTGTGGCTGGACTCGCCGATGATCGACACGCTGCGCGGGGCGGGGACCATCGCCAAGGAGCTGCCCGCCATGCTGCGCCAGTTCATGCGCTTCGACATCGACATGAGCAAGGAGCCAGTGCTGGTCTACCCCACCCTGCACTACCAGAACGGGGGCATACTTATCGACAATCAGGGCCGCACCAGCGTGCCCAACCTGCTGGCCGCCGGCGAGGTGGAGGGCGGGGTGCACGGCCGCAACCGGCTGATGGGCAACTCCACGCTGGACATATTCGTCTTCGGCCGCAGGGCGGGCAAGGCGGCGGCCGAGCTTTCTAAAGAGACCAAACTGGGCAAGCTGACGCTGGACCACGTGCGCCAGTGGCAGAAGCAGCTCAAGGACGCCGGCCTGCAGCAGGACAGGCCGCTGTCCCCCATGCTGCTGCCGGACTACACCCGCCACGGGCGCATCGCCAGCATCAGCGGCAGCTTCGCCGGGGGGCTGGAGTGATGCGCGAGTACATCATGCGGGGCCAGACCAACGTCGCCGACGTCGAGGGGATGCTCAACATCATCCTCGATTCCAAGTGCCCGCCGGTGGCCCGCTGCCGACTGCTGTCCAGCGGCTTCGCTCCGCACCACACCCTCAAGCTGGAGGAGGATATCGTGGGCAGCCCCGCCTGCATCGGCTGCGGCAACTGCATAGACATCTGCCCGGTGCTGGCCCGCGAGCCGTCCCGTCTGGAGAAGACCGCCCAGCGCAGCTCGATGGCGCTGGAGACGCTGGTGGGCGAGGACTGCGACCGCTGCTTCAACTGCGCCCTTTCCTGCCCGCAGGTGGACACCACCATCAAGCACTATATCGTTAACCGCCACATGATCGAGGCCCTGTCCCGCCTAGAGACCCGCATCGGCGACGAGCAGGAGCCCGACCTGGATCTGTATGTAGAGGAAGCGCTGACATAGCTGAGGAGCCCGCAGGATGGATTTCACCATTCCCGAAGAACTGAAGATGGTACAGAACTCGGTGAGGGAGTTCGTCAAGGACGAGCTCATACCGCTGGAGCGGGAGGTGCTGGGCCGCGAGGGCGACCCCGCCACCGGCAGGGTGGCCCTGCCCCCGGAGGAAGACCAGCGCCTGTTCCAGCTGGTAGAGGAGATGGGGCTTTGGGGCATGAGCGTGCCCGAGGAGCTGGGCGGGGTGGGGCTGTCCACGCTGGGCATCTGCCTCATCGAGGAGGAGCTGGCCAGGACCATCATCCCCTTCAGCCTGGGCGATATCTCCCCGGTGCTGTTCGACGGCGACGAGGCGCAGCGCCAGCGCTATTTACAACCCCTGCTCACCGGCGAGAAGCGGGCCAGCATCGCCCTGATGGAGGCCGGCGGCGGCGACCCGACCGATATCAACACCACGGCTGAAAAACGCAACGGTGCGTACGTCATCAACGGCGAGAAGCTGTGCATGGCGCACGTCACCGACCCCGGCGATTTCGTGATGGTGTTCGCCGCGACCGACAAGGACAAGGGGGTCCGCGGCGGGGTGAGCTGCCTGGTGGTGGAGCGCGACACCCCGGGCTTCACCGTGAGCGGCACCGGCGAGCGCACGGGCAGGCACGCCCAGGTGGTGGAGCCCATCATCATGAAATTCCAGGACTGCAGCGTGCCCGCGGAGAACCTGCTGGGCGACGAGGGCCAGGCCTTCCGCCTCGGCGCTAAATGGCTGCCGGCGAGGCGCATCGCCAGGGGCGCCCGCTGCGTCGGCGCCGCCGAGCGGCTGCTGGAGATAAGCAAGGAGTACGCCCAGAACTGGCAGAGCTTCGGCAAGCTGATACAGGAGCGGCCCAGCGTCCAGCGCGACCTGGCGGACATGGCCATCGACATACACGCCGCCCGGCTGGTGGTGTACCACGCCGCCTGCAAGGCGGACGCCGGGGAGGACATCCACCGCGAGGCGGCCATGGTCAAGGTGTACGCCACCGAGATGGTGGAGCGCTGCGCCGACCGCGCCACCCAGCTGCACGGCGGGCCGATGTACACCAGGGAGCTGCCGCTGGCCCGGCTGTGCCGCAACGCCATCGCCGCCAGCGCCTCGGACCAGGCACTGGAGCTGCAGCGGGCGGTCATCGCCAGGGAGATACTGCGGTTCTAACGGAGGAGCAGATGCAGAAGAATATCACCTCGCCCATCGACGATAGCACCATCGAGTCCCTGCATGCCGGGGACCAGGTGCTCATCAGCGGCGT